>DATCJJ010000071.1:0-23944 GCA_036562845.1 Gaiellaceae bacterium | reverse complement strand
TTACGAGTCGCCGGTGATGTTCAAGAACGTCCTCGTGGACGGCCTCGTCGCGGGCAAATGGGACTGACGTACTCTTTCGGCATGAGCGTAGGCTCGACGGAGCTCATCAGGGAGCGGGGGCGCCGGCTTTGCCGGCGCCGGGAGCGGGAATGAGCAGCTATCCCGACGTCCGGCTCCGACGCTTCCGCCGCACCGGGCCGCTCCGCGCGCTCGTGCGCGAGACGCGGCTGTCGCTCGACCAGTTCGTGATGCCGCTGTTCGTCGCGCCCGAGGCGCTCCGGAACGAGGAGCTGCCCGGGATGTCGCGCTTCGACGTCGACGGCCTGCTGCGCGAGGTCGAGGACCTCGTGCGGGCCGGCGTGCAGGCGGTGATCCTCTTCGGGATCCCGTCGGAGAAGGACGAGCAGGCGACCGGGGCGTGGGAGGACGACGGGATCGTCCAGCGGGCGTTGCGCGCGCTCCGCGCGCGGTTCCCCGAGCTGGTGCTGATGACCGACGTCTGTCTCTGCGAGTACACGTCGCACGGGCATTGCGGCGTGATCGTCGACGGCGAGGTGCACAACGACCAGTCGCTCGAGCTGCTCGCGCGCACGGCCGTCTCGCACGTCGAGGCCGGCGCGGACGTCGTCGCTCCGAGCGACATGATGGACGGGCGCGTCGCGGCGATTCGCGAAGCCCTCGACGACCGCGGCTACGAGAGCGCGCCGATCCTCGCGTACAGCGCGAAGTATGCGTCGGCGTTCTACGGGCCGTTCCGGGAGGCAGCGGACAGCACTCCGTCGTTCGGCGACCGCCGCGGGTATCAGATGGATCCCGCGAACGTGCGCGAGGCGCTGCGCGAGTGTGAGCTCGACCTCGACGAGGGCGCCGACGCCCTCATGATCAAGCCGGCGCTCCCGTATCTCGACGTGATCCGCGCGGTGCGCGAGACGTACGACGTCCCGATTGCGGCGTACAACGTCAGCGGGGAGTACGCGATGGTAAAGGCGGCCGCGCGTGCCGGCTGGCTCGACGAGCGCACCGCCGCGCTCGAGTCGTTGACCGCGATCAAGCGCGCCGGCGCCGATCTGATCCTCTCGTACTGGACGAAGGATCTCGCGCAGTGGCTCTAGGCGTGCGGTCGGATCTGTACCGCCGCGCGCTCGAGCTCATTCCCGGCGGCGTCAACTCGCCCGTGCGCGCGATGCGCGCGGTCGGGCTCGACGAGCCGTTCTTCGTCGCACGCGGCGACGGCGCGTACCTCGACGACGGCGACGGCAACCGCTACCTCGACTGGGTGCTCTCGTGGGGGCCGCTGCTCTTCGGGCATGCCGACCCCGCCACAGTCGAGGCGGTGCGCGACGCCGCCCTCCGCGGCACGAGCTTCGGCGCGCCGACGGAAGCCGAGGTCGAGCTTGCAGCCGAGATCGCGGACGCCGTCCCGTCCGTCGAGAAGGTGCGCCTCGTGTCCAGCGGCACCGAGGCCGCGATGAGCGCACTTCGCCTCGCGCGCGGCTTCACGAAGCGCGACCGGATCCTGAAGTTCGCCGGCTGCTACCACGGCCACGCGGATGCCTTGCTGGCGAGCGCCGGCAGCGGCCTCGCGACGCTCGGCATTCCCTCCACGCCGGGCGTGCCGAGCGCGGTCACGCGCGACACGATCGTCTGCCCGTACAACGACGTCGATGCGGTCGCGGAGGCCGTGATGCGCTACGGCGAGGGCCTGGCCGCGATCATCGTCGAGCCCGTCGCCGGGAACATGGGCGTCGTGCCGCCGGTCGACGGCTTCCTCGACGCACTGCGTGCGCTGTGCGACGCGTCGGGCGCGTTGCTCGTGTTCGACGAGGTGATCACCGGCTTCCGCGTCGCGCGCGGCGGCGCGCAGGAGCGCTTCGGCATCACGCCGGACCTCACCATTCTCGGCAAGATCGTCGGCGGCGGACTGCCGCTCGCGGCGTTCGGCGGCCGCTCGGAGATCATGGATCAGCTCGCGCCGAGCGGTCCCGTCTACCAAGCCGGCACGCTCTCCGGCAACCCGCTCGCCACCGCTGCCGGGCTCAGCGTGCTGCGGCGGCTCCGCGACCCGGCCGTGTACGACGAGCTTGAGCGGAAGGGCGCGCGGCTCGAGGCAGGGCTCACGGAGCTCGGCCGCGTGGGCCGCGTCGGTGCGATGCTCACGATGTTCATGACCGACGGGGGAGTGCGCAACTTCGACGACGCGCAGACGTGCGACACCGAACGGTACGGCGCGCTCTTCCGCCATCTCCTGCAGAGCGGCATCTACGTCGCGCCGTCGCAGTTCGAGGCGATGTTCGTCTCGCTCGCGCACTCCGACGAGGACATCGATCGGACGATCGCGGCGGTTCGCGCCTTCTGATGTGGAGCACGATCGCGGCGGAGGCAGTCGCGGAGAGCAGCCTGTGGGCCGACGCGCTGAAGGCGGATCCCACGGACGAGCCCGTCTTTTCGCCGCTCGCCGAGGAACGGTTCCGGCTCGGGCTGGAGACGATCTACGAGGGCTATCTCGTGCACTACGGGACGCCGCGTCTCTTCGAGCCGCCGGATCCCGACACCGCGCTCCTGCTCGGCGACTACCTCTATGCGCACGGGCTCGTGCGCATCGCGGACGTCGGCGACGTCGATGCGGTCGCGGACCTCTCCGAGCTGATCTCGCTCTGCAGCCAGCTCCGTGCCGAGGACGCGCCGGGAGACGGGCCGTTGTGGGCGGCGAGCGCGGCGCTGCTCGGCCGCCGCAGGCTCGACGAGCCGCGCGCCGCGCTCCGGCTGCGCGGCGACGCGGCGCCGCTCGAGTCGGCGGCGCGCGGTGCGGTCGGAGACGAGCGCGTCGACGCCGCGCTCGCCGCGCACTCAGGTCGCGTCCTCTAGCGATCCCAATCCGTGCTCGAGCAGCTCGTACGCGCGGGCGAGGTCGGCACGGAGCTTGCGCGCCGCCGCGGGGCCGTGCTTCCCGGCGAGCGCCTGCTGCCGCGCAAGGCGAAAGAACTGCGCGTGGACGCCGACGAGCGCACTCGCGGCGATGCGCGCATCGAGGTCCGACACACGGAGCTCCGTGCGCAGCGTCTCGGCGAGCGTCTCGGCGAAGTAGCGCATGACCTCGAGCTCCTTCGCACGAAGTGCGGGCGACTCCTCGATGATCCGCGCGAACGTCGCGAACTCCGCGCTCGTCAGCCGCGAGGAGTCGCGGTCCTGCAGCCGGCGCAGCGCCGAGATCGCCGACCGGCCCGGCTCGCGCTCCCGAATCGCCGCCGCGAACGCCGCGGCGCGGGCCGGCACCTCGTCGAAGAAGAGGTCCTCCTTCGTCGGGAAGTAGTTGAACACGGTCTTCTCCGAGACTTCGGCCGCCTCGGCGACCTCCGCTACCGTCACGTGGTCGAACCCGCGCGTCGCGAACAGGCGCATCGCCTCCGACGCGATCCGTTCACGGGTGTGTTGCTTCTTCGACTCCCGCAGACCCGTCACGTTGTGATATTACAGTCGCTGTAAAAATGCTCGCCCGGCTCGCCCACATCATCGCTCGCCATCGCTGGAAGGTCATCGCACTCTGGATCGTCCTGACGCTCTTCGGCGGGTTCGCCGCCGGACAGGTGTCGAAGCGCTGGTACCAGAGCTTCTCGATCCCGGGCAAGTCGGCCTACGAGGCGAACCAGCGGACGTTCCACGCGTTCGGCACCGGTCTGCGGCCGCCCGACGTCGTGGTCGCGCGCGACCCGCACGGCGACGTCACGAAGAGCGCGGCCGTCGAGGCGGCGTTCGCCCGCGCCGCGCGGACGCAGCCCGGCGCCCGCGTGAGCTCGTGGTTCTCGACGCACGACTCGATGTATGTGTCGCGCGACCGGCACACGACGTTCCTCGAGATCTATCCGGCAGGCACGCCCAACTTCAGCTCGACGAGCGGCGCGACGAAGATCCGCGCCGCCGCGGCCGACGGCTTGCCGAGCGGGATCGACATCGAGGTGACCGGCCACGATCCGCTCGAGGAGGCCAGCCAGCACGGCGGCGGCGGCAACGGCAACATCCTGCTCGAGGCCATCGTCGGCGGCGGCGGCGCGCTGATCATTCTCTTCTTCGTCTTCGGGACGCTGCCGGCCGTGCTGATGCCGATCGTCGTCGCGGCCGCGGCGATCCTCAACACGTACACGCTCGTGTGGGGCCTGACCTACCTCACGAACGTGTCGATCATCGTGCAGTTCCTGATCGCGCTCGTCGGCCTCGGCGTCGGGATCGACTACGCGCTGCTGATGATCTTCCGTTTCCGCGACGAGCTGCGCGAGGGCGAGGACGTCGAGACCGCGCTCGTCGAGACGATGACGCACGCCGGCCGTTCGGTGATCGTGTCCGGCTCGACCGTCGCCGTCGGCCTGCTGTCGATGCTCATCCTGCCGCTGCCGTTCATCCGCTCGATGGGCATCGGGGGCATGTTGATCCCGGCGGTGTCGGTGCTCGCCGCGATCACACTGCTGCCGGCGCTGCTCGCTGTGCTCGGGGAGCGGATCAACAGCGTGCGGCTGATGCCGAAGCGGCTCGTCGACCACGGCCATCCCGAGGACGGAGCGTGGGGCCGCTGGGCGCGGTTCGTCCTGCGGCGTCCGGTGCCCGTCGCCGCCGTCGGTCTCGCGATCGTCGTCGTGCTCGTCGTCATCGGCGTGCAGCTCAACCCGAACGAGTCGCAGCTGAAGAACTTCCCCGGCGGCGGCACCGCGATCGCCGGCCGCCAGCTGCTCGCCGACGCGGGAATCTCGCCCGGCGTGATGAAGCCGTTCGACGTGCTCGTCGAGCACGGCGCCGACCCGAGCGCCGTCGCCGCGAAGCTGAGGCACGTCGACGGGATCGTCGGGGCGGCTTCGCCGCCCGGCTGGCAGCGCGGACCGAACGCCGTCGTCGAGGCGTTCCCGGCCGTCGACGGCGCCGCGCCCGGCATCCAGGCGATCATCGACCGCACCAACGCGACGCTGCAGGGGACCGACGCCACGCTCGGCGGAGTGCCTGCAGTCGACCGTGACTTCGTGCACGCGGTCTACGGCAACTTCCCGTACGTCCTCGCGTTCGTCCTCATCCTCACGCTCGTGCTGCTGACGCGCGCGTTCCGTTCGATCGTCCTGCCGATCAAGGCCGCGATCCTGAATCTCCTGTCGCTCGGCGCGGCCTTCGGAATCGTCGTCTTCATCTTCCAGTGGGGCCACGGCTCGTCGCTCTGGAGCATCACCGCGACACAGGCGATCACCGCGTGGATCCCGTTGATGGTCTTCGCGTTCCTCTTCGGCCTCTCGATGGACTACGAGGTCTTCATGCTGACGCGCATGCGCGAGGCGTACGACGAGACCGGCGACACGGGACGGGCAATCGAGCTCGGCCTCGCGCGGACGGGCAAGCTCGTGACGAGCGCGGCCCTGATCCTGATGTTCGCGTTCCTCGTCCTCTCGTCGAGCCCGGGCTTCGAGATCAAGGAGTTCGCGATCGGCCTCGCCGCGGGGATCATCTTCGACGCGACCGTGATCCGTGCGCTCCTCGTCCCCGCGCTGATGCGCCTGCTCGGCCCGTGGAACTGGTGGCTGCCGCACTGGACGCGGCGCGTGCTGCGGCTCCCGGCGGCCGAGGTGGGGTAGATTCCCACCGATGTTCCATCTGCTCGCAGAGACAGCAGCCGAGGAGGGGAAGAAGACGATCCTCTCCATGCTCGTCGTCGGTCTCGTGTTCCTCTCGGTGATCGCGATCGGCGAACTCTCCCACTGGCTGCGTCACCGCCGCTGAAGGATCTCCGCGACTGGATCTCGCTCCTCGAGCGCGAGGGCGAGCTCGTGCGCGTGTCGGCGGAGGTCGATCCCGACCTCGAGATCACGGAGATCGTCGACCGGGTCGTCAAGGCCGGCGGGCCGGCGCTCCTCTTCGAGCGCCCGAAGGGCTCGAGCCATCCGCTGCTGATCAACCAGTTCGGCACCGAGCGGCGGATGTGCCTCGCGCTCGGCGTCGAGACGCTCGACGACGTCGCGAAACGGCTGTCGAACATCCTCGAGATGCAGCCGCCGCAGGGGCTCATGGAGAAGGTGCGCGGCCTGCAGACGCTGAAGTCGATCGCCGACTCGCGGCCGAAGACCGTTCGCCGCGGTTCCGTGCACGAGGTCGTCCTGCAGGGCGACGACGTCGATCTGTCGCTGCTGCCGATCCAGCGCTGCTGGCCGGACGACCCGGCGCCGTTCATCACGCTCCCGGCCGTGCTCACGCACGACCCGCGCGACAGCACGCGCAACGTCGGCATGTACCGGATGCAGGTGATCGACAACCGGACGACGTTCATGCACTGGCAGATCCACAAGGACGGGCGCGCCGACTGGCTTGCGACCGACGGCCGCATTCCCGTCGCGGTCGCGCTCGGCCTCGATCCGGTGACGGCCTACTCGGCGAGCGCGCCGTTGCCGAAGCACATCGACGAGCTGATGATGGCCGGCTTCCTGCGCGGCCGGCCGGTCGAGCTCGTCAAGGGCGTCACGGTCGACATCGAGGTGCCGGCTCACGCGGAGATCGTCCTGGAGGGCTACATCGAGAAGGACGAGCTCGGCGAGGAGGGCCCGTTCGGCGACCACACCGGCTACTACACGGCGGCCGAGCCGTTCCCGGTCTTCCACGTGACGGCGATGACGATGCGGCGCGACGCGATCTATCCGTCGATCGTCGTCGGCAAGCCGCCGCAGGAGGACGCGTGGCTCGGCAAGGCGACCGAGCGGATCTTCCTGCCCGCGATCCGGACGACCCTGCCCGAGTTCGTCGACTACGACCTGCCGGTCGCCGGCGTGTTCCACAACATGGCGATCGTCTCGATCCGCAAGCAGTTCCCCGGCCACGCCTCGAAGGTGATGCACGCGATCTGGGGGCTCGGGATGCTGAGCCTGACGAAATGCGTCGTCGTCGTCGACGCGCACGTCGACGTCCACGACTACGAGCAGGTGCTCTTCTATGCCGGTGCGAACGTCGACCCGAAGCGGGACGTCATCCTCTCGGAAGGCCCGCTCGACCACCTCGACCACGCGACCGAGCGCCAGTTCTTCGGCGGGAAGCTCGGCATCGACGCGACCGCGAAGTGGCCCGAGGAGGGTGCGCGGCCGTGGCCGAAGGAGATCGAGATGAGCGAAGCGATACGAAGTCTCGTCGACCGGCGCTGGTCGGAGTACGGTCTCGAGGCGGTTGTTCCCCACGGGCACGTCCGGACTCGGTAAAACTCTCCGAGGCTGTGGCCGGACCCGAGGACATCCACGACGAGGAGCCCCACCTCCCGTCGCCGACTTTGTGGCCGCTCGGCTTCGCGATCGGCGTCGCCGTCCTCCTCGTCGGGCTGATCGTCGACCCGATGATCATCGCGTCGATCGGCGGCGCGATCGCGATCGTCTTCGGCTTCCTCTGGGCGCGCGACGCGACCGCGGAGATGCGCGGCCACCGGATCGTCGTCGAGCCGGAGCGGCGTGAGACGGTCGAGGCCGGGACCGGGGAGATCGGCCCGCCCGCCACCGCCGGAGGCCCCGCGATGCCGCCGCCCGCGCCGGGCGAGCGGTTCCCGCGCAGCAAGTTCCTCGAGTTCTCGACGCTCGGCCTCGGCGGCGTGATCGGTGGGCTGATCACCGTCCCCGTCGCCGGGTTCGCCGTGCTGCCCTCGTTCCTCGGCCAGAAGAAGCACGAGGTCGACATGGGCCCGGTCGCCGACTACAAGGAAGGCCAGTGGTACGTGGCGACCTTCAACCTCGACCCGTCGGAGGGCGCGGTCGAGCGTCGCACCGCGTTCGTGCGCAACAACGGCCTGCTCGCCGTCGGCGGGAAGCAGGTGCCGAGCTTCACGCTGATCTCGAACCGCTGCGCGCACCTCGGCTGCCCGGTGCAGGCGAACGGCCCGAGCGGCTCGATCCTCGGTCTCAAGAACCAGGTCGAGAAGGGCGCGAACGGCCCGGTCGAGCTCGTCCCGACCGTGCCGGCCGGCTTCGGCTGCCCGTGTCACGGCGGCCAGTACGACACGGAGGGCAATCGCACCGCCGGTCCGCCGGTCCGCGCGCTCGACCGCTTCGACTACTTGATCAAGAACGGCCGCCTCGTCCTGCTGAGCCGGTACTCGGTGTCACACGTCGACGGCACCGGCGCGCAGGCGAAGATCCACCGGTACAAGCCGGTCGGGCCGGGCGAGCACGTCGACGGGCCCGAGCAGCTGTTCTATCCCCTCAACCCGCCGATGCACTGATGGCAACCGTCTCGCGTCGACAGCCGACCCGCTCGGAGAAGCGGAAGCAGCAGATCCAGCAGGCGGTCAACTTCCCGCTCGACTGGCTCGAGGAGCGGTCGGGCCTCGTCGGGGGCGTTCGGTACTTCCTCTTCCGCAAAGTCCCCGCGGACACGAACTGGATGCAGACGCTCGGGTCGGCGACGCTGACCGCGTTCCTCGTGCAGGCGATCACGGGCGTCATCCTCGCGATGTACTACAAGCCGTCGCCGCACGACGCGTACTCGTCGATCCAGAACATCACCGACCACGTGACGCTCGGCTGGCTCGTGCGCGGCATGCACCGCTGGGGCGCGAGCGTCTTCATCATTCTCATGTTCCTGCATATGGGACGCGTCTTCCTGTTCGGCGCATACAAGTACCCGCGCGAGCTGAACTGGATCATCGGCGTGCTGCTGCTCGTGATGGGGATGACGGAGGGCTTCACGGGCTACCTGCTGCCGTGGGACCAGACGGCGTACTGGGCGACCGTGGTCGGCATCAACCTCAACGGCACGGCGCCGTTCCTCGGCCCATGGCTGGCGGGCTTCCTGCGAGGGGGGCAGGACATCGGCGGCGACACGCTGTCGCGCTTCTACTCGATGCACATGCTGCTCGTGCCCGGCGCGATCTTCGCGCTGATCGGCCTGCATCTCTACCTCGTCATCCGGCTCGGCGTGACCTCGCCGCCGTGGTCGAAGGAGGCCGCCGGCTCGGAGCGGCCGGAGACGAACGGCAGCGGCACGCTGCGGCCGGGCCTGACGCGGCCGGTCACGCGCGGGACGGGCGCCGGAGGGCGTGACTGATGGCCGCCGTCGAGAAGCCGCGCCCGATCGACGAGAAGCGCGCGGGATTCAAGCGGTACAAGGAGGACGTCGCCGAGCGCGGGAAGCCGTTCTACCCGTACGCGATGTTCCACGACACGGTGATGTCGCTCTTCGTCGTCGCCGTGATCATCGCGCTCGCGACGATCTGGAAGTGGACGTCCTGGGCGCCGCACCACGACGGCACCCACCAGGGCCTGCTCGGGCCGGAGTACACGGCGCCGGCCGACCCGGGGACGACGAGCTTCGTCCCGCGCCCGGACTGGTACTTCTACTTCCTCTTCTATCTGCTCCGGATCTTCAAGTGGCCGGAGTCGGTGTTCCTCGGCACCGTCGGCGTGCCGACGATCGCGCTCATCCTGCTGCTCGCCGTGCCGTTCTACGACCTGCGCCGCGAGCGCCGGCTCGGCCGCCGCCCGCTCGCCCTCGTCGGCGCCGTGCTCGTCGTCCTGTCGATGGCGATCCTGACCTGGAAGGGCGCGACCGCGTCCGAGGCGCTCGCCTCCGAGGTGATCGCGGACGTGCCGCACTGGGTGAAGGCGGAGCAGCTGCCGCCGAAGGCGGTGCCGGGCGCGAAGCTCTTCGCGGTCGCGGGCTGCACCGCGTGCCACACGTATCTCGGCACCGGCTCGTCGAACCTCGGCGCTCCCGACCTGACCCAGATCGGCACCCGGAACCTCGGCATCCAGTTCCAGATCAACCACCTGAAGTGCCCGTCCTGCGTCAACCCGGGCTCGCCGATGCCGAAGTTCGAGTCGCTGGGCGAAGCGAGGCTCCGCCAGCTCGCGATCTTCCTCGAATCCTCCAAGGGCGGCAAGTAGGCCTGTTACAAGCGGGGCCAGGCCCGGGCCAGGCCCCGTTACGAGAGTCGCGCGGAACCGGCACGCCGACGCGGTTCCCCGTGCTCTGCGCGGTCACGGATCGGTGACGAAGCCGTGATACGACCTGACCCCGAGCGGTCTCGGCACGGCACAATCTCCCGTGGATGCACGTCTTCCTCGGGATCACGGGCGCATCGGGCGCGCCGTACGCGGCGCGGCTGCTGGAGGCACTCGCGGCCGCCGACTGCGAGATCGGCGTCTGCGCCTCGAGCGCCGGCCTCGAGGTGGTCGCGACCGAGCTCTACGGCAACCCCCGGCTCTCGCGGGACGAGACGCTGACGCGGCTGCTCGAGCACGCGCCGCACGCCACGGTCTACGACCAGAACGACTGGAAGGCGCCCTACGCCTCGGGCAGCGCGACGGTCGATGCCTACGTCATCTGCCCCTGTTCGATGGGGACGCTCGGGACGATCGCGTCCGGAGCGATGCAGAACCTCATCCACCGGGCGGCGAGCGTCGCGATCAAGGAGGAGCGTCGGCTCGTGGTGATGCCGCGCGAGACGCCGCTGAGCGCGATCCACCTCCGCAACATGCTGGCGCTCCGCGAAGCCGGCGCGACGATCCTCTTCCTCGCGCCCGGCTTCTACCACGGCGCGGAGACCGTCGACGACCTCGTCGACTTCGTCGTCGCGCGGGCCCTCGACCAGCTCGGCCTCGAGAACACGCTGGCGAGGCGATGGGGTCAATGACCGGCGTAGGCTCGATGGAGCCGGCCGAGAGCGGAGGTGCCGGTTCGGCCGGCGCCGGAGCGGGGATAGAGAGCGGCACCCTGGCGCCCGAGGGCGTGCGGCGGATGTTCGACCGGATCGCGCCGGTCTACGACGCGATGAACCACCTGATGACGGCCGGCCTCGACCGGCGCTGGCGCGCGATCACGCTCGACGCGACCGTTCGCGACGGCGACCGTGTGCTCGACGCGTGCTGCGGCACCGGCGATCTCGCAATCGGCGCGCGGAAGCGCGGCGCTCAGGTCATCGGCCTCGACTTCTCGCCGAAGATGCTCGAGCGTGCGCGGCGCAAGGACACCGGCGTCGAATGGGTGCAGGGCGACGCGCTCGCACTCCCCTTCGAGGACGCGAGCTTCGACGCGGCGACGGTCGGCTTCGGGGTCCGTAACGTCGCCGACCTCGAGGCGGGGCTGCGCGAGCTGCGGCGCGTCCTCCGGTCCGGCGGCCGCCTCGGGATTCTCGAGATCACCACGCCGCGCGGCGCCCTCGCACCGTTCTACCGCGTGTGGTTCGACCGGGTCGTCCCGCTGCTCGGCAAGATCCTGCCGGGCGGCTCCGCCTACACGTATCTGCCGGCGAGCGTACGCCGCTTCCCCGCGCCCGCCGACCTCGCGGCACTGCTCGAGCGAACCGGCTTCGCAAATGTGCAGTACCGCTTGTTTGCCGGCGGCATCGTCGCCCTCCACACAGGAGACGCCCAATAGCAACCACGGCCGAGACGCTCGCGAGCATCCGCGCGACGGACGGGCTCGAGACGTACCTCGATTCTCTCGAGGAGCGGCTCGCGCGCACGGTCGCGACCCATCCGGGCCTCGTCGCCGCGGTCGGCAACGAGGCGCTTGCCGCCGGCGGGAAGCGACTGCGCCCGGTGCTCGTCTTCCTGAGCACGCCGGAGGGCCGCGAGCCGTCACTCGCCGCCGGAGTCGCGGTCGAGCTCGTGCACATGGCGACGCTCGTGCACGACGACCTGATCGACCGCGCGCACTTCCGGCGCGGGAAGGCCGCCGCCTGGTCGGTGTACGGAGCCGACGCGGCGCGGGCGACCGGCGACTACCTGTTTGCGCGCGCGTTTGCCGAGCTGACCGCGACGGGCGACGCCGCGGCCGTGCAGGTCCTCGCCGCCGCGACGCTCGCGCTCGCGCGCGGCGAGGCGATGCAGCGCACGCAGGCGCACGATCCGTCGACGCCCGTGGAGGCGTATCTGGAGCGCTGCGCCCTCAAGACCGGGAAGCTCTTCGAGGCCGCCTGCCGGCTCGGCGGCGGGTGCGGCGACTACGGCCTCGCGCTCGGCGTCGCGTTCCAGATCGCCGACGACGTGCTCGACTGCTCGGGCGCGACGATCGAGACGGGCAAGATCGCGGGCACCGACCTGCGGGACGGGACGCCGACCCTGCCGCTGCTCCTCGCGGCGCAGGAGGACGACGTCGTGCGCACGGCGCTCGCGGGCGGCCCGCTCGAGGGAGCGCTCGTGCGTGTTGCCGCGACGGGTGCGCTCGAGCGCTCCCGTCAGGTCGCCCTCGATTACGCTGGACGTGCAAGGGCGTGCCTCAACGGCGAGCTGCACAAGGAGGAGCTCGAGGCGCTGACGCACGCCGTCGTCGACAGAGAGAGGTAGCCGCCGGTGGCAGTCCTGCAAGAGCTCGACACGCTCGCGCCGATCCGCGAGAAGGTCGAAGCCGGTGAGCGCCTCGACTTCGAGGACGGCCTCACGCTTCTCGAGACGGATGACCTGCTCGCCCTCGGCGAGCTCGCCGATCTCGCGCGCCGCCGGCGCGGCGGGAACGACGAGGTCTACTTCGTCCAGAACCTCTACCTCAACCAGACGAACGTCTGCCGCGTGAAGTGCAAGTTCTGCGCGTTCGCGAAGACGCGGAAGCAGGAGGACGCCTACACGATCAGCGCCGACGAGCTCGTCGCCGACGCCGTTCAGCAGTACGACGTCGCGAATTTCACCGAGATCCACTGCGTGAACGGCGAGAACCCGCACGTCGATCTCGAGTTCTACGCCGACGTCCTGCGCGAGCTGAAGGCCGCGCTGCCGGACGTCCATCTCAAGTTCTACACGGCGTCGGAGATCCACCACATGTCGAAGCTCGAGGGCTGCTCGCACGAGGAGGTGCTGCGCGTGCTCAAGGACGCGGGCCTCGGCTCGCTCCCGGGCGGCGGCGCTGAGATCTTCGCGACGCGCGTGCGCCAGCTGATCGCGCCAGGCAAGGAGCCGGCCGAGGAGTGGTTCGACGTGCACGACACGGCGCACCGCATGGGCATTCCGACGCACTGCACGCTCCTCTACGGGCACGTCGAGACGTACGAGGAGCGGATCGACCACATGCTCCGCCTGCGCGACCAGCAGGATGCGACCGGGGGATTCCTCTCCTTCATCCCGCTCGCCTTCCATCCGGAGAACACGGTGTTCGAGCGGCGCGGATTCCGGCACACGACGGGCGCAGACGACCTGAAGATGCTCGCGGTCGGCCGGCTGATGCTCGACAACGTCCCGAACATCAAGGCCTACTGGATCATGATGGGCCTGCCGATGGCGCAGCTCGCGCTCCATCTGGGCGCGAACGACGTCCAAGGGACCGTCGTGCGCGAGAAGATCTTCCAGGCGGCGGGCGCGACGAGCGGCACCGAGCAGAAGATCCCCGAGCTCGTGCGCTTCATCAAGGACGCGGGCCGGATCCCGGTGCAGCGCGACACGCTGTACAACGAGCTGCGGCGATGGTGATCCGCGCCGTCCCCGTCCTGCCTGCGCGCGACGTCGAAGAGACCCTCGACTTCTGGCGCGACCAGCTCGGCTTCAACGAGGTGTTCCGTGCGGCGGAGTACGGCATCGTCGAGCGTGACGGCACGCACGTCCACTTCTTTCCGTCGCAGATCGATCCCGACGAGAACGACGGCGGCTGCCGGCTCGGCGTGGACAACGTCGAGGCGTACTACGACGAGTACCGCGACCACGTCTACGCCGACCTCGAGGAGAAGCCGTGGGGCACGCGCGAGTTCGCGGTGCTCGACCCGACGCGGAACCTGATCTGGCTCGTGGAGCGCAGCGCGTGATCAAGCTCGGCCGGATCAGCTACGTGAACATGGCGCCGGTCTTCTTCCGCGTCGGCATCGACGTGGAAGAGGTGCAGGGCGTCCCGACGGAGCTGAACCAGCTACTCATCGACGGTGAGCTCGACACCGCGCCGATCTCCTCGATCGAGTACGCGCGCAACGCCGACCGGCTGCGCCTCCTGCCGCGGCTCTGTGTCGCGTCGGAGGGTGCCGTGGACTCGATCCAGCTCGTGTCGAAGCGGCCGCTCGAGCAGGTGCGCGTCGTCGCGGTCACACCGGAGAGCGCGACGAGCGTCGCGTTGACGAAGGTGCTGCTACCGGAGGCGGAGCAGGTGCCGCTCGAGGAGTACGCGCACGCGGACGCCAAGCTGCTGATCGGCGACGCCGCGCTCAAGTCCGCGTTCGAGGACCCGACGCCGCACTACGACCTCGGCCGCCTGTGGCTCGAGCGCACAGGCCTGCCGATGGTGTTCGCGGTGTGGGCGTGCCCTGAGCCGCTCGCGGACGGCCTCGCCGAGCTCGAGGACGCGCTCGTCGCATCTGTGCGCCTCGCGCGTGCGGAGCCGGAGAAGCTCGCGCACGAGGCCGCGGAGCGCTACGGCTATCCGGCCGGCTTCCTCGCGCGCTACTTCGAGAAGCTGCGCTATCGCTTCGGCCCGCGCGAGCGCGCCGGCCTCTACACGTTCCTCGAGCTCGCGCGCGACGCGGGCCTGCTCGAGACGGTGCCCGAGCTCCGGTTCGTGCAGACGACGGGCGCGGCGGTCGCGTGAGCGTCTCGGAGGTCCTCGAGAAGGCGCTCGACGGCGAGCGCATCACCGACGAGGAGGCCGTCACGCTGCTCCGCTCGCGTGAGCTCGTCGCGGTCGGTCGCGTGGCGAACGAGGTGCGAAATCGACTGCACGATCGCGACCGCATCACGTTCATCATCGACCGCAACCTCAACTACACGAACATCTGCACGACGGACTGCGACTTCTGCGCGTTCTACCGCCGCCCCGGCGACGCACGCGAGGGCTACCTCCTGCCGAAGCCGGTTATCTTCAAGAAGATCGAGGAGACCCTCGCGATCGGCGGCACCGGCCTGCTGATGCAGGGCGGCCACCATCCCGACCTCGGCATCGACTACTACGAGGATCTCTTCCGCTCGATCAAGGCGCGTTACAAGATCCACCTGCATGCACTGTCGCCGCCCGAGGTGCAGCACATCTCGCGCCGCTCGAGCCTGACGATCCCGGAGACGCTGACGCGCCTGCGCGACGCGGGTCTCGACTCGATTCCCGGCGGCGGCGGCGAGATCCTCGTCGACCGCGTGCGCGACGTCATCGCGCCGAAGAAGACGAAGTCGTCGGAGTGGCTGAACGTGATGCGCCACGCGCACCGACTCGGCATCTCGACGACCGCGACGATGATGTACGGCCACGTCGAGACGATCGAAGATCGCGTCGAGCATATGCGCCGCGTCCGCGAGGTGCAGGACGAGACCGGCGGCTTCCGCGCGTTCTTCTCGTGGACGTTCCAGGACGACGGCAACCGTCTCGGCAAGCTCGTCCCGCCGGAGTCGCGCCCCACGTCGTTCGACTACCTGCTCACGCAGGCGGTCTCCCGCATCTACCTCGACAACATGCCGCACATCGGCTCGTCGTGGGTGACGCAGGGGAAGAAGATCGGCCAGGTCGCGCTCCAGTTCGGCGCCGACGATCTCGGCAGCGTGATGATCGAGGAGAACGTCGTCAGCGCGGCCGGCACGACGTACCGCGCCTCGACCGAGGAGTTCGTCCACCTGATCCGCTCGCTCGGGAAGATCCCTGTGCAGCGCGACACGCTTTACAGACCCGTCAAGGTCTGGAACTAGATCCTTAACGCGAAAGGCGTAGAACACGCCTGTGTACGGCGTGCCGGTGCTCCTCGGGGCGCTCGCGCTCGCGGGTGCGGGCGACATCCCGCCGACGACGGAGGCGGTCGCGCCGGTCTGGATCGGCGCGCACACCGTCGAGTTCGGGTACGGGCAGTACCCCCAGTGGAAGCCGATGCCGTACGTGGTCGACGACGACGGCTCGGGGTTCGCGCCGGCGAGCGCGCCGCTGCCCGACCCCGCCGTCTCTCCGGACGGAAGGCATCGCTACTCGATCGACCCGGTCACGGCGGTCCTGTCGATCGACGACGTGTCGACGCGGCGGGCGGTCTTCAACCCGCAGGGCGGCCTCGCGTGGTCGCCCGACTCGGCGCATCTCGCCTTTGCGAGTGCCGGGCGCATCTGGGTCACGGGCGCCGACGGCGGCGGTCAACACGCCGTCCATGCCGGAGCGGACGTCGCCTGGGCATCGGACGAGGAGCTCGTCGTCGGGCTCTGCTGCTTCGAGGCAGACCTCTACAGGATGCGGCTCGACGGCACGCATGCGCGTCGCGTCGTGACCGGAGCTTCGAGCCTCGGCGGGCTCGCCGTCTCTCCCGACGGCACGCAGATCGCCTTCACCGCCGCCTACAGCGCTCCGTACGTGCACGGGTCGACGTTGTACGTCGCCAGCCTCCTCGGTCTCGACAAAGACGTTCGCCGCGTCTCGCCGGATGCGTGCGCCGGCGGGTGCAGCACAGACGGACCGGACCGCATCGTCGGCACGAAGGCCGGCGACCTGGTCATCGCCGGCGCAGGCGACGACGTGATCCATGCCGGGGACGGGCAGAACGTCGCTTACGGGCAATGGGGGAACGACACGATCCTCAGCGGCTCGTACGTCGACACGGTGTACGGCGGCGGCGGCAACGACGTCATCCGCACGGGTGCGGGCGAGGACACCATCTTCCCGGGGCCCGGCCGCGACGTCGTCGACGCGGGCCGCGGCCCCGACCACGTGATCGCGAACGACGGCGAGCGTGACGTCATCGACTGCGGCCCCGGCGCCGACCGCGCGCGCGTCGACAAGCTTGACGTCGTGCGCGACTGCGAGCACGTCACCGTTGCTTCCTCACAGCTTCGTGCGCGAATGCGAACAGATCGGTGATGGACCGCTGACGCGACCGGCGTAGCGTCCGACCATCACAACCGAGACGTGGGGGCGTGTCATGGCGGTTCACCGTCTGTTCCTCATCGGGGTCGTGCTTTCAGTTCTCTGCGCAGTTCCGGCGGCGCTCGCGGCGCCGGCGACGGTCGTCACCGGCGCGGATGCCGGCTGGCCGGACGTCCGCGGCTGGACCTCCGCGGGCGCCCAGGCGAGAGGCGTCGCGCCCTGGGGGCCGTTCGACGTTCGCCTCGCGCCCTACTCGACGTACCGGGAGGGCGTACGCGTCGCGGTCGGCGACGTCACCGGGGACGGCAAGCCCGAGATCGTGACCGCGCCCGCCGGCGGATGGTTCACGGAGATCCGCGTCTTCGACGGCAAGACCTTCGTGCGGCTCGCGGCGTATCCGCCGTTCAAGGACGGCAGCGGCTGGCAGGCCGGCGCGTTCGTCGCGGTCGGCGACACGACCGGCGCCGGTCGTGGCGACGTGGTCGTCGGGCTCGACCGCGGCTGCTGCACGAGCATCCGCGTGCTGCAGGGAGGGACCGGTCTCGACCGGGCGGGGTTCTACACCTACGGCAGCAACAGCGATGAGGGCGTCCGCGTTGCGGCCGCGGACGTGAATGGAGACGGCAAGGCGGAGATCATCGGCACGTCGCTCGCAAACACCGGTGTCGTCGACTTCTTTGCGCCCGCGGGCGGCATGCCGTTTCGCTCGATCACCGCCTTCCCGGCGGGCAGTGCGACGACGATCGCTGCCGGCGATGTCCTCGGCACGGCCCGGCCCGAGCTCGTGGCCGCGGCCGCGACGTTCGCCGGCGTGCAGGTCAAGGTATTCGACGTCCAGTCCGGCGACCTGCTCGCGTCGCTGAGTCCGTTCGCGGGCGCCTGGTCCGGCGCGCAGGTTGCCACAGCGGACGTCAACGGCGACGGCCGCGCCGATGTCGTCGTGGATGCGACATCGGCGTCCGGAACGCAGGTCAAGGCCTTCGACGTCGCGTCCGGCAGGGAGCTCACCTCCTTCTTCGTCCTCGAGCCGGGGATCGTTCCGGCAGCGTCGCTCGCGGCGGGCGATCTCGACGGCGACGGCAAGGCCGAGATCGTCCTCGGCGGCGGGCCGACGGAGACAGCGCCGGCGCCGCCTGCGAACGGGCCCGACCAGCGCGTGGTCGTGTACCGGGCCGACGGAACGCGCGTCGGCGGCTTCAGCGCGTACGACGGGCTCTTCCAGGGCGGCGTCCGCGTCGCGCTCGGCGACGTGAACGGCGACGGCACTGCCGAGGTCGCCACCGCACCCGGCCCTGGGATGCCGCCCGAGATCGGCGTCTTCTCGCAAGACTGGGCCAACGATCGCGATCGCGGCACGCGGCTCGCGCACTTTCTCGCGTATGAGCCGGAGTTCCGGGGCGGCGTGTCCGTCGCGATCGGGCACGTCGTCGACGGAGGCGCGGCCCAGATCGTGGCGGCGCCCGGCCCGGGCCGGCCCGCCGACATTCGCGTGTTCGATGCCAACGGCGCCCTCCAGTCGAGCTTCCGCGCCTTCGAGGACTCCTATACGGGCGGGGTCTCGGTCGCGGCGGGCGACCTCGACGCGGACGGAACGGCGGAGGTCGTCGTCGGGACGCTCACCGGGCCGGCGCGCGTCCGAGTCTTTCGCGTGGGCGGCGGCCTGTGGCTCGCACCGGTGATCGCGCCGTTCGGCGGCTACGACCGCGGCGTCGAGGTCGCCGTCGCCGATCTCGACGGCACAGGCCGCGGCCTCGTGCTCGTGGCGCAGGCCACCGGCAGCAACCCGCTCGCGGCACTGGTCGATCCGTTCTCAGGGACCGTCACGCGATACCTGCCGCCGCTGAGCTCGACGACGGGTCTTCGGGTCGCCGCGGGGGATATCGACGGCGACGGCGGCGACGAGATCGTCCACGCGCCCGGCTGGGGCGGCGACGGAGTCGTGCACGTGCTCGACGCGAATCTGCAGGAGAGGCTCGGGTGGCTCGCGTCGGGCGCCGGCTACGGCTACAACGTTGCCGTCAGGGCCCGGAACGGCCTGCCGATCCGGTCGGAGTCACGCACGGTCGAGGTGCGCGCGCGGCGGCCGACGAGCGTGATCATCGCGCGCTTCGTCGATGCTTCGACGACACGCGTGAGCCCGGTCACCGCGACGGTCGCCTGGCCCGACGGTGCCGCGACGAAGGCACGCGTCGTCCGCCTCGACACGCAGGTCTTCGGCGTCCGGCTCGACCGCACCTACAAGCGTCCGGGCACCCTCCGTGTGACGGTCACGCTCTCCGACGGCGGCGGCCGCCGGTCGATCGCGCACAGCACGGTCGTCGTCCGCCGGCGCTGAGCGCGCTCACAGGCGCGCCCGCACGACATCGAGGTCCGGCGCGCGCCCGAGAAAGACGTCGCGGTGCGCGCCGAACCACGGGGAAAGTCGGTGGTAGAAGCGCGCGCGCCGGCGCAGGTCGTCGTCGACGTCCCAGTGCGGGAACGGCCCGTTGAGGAGCCACGAATAGTCGAGCGCGGGATCGCCGACGCGGGTGTCGCCCCAGTCGATCACGCCGGCGAGGCGCCCGTCACGGCAGAGGAGGTGCTCCGGGCCCAGATCCGAGTGCGTCAGCACGGACTCGAAGCCGATGAGCGTGTCGACCTCGGCGAACAGCGCTTCCGCCCGGCGTCGTTCGCCGGCGTCGAGGTGCGGCAAGACGAGGCGCCGGAACTCGTCGCACTGGGCGCGGTACGTCTCGAGCCAGTCCGGCCGCGGGACCGGCAGCGCGCCGACGTCGAAGCCGTGAAGAGCCTCGAGGAACTCACGCACGCCGTCCTCCTCGTCGACGAGCGGCGTCCCGGCGATCATGCGGTAGACGGCGAACGGGTGCGCGTGCTCGAACTGCGGCACCCGTACCGGGAGCGCGGGAGCGAGCGCCGGCAGCAGCACCGCCTCGACCGCGAGCGCCTCGGCGCACGCCTCGCGCCGCGGCACACGCACCACCCACGTGTCGGCCAGCACGACGACGTGGAAATCGAAGCCATCGTCGACCGCGACGACGCTCACCGGCGAGGAGGCTACCCTGGCTCAGGGTCGTGGTCCGCCGTCTGATCATCCTCCTCGCGCTCGCCGCGGTCGCAGCGGTGCCTGCCGGGGCCGCACCGAAGCGCGTCGAGGTCACGGTGCAGCAGTTGCTGCTGCCGGGCGTCACGTACCAGCGGCAGGTCGAGTTCACGCCGCACGGCCCCGTCGTTCTCGACGTCGTGACCGCGCCGCGGCCCGACGGGTCGCTGTACACGCTCCAGCCCGTGCTCTCCAACAACGCCGTCGTCGCCACGGAGAAGCTCACGGACATGGAGACGGAGCTGAAGGCGGGTGCAACGACGGTCGGGCTCAACGGCGATTTCTTCGCGGCCGATCCCGGCAAGCCGACCGGCATCCTCATTCGCAACGGTCGTCTCGACACCGCCCCCGCCGAGGGTCGCACGAGCCTCGGCATCGGCGCCGACGGCGCCCTCACGGTCGCTCGCGTGTCGTTCGACGGCACGTGGCGCGGGAACGGGCAGCGCAGGCAGCTCGACCTGAACGCGGCTCCGGCGAAGGGGCACACGACGCTGTACACGTCGGCCTGGGGGCCGCAGACGCCGACGGAATCCGGTGTCGTCGTCGACGTGATCGAGCCCTTCGGGCCGCTCCTCCCGAACCGCGTCAACACCGGGGTCGTCACGCAGGTCACGGACCACGGGCCCGTCGCGATCCCGCCGGACGGCGCGGTGCTGGTCTCGCGCGGCAATCAGGCGCCGCACCTCACGGCAGAGGCACCTGCCGGGACGACGATCGAGATTCGCCCCACCTTGACCCCGAACTGGAGCGGCATGCGCGGTGCGATCGGCGGCGGCCCGCAGCTCGTCGCGGGCGGCAAGCCGGTCTTCCGCTCGCGCGAGTCGTTCGGCGATCCCGTGCTCAACCAGCGCAGCGCGCGAAGTGCTGTCGGGCAGCTCGCGGACGGGCGCGTCCTGCTCGTCACGGTCGAAGGCGGCTCCTCCGCGTACAGCTCCGGTATGACGAACTTCGAGCTCGCGGTCGCGCTCGTCCAGCTCGGCGCGCAGGAGGCGTACGGCCTGGGCTCGGGCTCGTCCGCGGCGATGGCATTCGACGGCGGCCTGCTCACGCGGCCGTCCAGCGGCACCGAGCAGCCGATCGCCGACGCGCTCGTCCTCTCCTACACCGGCGTCTACGCGGCGCCGCCGGCGACCGACGTCGTCTCGCCGAACGGCGACGGCGTCGACGACACGCAGACGTTCACCGTCAAGGTCGTGCGGCCGTCGCAGCTGACGGCGACGCTCACCGGCCCGGGCAAGGCCGCCCTCGTGCTCGCGCAGGCGTCGGAGCAGCCCGGAACGTACACCTTCCCGTGGGATGCGACGGGCGCCGCGGAGGGCGACTGGACGTTCGCCGTCAGCGACGGCTCGACGACCGCGCAGCGGGCCTTCTCGGTGAACGACACGCTCGGGAGCCTCGCCCTCAGCGGCACGAACATCGCGTTCCAGCTGTCGCGGCCCGCCGACGTCGCGGTGACGGTCGAGAAGGCAAACGGGGTGACGGTTGCGACGGTCCTCGCGGCGAAGCTCGGGGCGGGCGCGCAGCAGGTGACCTGGAACGGCACGCCCCGCAGCGGTTACCGTGTCCGCGTCGTGGCGACGAACTCGATCGGAACGGTCGCGGAGACCGCGCAGTTCGGTTCGAGACGCCGTTGACCTCGATCGTCGCCCATCACGGCGTCGTCGCCGTCTTCCTGCTGATGATCGCCGCGGCAGTCGTCCCGGTCGGCAGCGAGCTGATCATGCTCTATGCGGGCGCCGTCGCCGGCGGGGCGCTCACGGGCACGACCGTCCACGTCTTCGGGTCGTCCGTGCACTCGCACACCGCTGCCTATGTCTGGTTCGTCGTCGCCGGGACGCTCGGGAACCTGATCGGGTGCGCGCTGGGCTGGTGGCTCGGAGACCTCGGCGGCCGCGCGCTCATCCATCGGTACGGCCGCTACGTCCACGTCACGGACGCGAAGCTCGCGCGCGCCGAGGCACGCTTCAACCGATACGACGACTGGGCCGTGCCGGTCGGCCTCGCGACGCCGCTCGTGCGGTCGTTCGTCGCGATCCCGGCGGGCATCGTGCGAGTGCCCTTCGTCAAGTTCCTGCTCCTCGCGTTCGTCGGCTGCGCAACGTTCTGCGCCGGCCTCGCCGGAGCGGGCTGGGCGCTCGGGACGGCCTATACGCACCTCCACGACGCGCTGCGCGACTTCGAGTACGTCATCGTTGCAGGCGTTGTGATCGTGGCGGCGTATCTCGTCTACGTCGCTAGAGTGAGACGCCGTGCAGCAGCCGATACCACTCGTTGACGTCAAGAGCCAGTTCGCCGCCGTGCGCTCGGAGATCGAGGCGCGGTTCGCCGAGGTCCTCGACGGCGGCCGGTACATCAAGGGCCCGAACTTCTACGCATTCCAGGACGAGGCGGCCGCCTACCTCGGCGTGAAGGGAAGCGTCGGCGTCGCCAACGGCACCGATGCGCTCGTGCTCGTCCTCGACGCGATGGAGATCGGCCCCGGCGACGAGGTGATCTGCCCGGCGTTCACGTTCTACGCGACCGCGGAGGCGATCGCCCGCCGCGGCGCGACCCCGGTCTTCGCCGACATCGATCCCGTGACGTTGAACGTCGACGTCGACGACGTCGCGTCGCGGATCACGGCGCGCACGCGCGCGATCATGCCGGTGCACCTGTTCGGCCGTCCCGCTGCCACCGTCGAGCTGACGAAGCTCGGCGTGCCGGTGATCGAGGACGCCGCGCAGGCGTTCGGCTCGCCCGGCGTCGCGCAGGTCGGCGACATCTCGACGTTCAGCTTCTTCCCGACGAAGAACCTCTTTTGCATCGGCGACGGCGGTCTCGTCGCGTCGGATGACGAGGCGCTGCTCGAGCGCGTGCGCGTGCTTGCGTTCCACGGCTCGACGGACAAGGTCGACTTCGACTTCGTCGGCTACAACTCGCGGCTCGACGAGTTGCAAGCCGCGTTCCTCCGTGTCTTTCTCACACAGCTCGACGGGTGGACGCAGGGACGGCGTGAGGCCGCCGCGCGGTACGCGGAGCTCGGTCTCGGCGATCTCGTCGACCTTCCGCAGGACGAGGCCGGCCACGTCTACCACCTCTTCGTCTGCCGCTCGCCGGAGCGCGACCGCATCGTCGCCGCGCTGAACGACGCGCAGATCGGCACCGCGACCTATTACGTCACGCCGCTCCATCTCCAGCCGGCGCTCCATTTCCTCGGCTGGGAGCCGGGGTCGCTGCCGGAGACCGAGCGCGCGGCGCAGGAGAACTTCTCCGTGCCGCTCTGGCCGGGCATTCCGGCCGAGGCGCAGGAGCGCGTCGTCGACGTCGTGCGGTCGGCGGTCGGTGTCCGGGTGCGTGCGTGAGCGCGCACCGCGGGAAGGGGACTCGGGGGAACCGGCGGACGGTTCCCCCTGCAGCTCGCGGTGCCTCTGGCGCAGCGAGTTGGAAAGGCGTGTAATGACGGGCTTCGGTCGTCACCGGCTGCTCCAGGTGATGACGGACGCGGGGATCGTCGCACTCTCGTGGTTCCTCGCGTTCGAGCTCCGGTTCGACCAGGGACTGCCGGTCTACTACGACACGCTGCTGCGGCGGACGATCCTGCTCGTCGTCGCGATCAAGGTCACGGTGTTCCTGCTCTTCGGCTTCCACCGGCGCTGGTGGCGGTACGTCTCGGTGCACGACATGTGGAGCGCGGCGCGCGGCGTCCTCGTCGCGTCGCTCGTCGCCGACGTCACCGTCTATCTCGTGTCGCCCGTGCACAACGTGCGGCTGCCGCGCTCGATCGCCGTCATGGACCTCCTGATCACGATGGCGCTGATCGCGGGCGCGCGCCTCCTCGCACGGACGGTGATCGAGCGGCCGCGCGGCGGCGTCGTCGCGCGCGGCAAGGAGGTGATCGTCGTCGGCGCCGGCGACGCGGGCCGGCTCGTCGTCCAGGAGATGCAGCGCTCGCGCATGCTCGCCGCGACCCCGATCGGGTTCGTCGACGACGACCGCGACAAGAAGAACTCGCGCATCCTCGGCGTCCGGGTGCTCGGCACGACGGACGAGCTGCCGCGGATCATCCGCGACCACCAGCCGGACGAGATCCTGATCGCGATCCCGTCGGCCTCGGGCCAGATGCGCCGGCGCGTCGTC
>DATCJJ010000039.1:0-3537 GCA_036562845.1 Gaiellaceae bacterium | reverse complement strand
CCGTACGACGCGGTGTCGCTGCTGCGCGTCGCGAACCGGCCGCGGCGCGGGATCGGCGACACGACGCTCGCGAAGCTGATGTCGTTCGCCGACGACGCGGAGATGTCGCTGTGGGAGGCAATGGACCGCTGCGAGGCTGCGGGCGTCGGCACGGCGCCGGCGAAGGCGGTGAAGTCGTTCCGGACGCTCGTCCTGTCGCTCATGTCGGCGCAGCAGGAGCTCGAGGTGCCGGAGCTGATCGAGCGCGTGCTCGAGCAGTCCGGGTATCTCGAGTCGCTCGAGGCCGAGCGGACGATCGAGTCGCAGGGCCGCATCGAGAACCTGCAGGAGCTCGTCGCGCTCTCGCGCGAGTGGGTCGAGAGTGCGGCCGAGCCGACGCTGTCGTCGTTCCTGCAGGAGGTCTCGCTCTATTCCGACCAGGACGCAATCCGCGGCGAGGGCTCGCTCGTCACGCTGATGACGCTGCACAACGCGAAGGGCCTCGAGTTCCGCGCGGTCTATCTGATCGGCATGGAGGAGGGGATCTTCCCGCACTCGCGCTCGATCGAGGAGCAGGGGATCGAGGAGGAGCGGCGGCTCTGCTACGTCGGCATGACGCGCGCGATGGAGCGGCTGACGCTGCTGCACGCGTCGTCGCGGATGCTCTACGGCGGACGCTCGTACAATCTGCCGTCGCGGTTCCTCGACGAGCTGCCGGAGCAGCACGTCGAGCGCGATCGCCTGCAGCCGGCGTCGTGGTCGAACTACGGCGCACCGCGGCAGAGCCAGGTCGCGCCGCGCGACGACGTCCCGTCGCTGGCGACGGGCGACTCTGTGCGTCACGGAACGCTTGGCGAAGGCGTCGTCACGCGGATCGAGGCAGGCGGCGTCGTGACGGTGCGGTTCGCGCAGGACGGAACCGAGCGCCGGCTGATGCTCGATTACGCGCCGCTCGAGAAGCTCTAAACGGGCGCGAACGCGATTGGCTCGACGACACGGTCGAGCGTGCGCGGGTAGCCCCCGGCGCGGTAGCCGACGAGGAGCACGCCGAAGCGGTCGGGCGCGAACGGCCAAGGATCGACCGTGACGCGGTTGCCACCGTCGTATGTGTAGGTGATCTCGCGGAGCGAACCTTCCTCCGGTTGCTCCATGCAGACGTCGAAGGAGATGCGGTCGCAGACGTTCGTGATGCTGTCTGCGTCGGCCGCCGTTTCCTCGTCGACGCCGGCGCGGTCGAGCAGCGTCGGCAGCCCGTCGCGGAACGACGGGTCGTCGTCGCCGACGAGCCGCGCCACGTGCAGCGAGACGATCAGGTCGACGATCGGATCCTCGTTCCGCGCGCCGAAGCCGCGGCGCTGGATCTCGAGCCAGCGCTCTTGCTCGACTCCTCCGATCTCGTCCTCGTCGAGCTCGCCGTAGCCGCGGTCGTGGAGCGCGACGCCGCGAATGAACGAGTCGAAGGGCACGTTCGGCCGATCCCGCCAGTTCAGCGCGATCCCGGCGGCCAACGCGGCGTGCTCCATCTGCGGAAACACGACGTCGCGACGCTTGGAACGGAACATGCCGTGGCGAGATTAGTAGGCTCGGGTCGGATGCCGTTCGAGGTCAGGGCAACGAGCAGCGCGCAGGAGTACGCCGACGCGATCTACGCGATCGGGCAGTACTTCGGCGGTCCGCTGACCGAGGAACGCATCGAGCGCTTCAAGCAGGTGCTGCCGTTCGAGCGCATGCATGCGGCGTGGGAGGACGGCGAGATCGTCGGCGGGGCGGGGGCGTTCCCGTTCCTGATGTCGGTGCCGGGCGGCGAGATCGCGTGCGGAGGCGTCACGGTCGTCGGCGTCTATCCGACGCATCGTCGCCGCGGCGTGCTGCGGGCGATGATGGACGAGCAGCTGCGGGACATCCACGAGCGCGAGGAGCCGATCGCCGCGCTGTGGGCGAGCGAAGAGACGATCTACGGCCGGTTCGGCTACGGGCTAGCCGCGTGGTGCGGTGAGATCAACCTCGCGCGCACATGGACGGCGTATGCGCAGCCCCTCGAACGGCGCGGCCGGACGCGCTTCGTGACGTCGGAGGAAGCCGCGACGATCTTCCCGGGCATCTGGGAGTCCCTGATGCGCGACCGGCCCGGCGTCTATCGGCGGTCGGAGGCTTGGTGGACGCTTCGCACGCTGCGCATGCCGGACGAGGAGGCGGCGAACCCGAAGCGCTTCGTCGTGCTCGACATCGACGGCGAGCCGCAGGCGTATGCGATCTACCGCCAGTTCCCGAAGTTCGAGGCGGGCGTGTCGGCGGCGCGGCTGGAGGTGATCGAGGTCGTCGGCGCGACCCCGCAGGCTACGGCGGAGGTCTGGCGGTTCATCCTCGACATCGACTGGTACGGGACGCTCGAGGCGTCGCTCCTCCCGCCTGACCATGCGCTGTTCACGCTGCTCGCGACGCCGCGGCGTGCGCAGTTCCGGCTGGGCGACTCGCTTTGGGTGCGGCTCGTCGATGTCGGTCGCTCGCTGTCGGGGCGTGCGTACGCAAAGGACGATCGGCTCGTCTTCGACGTGCGTGATGCGGTGTGCCCCTGGAACGAGGGCCGCTGGAAGCTCGAGGGCGGGGAGGCGGTGCGAACCGACGATGCTGCCGATCTCGCGCTTGACGTTGGTGCCCTCGGCGCGTCCTATCTCGGCGCGGTCTCGTTCGCGCAACTCCGCGCAGGCCTGCGGCTCGAGGAGCTGACGGACGGCGCAGTCGAGCGGGCGGATGCGGCCTTCGGCTGGCGTCCGCTTCCCTGGTGCCCTGAGATCTTCTGAGGTACGGTGCCCGGGTGGGGAGGGCGCTGCGGCTTGCAGCCGCCGGCCTGAGCGCGTTGGTGTGCGCGGGGCCGGCGGCGGCTCATACCGACGGGGGCTGGGGTCTGACGCTGGCGTGGCCGGCGCAGGGCACGGTGACGCGCGGGTTCGGCTGGGACGGGACGATGTCGGAGTGGCATACCGGCGTCGACATCGGCTCGCTGCGGTCGCTGGACGTCGTCGCAGCGGCGCCGGGGGTCGTGGAGGCCACGGGCTATTCGACCGGCTACGAGGGCTACGGGAAGATCGTCTTGGTTGACCTCGGGGGTGGCCTCGAGGCGCTGTACGGGCATCTCGACTCGGTCGCCGTCGATGTCGGCGCGGTTGTTGTCGCAGGCCAGCATCTCGGCGTGGCGGGCTGCACCGGCTATTGCACCGGGACGCACCTCCACTTCGAGCTGCGCGAGGACGGCGTCGCCATCGATCCGTCGCCGCTGCTCCCGCCGCCTTAGCGGTCTGCAGCGACCCGGCGAATCGCCTCGCGCAGCGCGGCCGTCTCATTCGCGTCCAGAGTGTCCTCGCCGTGCAACAGCTCCCAGGCGCGAGCGCGCCGGAGCTTGGAGGCAGCGCTGACGGCGCCCCTCATGTCGCCGGCGAGGAGCCAGAGCTCGTCGAACAAGCGGTCAGCCTCAGCCTCGGTGAAGCTGATCTGGTCGCCGTTCTCGAGGCGAACGAATGTGCGGCCTTGCGACTCGATGGTCATCTCGGTGGGGTTGGG
>DATCJJ010000015.1:0-3238 GCA_036562845.1 Gaiellaceae bacterium | reverse complement strand
CGCCGTCTGGGCGTACCGGACGCCATCGCCTCGGCCGGTCGACCCTCAGCCCCTGGCCGCGCTGGGACAAGCACTGCGCAGCCGCCGGATCCTGCTGGGCGTCTGGCTCGTCGTCCTGCCGGCGCTCTTCTTCGGGATGCTGAGCGTGCTCGCGCCGCTGCGGCTCGACGAGCTCGGTTTCTCGGCTGTCGCGATCGGCGCGCTCTGGCTCGGAACGGCCGCCCTCGAGGCGACGGCGAACCCGCTGGTGGGGCGGATCACGGATCGCGTGGGGCGTATCGGGCCGATGACGGCGCTCGTCCTTGGCTCCGCGGTCGCGTCCGCCGCGCTGCCCTGGCCGGAACGAGCGGCGGTTCTCGCAGTGCTCGTCGTGCTCGCCAGCATGACGTTCGGCAGCTTCTGGACGCCCGCCATGGCACTGCTCTCGGACGAGGCGGAAGCGCGTGGTCTGGAGTACGCCTACGTCTTCGCGCTGATCAACGTCGCCTGGGCGCCGGGCCAGGCGCTCGGCTCCGTGGGAGGCGGCGCATTGGCCGACCTGACCTCCGATGCGGTGCCGTATCTGGCGCTCTCGGGTGCATCACTGATTACGTTTGCCGTCCTATGGCGATCGAGAAGCTCCTCGTAGCGAACCGCGGCGAGATCGCGGCGCGCATCTTCCGCGCGTGCCGCGAGGCCGGGATCGCCACCGTCGCGGTGGCCGCGCCCGACGATCGCGGTGCGTTCCACACACGTCACGCGGACGAGACCGTCGAGATCGAGAGCTACCTCGCGTCCGAGGAGCACGTCCGCGCCGCGAAACAGTCCGGAGCCGACGCGATCCATCCGGGATACGGCTTCCTCGCCGAGAACGCCGACTTCGCCGAGGCCGTCGAGGCGGCCGGGGTCGTCTTCGTCGGGCCCACGTCCGAGGCGCTGCGCCGTGGAGGCGACAAGCTCGAGGCGAAGCAGATCGCCGTGGAAGCCGGAGTTCCGACGCTGCCCGCCGGAGAGCCGGGCGAAGTGGGCTTTCCGCTCGTGGTCAAGGCCGCAGCAGGAGGAGGCGGACGCGGGATGCGCGTGGTCCGCGACCCGGCCGAGCTCGAAGACGCCGTGGACGCTGCGCAGCGCGAGGCGAAGGCCGCGTTCGGCGACGACCGCGTCTACTGCGAGCGCTACGTCGAGCGACCGCGCCACGTGGAGATCCAGATCCTCGCCGACGAGCACGGCACGGTCCTCTCGCTCGGCGAGCGCGAATGCTCGATCCAGCGCCGACACCAGAAAGTGCTCGAGGAGTCGCCCTCCCCCGCGCTCGACCGCGACCTGCGGGCGCGCATGAGCGACGCGGCGGTCGCCTTCGGCAGCGCACTCGGCTACCGGAGCGCCGGGACGGTCGAGTTCATGCTCGACGGCCTCGACTTCTTCCTGCTCGAGCTCAACGGCCGGATCCAGGTCGAGCATCCGGTCACCGAGCTCGTGACGGGGGTGGACATCGTCCGCGAGCAGCTGCGGATCGCCGAGGGCGCGGAACTGGAGGTGGAGCCGCGTTTCGAGGGACACGCCGTCGAGGTGCGCCTGTACGCCGAGGACCCGCGCACGTTCCTCCCCCAGGCGGGGCGGATCGAGCGGCTGCGGCTGCCGAGTGGGATTCGCGTCGACGCCGGTGTGGACGAGGGCGACGAGGTCGGCGTCTCCTACGACCCGATGATCGCGAAGCTGATCGCGCACGGCCCCACGCGCGACGAGGCGCTCTTCCGCCTGCAGGACGCGCTCGCCGAGACGGTCGTCGAGGGCCTCACGACGAACCTGCCGTTCCTGCGCTGGCTCGTCGCGCATCCGGCAGTCCGCGCGGGAAGGACGACGACCGCGTTCCTCTCCGACTATCCGCCGCTCTCCGCACCGCCGGTCCGGCTGCCGAGCGGTCCCTGGGACGGCGCGTGGCGGATGAACCTCCCGGCTCCAGCTCCGCACACACCGCCCGACATCGACGAGCTGGCGCACGCTCGCGGAAGCGCGTCGAACCCGGAGCAGAGCGCGCTCACCGCGCCGATGCCGGGCACCGTGATCAAGGTGCTCGCGGCCCCGGGCGACGAGGTCGAGCAGCGCCAGACGCTCCTCGTCCTCGAGGCGATGAAGATGGAGACGCCGGTCGTCTCTCCGTACGCCGCCAAGGTCCGCGCCGTCAACGTGAAGGAAGGCGACCGGGTCGCAGGCGGCGCGATCCTGATCGAGCTCGAGGAGTAGCTAGGCCGGGCTCGTCGCAGCCCGCGGGCCGCGGCCGACCGAGACGAGCAGCACCGAGAGAGCGGCGGCGACGAGCAGCGCGCCGATCATCGTCCAGCCGTCGTCGAACAAGGGCTTCACGACCATGTCGAAGATGATCAGGTACAGCACGACGAGGTCGATGCGCGTGGCGACGAGCAGGCGACGGATCCGAGCAACAGCCGTCGGCGAGGTCGGTCCTTCAGCGTCGACGATCTTCGCGATCCGCCCGGCCTCGGGCCCGAAGACGAGCGCCCCGCTGAGAAATGTGACGGCGAACAGCCCGATCCCGATCAGGATCCAGTCGTCTTTGACGTGCCAGAACGCGGCCTTGTGGACGAGCGCAGCCCCGTCAGGAACGCTCCGCCGGCCGAGCCGACCAGGACCCGGTTCCCGATCCACTCGACGTCCTTGGCGAACTGGACGAGGCGAGCCCCGTGGGATCGGCCATCGCCTTCAGCGCGAAGAACTGCGAGATCGCACTGCCGCCGACCCACGTCACGGCGAAGCTAACGTGCAGGAACTTCCAAAAGAGGTACCAGGTCACCTAGAAGAGCTTCTGGAGCTTGAGCGCGGCGCCCATGTCGCCGTCGATCTTGAGCTTGCCCGTCATGTACGCGGTCGTCGGGTTCTGGTCGCCGCTCGCAACCTTCTCGAACGTGTCCTTGGACGCGCGGATCGTGACGTCTCCGTCGGTCGCTCCTTCGGTCACGTTCACTCCCGCGTCGGTGACGTCGACCTTCCAGATGCCGGCGCCGTCGATGTCGAACACGTAGGACTTGTTGACGCCCTGCGTCTTGGACGCGTCGACGCGCGTCCCGAGGGTCTCGAAGAATTCGCGTGGCTCCATCGCCGCGCGAGGTTATATCGGAAGCGGGTGGTTACGCCGCGCTCTGAGCCGCGGCCGTTCCCGGGACGTAGCGCTCGATGAGCGCGTACGAGAGCTCCCACTGCGCCTTCGCGATCGCCATGCGGTTCCGCTCCAGGTCGACCGACC
>DATCJJ010000084.1:0-8812 GCA_036562845.1 Gaiellaceae bacterium | reverse complement strand
GGAGAGCCCGCCGACGGTCTTCGACTGGCTGATGCGGCAGGTGTTGAGGAAGCGCGCCGCCTTCACCCGTCCGAACTTCGGCACGGCCATGAGGATGTCGATCACCTTCGCCGTCTCGACGTACTCGGGCGGGTCGCCGAGGATCGTCTGGATCCGGACCTTGCCGTCCTTCAGGTCCTTCTTCAGCTGAGCGCGGCGCACGCGGACGTCGTTCGCTCTCCGGAGCGCGTCCATTCTCTGATCGAGCGAGCGCTCGGGTGCGTGTGTCGGCGTCTTGGCGGCGGGCATGGGCGGGCGCCCGATACTACCAATGCGCCTGCGCCGATCAAGCAGCGAAAACGCGCGGCTCCGCGACGACGTGCGCGCGGGCGAAAACTTCGTCGAGATCGAGACCGGTCAACTCCTCACGGACGCGTTGCGGCAGCTGCGGGTCCGCGAACAGCGCGGTGCCGAGGGCAACGTGCCGCGCGCCGCACGCCAGCATGTCGACCACGTCCTGCGCCGACGCCACGCCGCCCATGCCGACGATCGGCAACCGCGTCGCGGTGTAACACGCATGCACCGCATGGAGCGCGATCGGCTTGAGCGACGGCCCGGAGAGGCCGCCGCTGCCGCGGGCGAGTACCGGCTCGTGTGAGTGCGGGTCGAGCGCAAGCCCGCGCAACGTGTTGATCAGGGACAAGCCGTCGGCACCGGCGTCGGCGACTGCGCGTGCGACCTGCGGCAGATCGGCGTGCGCTGCGGAGAGCTTTGCGTACAGCGGCAGCGAGGTGGCCGCGCGGCACGCGGCGACGATCTCGCCCGCCGAGTCCGCCGCCTCGTCGACGTTCGGGCACGAGAGATTGAGCTCGACGGCGTGGACGTCGGTGAGCGCTGCACACGTCTCCGCGTAGTCGTCGGCGCAAAAGCCGCCGACGGAGATCCACAGCGGCAGCTCGAGCTCCCGCAGGCGCGGCAGGTGGTCGTTCAGGAAACGCTCACGCCCGGGATTCGCGAGCCCGATCGCATTGAGCATGCCGTGCGCCGTCTCCGCGATCCTCGGCGGGGCGTTTCCCTCCCGCCGCAGCGGCGTGATCGTCTTCGTGACGAAGCCGTCCAGCTGCGCCGCGACCTCGGGGGCGACGAGCGCGTCGAGACAGCCTGACGCGTTAAGCAGCAAGGACCGGCCCCTCCACGCACAGCCGCTTGAGCTCGCCGCCGATCTCGACGGCGCAGCCGTAGCACGCGCCGTACCCGCACGCCATCGGCGCCTCCCACGCGAGCTGCGCGCCGGCCGGCAGCGCGCGCAGCATCGGCTCCGGGCCGCACGCGAGGATGTCGAAACCGTTCGGCAGCACGTCCGTCACGAGAACGGGATCGATCACGACCTCGGCGCCCGGCATCAGCGAGGCCGCCTCCGCGTGACGCTCGCTGCGGAAGCCGAGGATGGTCGGTGGAAAGCGCAGCGCCTCGGCGAGATAGGGCAACGGCGCCATGCCGATCCCACCGCCCACGAGCAGCGGGCGCTCGACGCCGAGATCGAACCCGTTGCCGAGCGGTCCGAAGACGTGAATTGCGTCGCCGCGCTCCAGCGAGCACAACGCAGCCGTCCCCGGCCCGACGGCGTCGATCAGAAAGTGGAGCTCTCCCGGCGGTGCGAGGCAGAGCGACAGTGCACGCGGCAACACACGACCGGGCGCCTCGAGCATGAAGAACTGACCCGGCCCGCCGGGATCGACGCGCCCGCGCGCAAGCCGGAGCAGCGCGTACGGCCCGACCGCGTCGACGCCGACGACGTTAAGCCGTTCGCGTCTCTGCATCGATCCGCTCCTGGAGGGACACCGCCTGCTCGGCGCGTGCGTTCGCGATCGCGTGCACCGCAGCCGCCGCGCCCGCCATCGTCGTGATGCACGGCACGCGCCGCGACAGCGCGGCCTCGCGGATCGCGTACCCGTCGGAGCGTGCGTTGCGTCCCTGCGGCGTGTTGATCACGAGGTCGCAGCGTCCGCGGCGGATGAGGTCGAGCACCGTCGGCTCGCCGTCCTGCACCTCGCTCAGCTTGCGGACGGCCTCGACGCGCAGCCCGGCGCCGGAGAGCGTGGCGGCCGTGCCCTCGGTCGCATAGAGGGTGAAGCCGAGCCCGAGCAGCGTCGCAGCGATTGGCACCGCGGCTTTCTGCTCGGCAGGCCGAATCGAGAGGAAGACCGCGCCCGCCGACGGAAGCGCCCGCCCCGCCGCGCGCTCCGCCTTTGCGAGCGCCGTCGGCAGGTCGGCCGCGCTCGCCATCACCTCGCCCGTCGAGCGCATCTCCGGACCGAGCACCGGGTCGCTGCCGGGGAAGCGCGCGAACGGCAGCACCGCGGCCTTGACGCTCCACTGCTTCGGCCGCCGCTCCGGCGGGAGGCCGAGGTCCGCGAGGCGCAGTCCCGTCGACAGCCGGCACGCGGCGGCGACGAGTTGAACGCCGGTGGACTTGCTGACGAACGGCACCGTTCGCGACGCACGCGGGTTCGCCTCGATCACGTGCACGTCGCCCTCCGACGTCACGGCGAGCTGCACGTTGAGCAGCCCGATCACGCCGAGCGAGCGGCCGAGGACGCGAACCGTCCGCTCGATCTCGGCGACCTGCGCCTCGCTCAGGCCGGGTGCCGGGAGAACGCACGTCGAGTCGCCGGAATGCACGCCCGCCTCTTCGACGTGCTGCATGATCGCGGCGATGTACGTCTCGGCGCCGTCGCACAACGCGTCAACGTCGATCTCGACCGCGTTCTCGAGGAAGCGGTCGACGAGCACCCGCCCGAGCACCGGCACCTCGCGCACGTCGTCGGCGCTGAAGCAGATCCGCATCGCGCGACCGCCGAGCACGTACGACGGCCGGATGAGCACCGGATAGCCGAGCTCGTCGGCGACCGCGGCGGCCTCGTCACTCGACTCGGCCATGCGCCAGCCGGGCGAGCGGATGTCGTGCGCGCGGAGCAGTCCGCCGAACCGCTCGCGATCCTCTGCGAGGTCGACGGCGTCGTACGGTGTGCCGAGGATCCGGTACCCGGCGGCTTCGATCGCGCGCGCGAGCTTCAGCGGCGTCTGGCCGCCGAACTGGATGACGACGCCCTCCGGGCGCTCGCGGTCGCAGATCGCCAGCACCGATTCGACGTCGAGCGGCTCGAAGTAGAGGCGGTCGGAGGTGTCGTAGTCCGTCGAGACCGTCTCCGGGTTGCAGTTCACCATCACCGCCTCGTAGCCGAGCTCGCGGAACGTCCACACCGCGTGCACGCAGCAGTAGTCGAACTCGACTCCCTGACCGATCCGGTTCGGCCCTGAGCCGAGGATGACGACGCGCGGCTTGTGCCCCGTCGGCGGCGCCTCGTCGACCTCCCCCCATGTCGAGTAGTAGTAGTTCGACGCCGCGTCGACCTCGCCCGCCACCGAATCGACGCGGCGGTAGACCGGACGCACGCCGCATGCCTTGCGCCGCGCCCGAACGGCCGACTCGTCGGCGTCGGTTGCCGCGGCGATCTCCGCGTCGCTGATGCCGAGCCGCTTGAGCCGCAGCCAGTCGTCGGCGACGAACGACTGGACGTTCTCACCCGCGATTGCCAGCAGCTCGTACTGGATGCGAGCGATCTCGTCCTGGAAGAACGGGTGCACGTCCCCCGGCAGGTCGGCGAGCGTCTGCCATGGCGTCGTCGCGCCCGGGTCGAGCTCGCGGGAGCGCATTGCCTTCAGGAACGCCTCGGCAAAGGTGCGGCCGATCCCCATCGTCTCCCCTACCGACTTCATCTGCGTGCCGAGCGTCCGGTCGGCGCCGGGGAACTTCTCGAACGCGAAGCGTGGGAACTTGACGACGACGTAGTCGAGCGTCGGCTCGAAGCTCGCCGGCGTCGTCCCCGTCAGGTCGTTCGGGATCTCGTCGAGCGTGTAGCCGACGGCGAGCTTCGCCGCGACCTTCGCGATCGGATAGCCGGTCGCCTTCGACGCGAGCGCCGACGACCGCGAGACGCGCGGGTTCATCTCGATCACGCGCACCTCCCCGGTCTCGCGGCTGCGCGCGAACTGGATGTTCGAGCCGCCCGTGTCGACGCCGACTGCGCGGATCACCGCGGCGGCATCGTCGCGCAGCTCCTGGTACGCCTCGTCGGAGAGCGTCATCTGAGGTGCGACGGTCACGGAGTCTCCCGTGTGCACGCCCATCGGATCGAGGTTCTCGATCGAGCACACGATGACGACGTTGTCGATCCGGTCGCGGACGACCTCGAGCTCGAACTCGTCCCAGCCGCGCACCGACTCCTCGACGAGCACTTGCCCGATCGGCGACTCGCGCAGGCCGATCTCGCATTGCTTGCGAAGCTCCTCCCGCGTCCGGGCGAAGCCGCCGCCGTGCCCGCCGAGCGTGAACGCCGGCCGGACGACGGCCGGCACCGGCGCGTCGTCGATCTGGTCGAGCGAGGTGACGACGACGGATTGCGGCACCTTCAGCCCGCACGATTCGACCGCCTGCTTGAACAGCAACCGGTCCTCCGCGCGCTGAATCGCGTCGAGGCGCGCACCGATCAGCTCGATACCGAGCTCTTCCAGCACGCCGGACTCCGCGAGCTCGCGCGCGAGATTGAGCGCCGTGCCGCCGCCCATCGTCGGCAGCAGTGCGTCGGGCCGCTCCCGGCGCAGCACGTCGGCAACGCCGTCCGCGTCGAGCGGCTCGAGGTACGTGCGGTCGGCAAACCCCGGGTCGGTCATGATCGTCGCCGGGTTCGAGTTGACGACAATCGTGCGGTAGCCGTCCTCGCGCAGCACCTTCAGCGCCTGGCAGCCCGCGTAGTCGAACTCCGCGGCCTGGCCGATGACGATCGGCCCGGAGCCGACGATGCAGATCGTCTGGATGTCGGTGCGCCTAGGCAAGCTGCGCCACCCACTCGTCGAGCACGATCCACGCGTCGTGCGGGCCCGGCCCGGCCTCCGGATGGAACTGGGCGCTCCGCGCGCGCAGCTCGGGGTAGGACAGGCCCTCGACCGTCTCGTCGTAGAGCGAGTGGTGCGAGATCTCCTTCGCGTCCGACGCGCGGACGGCGAAGCCGTGGTTCTGGCTCGTCACGAGCACGCGGCCGGTTGCCCGCTCGAGCACCGGATGGTTCGTGCCGCGGTGCCCGAACGGGAGCTTGAACGTCTCGTGCCCGGTCGCCATCGCGAGCAGCTGATGGCCGAGGCAGATGCCGAGCACGTCGGTCCGCCCGACCAGCCCGCCCACCATGCCGGCCTGGGCGGTCAGCGGCGCCGGGTCGCCCGGCCCGGGCGACAGGAGCACCCCATCGTAGGCGGCGACCGTGTCGGCGTCGACGTCGTGCGGGAACACGGTGACGCGCGCGCCGGCGTTCGCAAGCCGGCGCAGCACGGAGCGCTTGACGCCGTAGTCGACGACGGCGACGCGTGCACGGCCGTCTGTCGTGAACTCGTATGGCTCTGCCGTCGACACCTCGGCGACGAGCGCACGGCCCGCCATGGAGGGCTGAGCCGCCGCCGTCGCGACGGCCTCGTCGATCGACGTCGCGTCGCCGGTGACGACGCACGCCTGCATCGCGCCTGCCTCGCGGATGTGCAACACGAGCGAGCGCGTGTCGATGCCCGTGAGCGCCACGACGCCGTGCTCGTGCAGCCAGTCCGTCCAGGCAGGACCGCGCACCTCGCGCATCAGGACCGCGCGCGCCTGCGCCTTCCGCGACTCGCTGCGTCCGTCCGCGACGCCGTAGTTGCCGACCATCGGCGCCGTGAAGCAGATGATCTGCTCCACGAAGCTCGGGTCGGTGACGGCCTCCTGGTAGCCGGACATCCCGGTCGTGAAGACGGCCTCGCCGCACGCGAAGCCGGTTGCCCCGACCGACTCGCCGCGCCAGACCGTGCCGTCTGCGAGTGCGACGAACCCGGTCACTCGTGCACCACGGCGCCGTTCGCGATCGTCATGACGACGGCGCCGGTGAGCGTGTGCCCGAGCAGCCAGGAGTTGCGGGACTTCGACCTGAAGTCCGCAACCTGCCAGTCCCGTTCGAGGTCGAGCAGCACGACGTTCGCACGCGCGCCTGCGGCAACCCGCGGCCGTTCGAAGCCGAACACGCGTGCCGGCCCCGCCGACATCCGTTCGAGCAGCGTCGCGAGCGGGAGCGCGCCCGGCTTGACGAGGTACGTGTAGAGCGCCGCGAACGCCGTCTCGAGCCCGGTGACGCCGTTGGGCGCCGCCTCGAACGGAACGTCTTTCTCGTGGCGCGCATGCGGCGCATGATCGGTCGCGACGCATTCGATCGTCCCGTCGCGCAGTGCATCGAGGAGCGCGATCCGGTCGTCCTCCTCGCGCAGCGGCGGATTCATCTTCACGTTCGGGTCGAGCGAGCGCACCGCGTCGTCGGTCAGGACGAGGTGGTGCGGAGTGACTTCGCCACTCGCCCGGACGCCGGCGTGGCGCGCGCGCCGGAGCGCTGCCACGGACTCTGCGGCCGACAGGTGCATCAGGTGCAGCGGCTGCCCTTCCGCCGCGGCGAGCGAGAGGTCGCGCTCGACCATCACCGACTCGCCGACCGACGGGTAGCCGGCGAGCCCGAGCTCGGCCGAGACGCGTCCCATGTGCATGTGCGCGCCCTTCGTCAGGGTCGGCTCCTCCTCGTGCAGCGCGAGCAGCCGCCCGGTGATCGACGAGTACTGCAGCGCGCGCTGCAGCAGCCCGGCCGCACGGACCGGCACGCCGTCGTCGGAGAAGGCGGCCGCGCCGGCGTCGGCGAGCTCGCCCATCTCCGTCAGCTCCTCGCCCGCCTGACCGCGCGTGATCGCGGCCATGAACCCCGTCGGCACGAGCGCGTCGCGTCGCGCGCCCTCGACGAGCGACTGGAACGCGGCGGCGCTGTCGACGACGGGATCGGTGTTCGGCATCGCAAGGATCGCGCAGTAGCCGCCGGCGGCCGCGGCGGCGGTGCCGGTGGCGATCGTCTCCTCGTCCTCGCGGCCCGGAGTCCGCAGGTGCACGTGCGGGTCGACGAACGCGGGCGCGAGCACGAGGCCCGCGCCGTCGACGACGCGATGCCCGTTCGCGTCGACGCGCTCGGCGACCGCGGCGATCGCACCGCCGTCGATGCGCACGTCGAGCGCTGCGTCGATCCCCTCGACGGGATCGACGACGCGCGCGCCGCGAACGACGACGTTCGCGCCCGGCGCGTCCTTCATCCAGAGCATCACGCCACCTCCGCCGCTGCGAGCGCCCGCACGCCCACGGGACCGCCGACGAGCAGGTCGTAGAGGACTGCCATGCGCACGACGAGCCCGCTGCGCACCTGCGTCTCGACGAGCGCGTCGCTGCAGTCGGCGACGCGCGGGTCGATCTCGACGCCGCGGTTCATCGGGCCGGGGTGCATCACCTTCTGCCCGGGGCGCAGCCGCTCGGGCGTGATCCCCCACCGCGCCGTGTACTCGCGCAGGCTGGGGACGTAGTTCGCACCGGCCTGCATGCGCTCGTGCTGCATGCGCAGGACGTAGACGACGTCGGCGTGGCGAATCGCGCCGATGTCGGTCGTCGATTCCGCGAGACCCTGCGGGAGCAGCGCGGGCGGCCCGATGAGGGTGCAACGCATGTCCATCAGCGCGAACGCCTGCACGAGCGAGCGTGCGACGCGCGAGTGGACGACGTCGCCGACGATGGCGACATGCAGGCCGTCGAGCCGTCCGAGCTCCTGGTGGATCGTGTAGAGGTCGAGCAGCGCCTGCGTCGGGTGCTGATGCTTCCCGTCGCCGGCGTTCACGACGTGTGCGTCGGCGACGCGTGCGACGAAGTGCGCGGCGCCGACCTGCGGGTGACGGATGACGATCACGTCGGGGTCGTAGGCGCCGAGCGTCAGCGCGGTGTCCTTCAGCGACTCCCCCTTGTCGACCGACGAGCCGGCGGACTTCAGGGTCAGCGTGTCGGCCGAGAGCCGCTTCGCTGCGAGCTCGAAGCTCGACGACGTCCGCGTCGACGACTCGTAGAAGAGGTTGACGATCAGCCGGCCCTTGAGCGTCGGCAGCTTCTTCACCTCGCGCTCGAGCGACGTCGCGAACGTGCGCGCCGTGCCGAGGATTCGCTCGAGGTCGTCGCGGGTGACGTCGGCCATCGCCAACAGATGGCGGCGAGCCGGCGACGGCGGGCGCATGTCGTCCGAGACGAGCCTGATCATCGCGACTCCTCCTCCGGGCTCCCGACGAGCAGGATCTGGTCGACCTCGTCGACCTCGAGCAGCTGCACCTGGATCCGCTCGGTCCGCGAGGTCGGCAGGTTCTTGCCGACGTAGTCGGGCCGGATCGGAAGCTCCCTGTGCCCGCGGTCGACGAGCACGGCGAGCTGGACGCGCGCGGGCCGGCCGTAGTCGAAGAGCGCCTCGATCGCGGCGCGGATCGTCCGGCCGGTGTAGAGGACGTCGTCGACGAGCACGACCGTCCGCCCCTCGAGCGGGAAGCCGAGCTGCGTGTCCCGCACGACCGGCTGTGCGTGGCGCGGCGCCTCGCCCGCGCGCACCGCGACATCGTCGCGGTAGAAGGTGATGTCGACGGCGCCGAGCTCCGGCGCGTCGCCCGCGCGCTCCTCGATCAGCCGCGCGAGCCGCTGCGCGAGCGGGACACCGCGGGTCTGGATGCCGACGAGCGCGACGTGGTCGAGCTCGGGGTTCGCCTCGATGATCTCGTGGGCGATTCTCGAAAGGGTCCTGCCGAGCGCATCCGCGTCGAGCAGGACTTTCCCCTGGACGGGGGCGTGCGTTGCCATTCGACTCCTTTCCGGCCTCGCTGGACCGGGTTAAAGGGGCTCGTGCCGCGACGACAATACCGCGTC
>DATCJJ010000176.1:0-1702 GCA_036562845.1 Gaiellaceae bacterium | reverse complement strand
AGCTCGCCGATCAGGATCACGTCGGGGTCCTGGCGCAGCACGCGGCGGATCGCAGCGAGGAACGACTCCGTGTCGAGGCCGACCTCGCGCTGGTTGACGATGCAGCCGTGGTCGGCATGGAGGATCTCGATCGGGTCCTCGATCGTCACGATGTGCTGGCGCCGCGTGCGGTTGATGTGGTCGATCACGGCCGCAAGCGTCGTGGTCTTGCCGGAGCCGGTCGCGCCCGTGACGAGCACGAGGCCGCGGTGTTCGTCGGCGACGCGGCGGACGCCGTTCGGCAGACGCAGCTGTCCGAAGCTCGGGACCTCGTCCGGGATCACCCGGAAGGCGAACGAGATCGAGCCGCGCTGGCGGAAACCGTTGACGCGGAAGCGCGGCAGCCCGTGCGTGGTGTAGGCGATGTCGAGCTCGCCGGTCTCGTGGAAGTGCGAGAGCTTCGCCGGCGCGAGGTCGGCAACGGCGGCTAGCACGACCTGGAGGTCGCTCTCGTAGAGCGGCGCGTGGTCCGGGAGCAACCCGAGCTCGCCGTCGCGGCGGAGCACGGGCGGCTGCCCGACCTTCAGGTGGATGTCGCTCGCGCCGAGTTCCACGGCGCGACCCAGGGCCGCATTCAGGTCCACGAAAGTGTTGATCGGCAGCAGCCGCGCGCCCCTTGAGCCGCGTCTCGGTGTCAGACACCGAAAACGCAATCGTCACGAACGTTCCACAAGCCGGGCGGATGCGTGGAGTTCCGCGCCTACCGCGGTGTCAGACACCGTGACGGGACCGCTAGCGGCCGAGCGCGTCGACCAGTCGCAGCGGGGCGCGGACGAGGCCCTTCGCTTCGCCCGGATGCGTGAGATCGCCGCGCAGGAACGCCGACGTGAACCCCCACACGAGCGGCAGCCGAGCGACGCCGTAGACGAGGCGCGGGAACCGGTCGAGCGCGTACTTCGCCTTCCACGAGGCCGTGAGCGTGCGGCTCAGCGCCGCCTCCAGCCGCAGCGCGTAGCCATCGAGCGTCGAGGCCCGACCGTCCAGCAGCTCCAGCGCCGTCTCCGCCGCGAGCCGCGAGCTGACGAACGCCTCGTACATGCCGTCCCCGGAGAGCGGGTCGACCAGACCGGCCGCATCGCCCACGAGCAGCACTCGACCGCGCGAGACCGGGTCGCGCAGGCCGCGCATCGGCAGCCGGTAGCCGCGAAGGGACTCGAGTCGCTCGGCCGGGAGGCCGTAGCCGGCGCAGGCACGCTCGAGGTGCTCGCGCAGCCGCGGCCCCTCCGACTCCCACCCGCCCACACCGACGTTCACGTGGTCACCCTTCGGGAACACCCATGCGTAGCCACCGGGCACCGTCGCCAGCTCGACCACTGCGCGCCCTCGATAGTCCTCGCGCGCGTGAACATGAGGAACGTTTCCCTCCAGCGCGACGCCGTGCTGCCGGCGACCGGTCAGCCCGAGTGCGCGAGCCGCCAGCCCGTTCACCCCGTCGGCACCGAGCACGACGCGCGCCGAGGCCGCAGACCCGTCGAACCGCACCACCGCACCGTCGTCCTCGAGCTCAAGAGTCGTAGCGCGCGCGCCGTCGCGGAAGTCCGCCCCGGCAGCAACGGCCTGCTCCGCGAGGTGCGCGTCCAGCCGGCTGCGCTGCGTCATCAGGATCAGCGGCTCCCCGGTGCGCCGCTCGAATTGACGCTTGTAGCGGAAGCCGAGCTGGAAC
>DATCJJ010000145.1:0-25995 GCA_036562845.1 Gaiellaceae bacterium | reverse complement strand
CGCTCGCCTGCGTCGAGCGCCGCCTCGACGCCGCCGATACGGTCGTCTGGATCGATCTCCCGCTGCGGACGCACCTCGCGCGGGCGCTGCGCCGCCGCAACGGACCGCCGCTGCGCGTGACGCTCAGGTCGATCGCGCGGGCGCACCGACGCTACCGGCCGACGTATGCCGACGCGTTGGAGCGTTACGAGCAGAAGCTCGTCCGGCTGCGCACGCCGCGTGAGACGCGGCTGTTCCTAGAGGATGCGCGCGCCGAGCGCCGATGACACGAGCTCGACGGCGAGCTGGCCCGTCGCGTTCTCGCGGTCGAGGATCGGGTTGACCTCGACGACGTCGAGCGAGTCGAGCAGCCCGGACTCGGCGACGATCTCCATCGCGAGGTGCGCCTCGCGGTAGTTGAGCCCGCCGCGCACGGGCGTGCCGACGCCGGGCGCGTCGTCGGGATCGACGACATCCATGTCGAGCGACACGTGCAGGAAACCGGCGCCGGAGGCGTGCTCCATCGCCTCGCGCATGCACGGCTCGACGCCCATCCGGTCGACCTCGCTCATCGTGAACACCTTTGCCTCGAGGTGATGCAGGAGCTCCCGTTCACCCTTGTCCAGCGATCGGACGCCGACGAGCGCGAGCTTCCCGGGCGCGATCGCGGGGACGGTCCATTCGTCGTAGCGGAACACGTCGCCGCCGAGGCCGAGCGCGGCGGCGAGCACCATGCCGTGCACGTTTCCACTCGGCGAGGTCTCCGGCGTGTTGAGGTCGCCGTGCGCGTCGACCCAGACGGCGCCGCCCGCGCCGCCGACGGCGGCCATGCCCGCGAGCGTGCCGAGCGCCACGGAGTGGTCGCCGCCGAGCACGAGCGGCAGCCCACCGCTGCGGCGCGTCGCCTCGACGAGCTTCGCAACCTTGTCGCAGTGCTTCAGGATGTCCGGGAGGTAGCGGGCGCGGGCGTCCGCCTCCTCCGTCGACTCCGGCACAGGCGCCGTCACGTTGCCCAGGTCCGCGACGTCGAGCTCGAGCTTCGACCTCAGCTGGTCGGCGAGCCCGGCGTACCGGATGGCCGACGGGCCCATGTCGACGCCGCGGCGGCCCTGCCCGAGGTCGAGCGGGGCGCCGATCACGGCGACCTGTTGCACGGCCACGGGCACAAGGCTAACGTCGAGCCGGTGAGCCAGCTGAGGGTCCTGCTCGCAGACGACGACGCCGCCTACATCGAGTCGTTGAAGCCGCTGATCGAGAGCCAGCCCGAGCTCACAGTCGTGGGCTCGGCGGAGAACGGGCTGCACGCGATCGAGCTCGCGGACGAGCTGCATCCCGATGCGGTCGTCATCGACCTGCACATGCCGCTCCTCGACGGGGTGACGGCGGTGGCCCGGCTTCGAAAGGACCATCCACATCTCTGCCTGATCGCGCTGACCGGCGACCCGGACACCGAGCTGCACGACGCCGTGCGCGAGGCGGGCGCCGACGCGGTGCTCCAGAAGGGCGAGCTCGTCGACACGCTGTTCGAGCGTCTCTCCGCGTTCAAGACGACGCCGCAGTCCGGCTAGACTGCGGCCCGGCACCAGCGGCGAGGTAGCTCAGCTGGTAGAGCACTCGGCTGAAAACCGGGGTGTCGCCGGTTCGAGTCCGGCCCTCGCCATGGAAGGATCGCGCCGTGCCCTCGCGGAACGCGACGGGCTGCGCCTCTTCTCGGAGCGCGCGGGCGGCGCGCACGATCGGAGTCGAGCTCGCCCGCGCCACCCGACCGTCGCCCGCGCACTCGTCCTCGTCGACCCGATCGCTTTTTGTCGCTATTTGCGAACGACTAGGTCGGACGGCCTATCGCACTCCGTCGGGCGACCCTCGTAGATTCACGCTTTAGCGTCGGTCGACCACGAAGGGGAGGACACGCAGCATGAGCAGCCTGGCGGCGACGTTCCAGGAGGGCTTCCTGGAGCGCCGGTTCCGTTTTGCCGCGCACGGGACGACGTTCGCGCGCGACACGATGGCCGGCATGACGACCTTCATCGTCATGTCGTACATCATCTTCTTGAACCCGATCATCCTCACGAGCGTCAAGCCGAAGGTCGGTGCGCCGCTGCCCTTCGAGGGCGTCGTGACCGCCACGTGCGTCGTGGCAGCCGTGATGACGATCCTGATGGGGCTCTACACGAACAAGGCCTACGCGCTCGCGCCGGGCCTCGGCATCAACGCGATCGTCGCGTTCCAGCTCGTCGGCAGCAACGGGCTCTCGTTCGCGTCGGCGATGGGGCTGATCTTCCTCGAGGGCTGCGTCGTCACGGCACTCGTCCTGACGGGTCTCCGCGAGCAGATCATGCGGGCGATCCCGATCGAGCTGAAGAAGGCGATCGCCATCGGCATCGGCCTCTTCATCGCCTTCATCGGCCTCTACGACTCGGGCCTCGTGGTGCAGGGCCAGGGGACGCCGGTCCAGCTCGGCCACTGGACGACCTGGCCGGTGTTCGTGACGATCCTCGGCATCGTCCTGACGCTCGGGCTCCGCGCCCGCGGCTTCAGGGGCGACCTCTTCGTCGGGATCATCGGCACGACGGTCGTCGCGACGATCATCAACTCCGCGACGAGCCACAAGGCGTTCGGGACGTCGACGGCGACGTTCCCGGGCTGGCATCACATCGCCAGCTGGGGCAACTGGTCGACCTTCGGGAACTTCGACTTCCACGCGTTCTCGAAGCTCGGCGTCGTCTCGGCGATCGTCTGGGTGTTCGCGCTCTTCCTCTCGGACTTCTTCGACACCATGGGCACCCTCGTCGGCGTCGGCAAGCCGGCCGGATACCTCGACGAGGAGGGCCACATGCCCGACATCCGCAAGCCGCTGCTCGTCGACTCGCTCGCCGCCATCGCCGGCGGCGCGGCATCGACGTCGTCTGCGACGACCTACATCGAGTCCGGCTCCGGCGTCGCGGCCGGCGGCCGTACCGGCTGGGTCGCGGTCGTCGCCGGGGCGCTCTTCATCCCGTTCCTCTTCTTTGCACCGCTGATCGGCATGGTTCCGTCGCAGGCGACGGCCGCCGCGCTGATCGTCGTCGGCTACCTGATGGTCAGCGCGCTGACCGAGGCCGAGGAGGAGGCGGAGATCGAGGAAGGCGTCGCCGCGCGCGGCCGCTCGAAGATTGCAGGCATCGACTTCCACGACCTCGCGATCGGACTCCCGGCCGCGCTCGTGATCATGCTCATGCCCTTCAGCTACTCGATCACGAACGGCATCGGCTTCGGCTTCATCGCCTACTGCCTGATCCGCGCCGTGCAGGGTCGCGTGCGCGACGTGCACCCGCTCATGTGGGCGGTGTCAGCGGCATTCACCTTGTACTTCTTCGTCCCGCTGCTCCAAGACCACCTCAGCTGGATCTGAGCGGCTCTCTGGGCCGCGCACAGGTAGAGCCCCGAGTACACCTGACGGTGGTCTCGGGGCTCTCAGGCGTTCGGACCGGTGCAACCGTGTCGCGGACGTCCTGTGGTCGGAACATAACTCAGGGCGCGTCGACGTGCAGCCCCAACTCCGAGCCCTCGTCGAGGCCGAGGAGGGCCTTCGCGGAGCCCCGGGCGACGGCGATCGCGACGTTGCGGTAGCTGTCCTCGTAGAGGACGAGATCGCCCTCCCGCGCGTCGCCGAACGTCCGGGCGGCGACGGCGAAGAAGCGGTTGCCGCCCGCCTCGACCTCGACCGTCGTCCCCGGCACGATCGACGCGTGCTCGAGGTCGTCCCGGGTCAGGTTGAGCGCCGCATTCCCGAAGCGATCGACCGCGAGCACGGTCGCGCGGAGCCGCCCGCTGCCGACCTGCGGCTGCGGCACGTCGAGCCGGACGAGCGCGTCCGGGTCGATCGGCGGCCCGAGCTCGCCCAGCGGGACGCCGAGCGCGAGATGCGCCGCGGCCGGCGAGAAGAGGTCGCGCCCGTGGAACGTTCGCGAGACGTGGTCGAGCGCATACGCCGGGTTCGCGAGCTCGTGGGCCTCGGCGACGCCGCCGTACCGGTCCGCCGCTGGCAGAAGGAGGCCGTTGTCGGGGCCGACGTAGAGCCGCCCCGAGCCGTCGCGGAGCGCGAGCGGCCGGCGTGAGCCGCCGACGCCGGGGTCGACGACCGCGAGGTGAACGCCCACGGGCATGTAGACGAGCGTGTTCGCGAGCATCAGCGCGCCCTGGAGGACGCGCCCCGGCCGGATGCCGTGCGTGATGTCGATCACGCGCACGTCCGGCGCGATGCGTGCGATCACGCCGTGACAGGTGCCGACGAAGTCGTCCTCGAGCCCGAAGTCGGTGAGGAAGGTGATGACCACTAGAGCGACGCTAACGCTTCGACGAGCCCGTCGACGCTCTGCACCTCGGCGACCGCGACGACGTCGAGCCCGACGCGCCGGGCCTCGGCCGCGGTCTGCGGGCCGATCGCGACCACCGGCATCCGCGTGCCCAGAGCGCGCGCGGCGGACCCGGACATCAGCAGCGCGATGTCGGCGTCGACGGCCTGCGGCAGCTCGACCGTCCGGTAGAGCGCGACGAAGTCCGCGTCGAGAACGTCGCGCCGGGCACCCTCGGCGGCCGCGAGCAGAAGCCGTCCGCCCGGCAGCGCCTCTCGCAGGCCTTCCTGCGTATGCAACTCGGGAACGAGGTCGACGTGCAGCCCGTGCTCGCGCAGGGCGGCGGCCGTGGCCGGACCGATCGCCGCGATCCGGTTCGCGCGCACGCCGCGCCGTCCGAGCTCGTGCGCCCCGTTGGCGCTCGTCACGACGAGCCAGTCGTAGCCGCTTGCGTCGACCGGCTCGTCGCCGAGCGGCTCGACGCGGATGAGCTCGACGAGTACGGGCTCGTGACCGAGCGCGGCGACGCGCTCGGCGATGTCCTCACGCGTGACGGCGACTCTCATCCGCGAGTGCGCGTCCGAGCGCCGTCGGGTCGTCACCCGTACGCCGTTCGACCCACGAACCGTCTTCGGCGGCCACGAGCGCGGTCAACGTCGTCCCGTCGTGATGCGCGGCCACCGGGGACAGGCAGCCCCCTTCGACCGCGGCGACCACCTCCCGCTCGGCCTCGACGCGGCGCCGCGTCTCCGCATGGTCGGATCGGACGACGAGGTCCTCCTCCCCCGCGCGAACCTGCAGTGCGATCGCGCCCTGGGCCGCCTCCGGGAGCATCACGTCGGGGTCGAGCCGCGCGCCGATCTCGTCCGCGAGCCCGAGCCGGTCGAGACCGCACGCCGCGAGGACGACGGCGTCGAGCTTGCGCTCGCCCCGCTTGCGCAGCCGCGTGTCGATGTTCCCGCGCAAGGGCTCGATCGAGAGCGTGGGCTCGAGCGCGAGCAGCTGGGCGCGGCGGCGGGCCGAGGCGGTGCCGATGCGCATGCCCGGGCGGATCTCCGTCGCGCCGCAGAGCGCGTCGCGGGGATCATCCCGCTCGAGATAGGCGCCGACGGCAAGCCCGGTCGGGTCGCTCGACGTCATGTCCTTCGCCGAGTGCACGGCGACGTCGATCCGGTTCTCGAGCAGCGCCTCCTCGAGCTCCTTCACGAAGACGCCGCGCGCTCCGATCTGGCCGAACGGCTTCGTGCGGTCCTTGTCGCCCGCAGTCGTGATCGGGACGATCGCGATCTCGACGCCCGGCACACGCAGCCGCGCGGCGGCGAGCTCGGCCTGCGTGAGCGCGAGCCTACTGCCGCGGCTGCCGACGCGGACTAGCACAGTGATGCCGCCGCTTCACCGGCCGACCACAGGCGGAGATGCCGGTGCGCCTGATCCGGACGAACGCCGTCGGCACCTGCAGCGGCAGCGGGCGGACCTTCAGCGCTCGTCCTCGAGACCGAACAGGTGACGCACGGCCTCAGCATAAATCACCCCATCGGCTGCCGCGGCCGCCTGCTTCATGCGCACGGTCGGCAGGTGCAGGAGCTTGTTGACGATCTGCGCGGTCAGGGATTCGACCGCGTTCCGGTCGCTCTCGTCGAGCCGCCCGAGCACGGCCTCGGCCTTGCGCAGCTCGGCCTCGCGGATCTCCTCGGCGCGTGCCCGCAGCGACGCGATCGCGGGGACGACGTCGAGGGATGCCTGCCACTCGTGGAACTTCTCCGCCTCGGCGGCGACGATCGTCTCCGCACGCTCGGCCTCCGTCCGCCGGCCCGCAAGCGTCTCTGCGACGATCGCCTCGAGGTCGTCGATGTCGAAGAGGAAGCAGCCGTCGAGCGCGTGGATCTCCGGATCCAGGTCGCGCGGCACGGCGAGGTCGATGAAGAGCAGCTGGCGGCCGCGCCGACCCCGCTCGACCGTCGCGGCGTCGAGCACGTAGCCCGGCGAGCTCGTCGACGAGACGACGACGTCGGTGCGGGCGAGCTGCGCGACGAGCTCGTCACGGTCGGTCCGGCTGTTCGCCGCCAGCACGATCTCGGCGCCGCGGGTCCGCAGGTTCCGCGCGGCCTGGTCGCCGACCTTGCCGGCCCCGATCAGGAGGATCCGGCAGCCGCAGAGGTCGCCGAACACCTGCTCCGCGAGTGCGGCCGCCGCCGACGACACCGACGACGGGCTCTCGCCGATCGCCGTCTGCGCGCGCACCTTGCGGCCGGCGTGCAGCGCATGGCGGAAGGCCCGGTCGAGCAGGAAGCCCGCCGTCCCGTTCTCGTACGCGGCGCGCACCTGGCCGAGGATCTCGCCCTCGCCGGGAACGAGCGAGTCGAGGCCGCCGGCGACGCGGAAGAGATGGAGCGCAGCGGCGCGGTCTCGCAGTCGGTAGAGCGCGTGCTCGACATCCGCGAGCGCGGCGACCGCGCGCCGCTCGGCGTCGTCGGCGTCCAGCGCGGCCACGTAGATCTCCGTCCGGTTGCAGGTCGAGAGGACGACGGCCTCGCCGAGCTCCTGCGCGAGCGCGTGGGCTGCGTCGCGCTCCATCGCGACGCGCTCCCGTTCTTCGACCGGGGCATGGTGGTGCGAGGTGCCGACGAGGACGAGGTGCATCAGGCGAAGTGCGTCGCAGGAAGCGCGAGTCGGACGACGATGACGAGGACGAACCCGGCGAGGGCGAGATACGCGGCGCGGCGCCCGGCCAGGCCGCGCAGGCGCACGACGAGGTATGCGGCCCACACGACCCAGGTGACGAGCGTCGCGACCACGAGCGCGTCGATCGAGTCGCCGTTGCGTGCGAGCCGGACGATGCCGACCGCGATCCCGAGCGTGAGCGCCGGCAGCGAGAACGTCACGAGGCGCAGGGACAGGCCGTCGAGCGTCGCGAGCGACGGCGCCGGCTTCCGCAGGATCGTCGCCGAGCGCTGCTTCAGCAGCCGCTCCTGCCAGAGGTAGAGCGCCGAGAGCGCCGCGACGAGCGTGAACCCCGCGAACGCGGCGAGCACGAGCCCGACGTGCACGACGAGGAAGAGGTTCGAGTAGTGGCTGCGCGCGCCGACTCCCGTGCCGCCGCCGGCGCGCGCGACGAGGAGCAGCACGGCGACGAGCGGCATCACGGCGAGCCCGAGCAGCCGGTACGGGCGGCGGCTCCCCCAGAAGAGATAGACGGTGACGACGAACCAGACGAAGAGGTTGAGTGAGCCGGCCCACGTGCTCCACGGGAAGCCGTCCTCGCGCGCCGCCTGGACGACGAGGAGCGCCGTCTGCGCAAGCCAGCCGAAGCGCACGCCCCACAGTGCCGCGCGGCCGGCGAGCCCCGGCTGCCGCGCCTCGCCGAGGTAGCCGAGCGCCGCCTCGCCGTAGCAGAGGAGCGCGGGCCAGAAGAAGAGCTCAGCCACGCCGCTTCTCCTCCAGCTCGTCCAGGTCGCGTTCGAGCCGCTGCACCTTGAACGCGATGATGACGACGTACAACAGCACGACGCCGAAGACGACGCAATACGCAGCAGTGACGTACTTCTCCGACGTCGTCACGCGGTGCGCAGCTCCTTGATGCGGACGTCGAGCAGCTTTCCGGCGAGCTCGACGCGGTACAGCGTGTAGGCGAGCACGATCACCGCCGCCTGCGCGACGAGATACGCCGCGAGGATCCAGCCGCCGAAGTTCGGCCCGTGCCGCGTGAACACCTCCGGATGGATCAAGCGATGCGAAAGCCGAATCGCGAGGAAGCTCACCGGCACGAGCACGACGCCGAACAGCGCGTAGACCGCGCTGAGGTTCGCGCGCTGCGGCCCTGGATCGACAGAGAAGCGCAGCATGAAGTAGGCCGCGTAGAAGAGAAAGAGCACGAGGAAGAGCACGAGCTGGTCTTCGCTCCAGACCCACCAGTGACCCCACGAGATCTTCGCCCAGATCGATCCCGTGAGCAGGACGAGAGCACCGAAGATCACACCCTGGTGGACGGCGACGTAGCTCTCGAGGTCGGCGCCCGGGTCGCGCTTCCAGAGATGCCGCAGCGCCTTCCACGCCCCCGCGCCGAAGCAGAGATACGACGTGAACGCGATCGAGACGTGGAAGTAGAAGATCCGCTGCGAGAAGCCCTGGTCGGCGTCGTTCGGCGCGACGAAGAACACCAGCACGAGCGCCGTCGTGACGAGCACGAGCGACGCGGCCGCGAGCACGGGCAGAGGGATCCGACGCACCTCGGCGATTGTGCCTACTCGACGACCACGTACTCGAAGGCTGCCCAGCAGAGGAGCGCGAACAGGAGGTCGTAGAGGCCGAGGAAGCCGAGGTAGCGGCCCGGCGCCGCGACGGTGGAGGCACCGACGCCGCCGATGATCAACGGGATCGCGAGCGGCAGGAAGAGGAGCGGGAGGAGCAGCTCCCGCGCCCGCGTGACGACGGCCGTCGCGCCGACGAACGTCCCGACGCCGCAGATCCCAAGGTCGGCGAGCGCGACGCCGGCGATCGTCGACCACCGCAACCCATGGAAGAAGAGCGCGAACAGCGGCAGCGCGACGATCTCGGCCGCGACGAGGAACGCGAGCGTCGCAAGCGATTTCGCGAGCCAGATCGCGCTGCGGTCGCACGGCGCGAGGACGAGCGCGTCGAGGACGCGCTGCTCCCGCTCCGGCACGAATGCACGCCCCAGACCGAGCAGCGCGGTGAAGACGATCGCCACCCAGAGCAGGCCGCTCGCGGCGAGCTTCGACGAACCGGCCGGCAGCGAGAAGTGGAAGACGACGAACACCGCCGCGACGAACAGCAGCATCGACGGCAACGTGTCGCGCGCGCGCAACTCCAGCAGCAGATCCTTGCGTGCGAGCGCGCGCACGTCGGCGAGGTAGGTCATACGAGCGCGACGCTCGTCGTCGCGAACCGGTCGGTTCGCGCTGCGTCGTGGGTGGATACGAGGAACGTTCTGTCGCCGTGCAGCTCCGCCAGCTGCGCGTCGAGCAGCTCGGCGCCCTGCGCGTCCAGGGCGGTGTACGGCTCGTCGAGGATCAGAAGCTCCGGATCGTGGAGAAGCGCGCGGCAGAGCGCGAGCCGCTGCTGCATTCCGCGCGAGTACTCCGAGACGCGCCCGCGTCGTGCCTCCCAGAGACCGAAGCGCTCGAGCAGCATCCCGATCCGCTCGCGCCGCTCGGTCACGCGGTACAGCTTCCCGTAGAGCTCGAGGTTCTCGAGCGCCGTCAGCTCGCGGTAGACGAGCGGCTCGTGCGCGAGGAAGCCGATGCGCTCTCGCGCGGCGTCGACCTGCAGCGCTCCCTCGGTCGGCCGGGCAAGGCCGGCGCAGAGGCGCAGCAACGTCGTCTTGCCCGAGCCGTTCGGGCCGGTCACGGCGGCGAAGCCGCCGCGCGGCACGTCGAGGTCGATTGCCCGAAGCACGCGCTTGTCGCCGAAGCGGCGACCGACACCACGCGCCGCGATCACGTGACCGCGTCGGCGATCACGAAGACGGCGAAAGCAACGCTGATCACGCCGTTCATCGTGAAGAAGGCGGCGTCGAGCCGGCGCAGATCGTCCGGCCGAACGAGCGAGTGCTCGTACACGAGCAGCACGGCGACCGCGGCGACACCGAGCCAATACAGCACGCCGACCGAGAGGCCGAGGCCGGCGACGACGAGTGCGCCGACCGTCAGCACGTGGGAGACGCGAGCACCCCAGAACGCGCCGCGCACGCCGAAGCGCGTCGCGATCGAGTGCAGCCCCTCGCGTCGGTCGACGTCGACGTCGAACAGCGCGTAGAAGCAGTCGAAGCCGCCGACCCAGAACGTCACCGCAACCCCGAGCATCCACGCCTGCCACGGCAGATGGTTCGTGATCGCGACCCACGCGCCGACCGGCGCGAGCCCGTCCGCGGCGCCGAGCCAGAGGTGGCAGAGCCACGTGAAGCGCTTCAGGTACGGGTACACGACGAACATCGCGACCGGGATCGGCCAGAGGGAGTGCGTCTTCGGCGCGAGCTGGAAGACGGCGACGAGGAAGAGCGCGACCGAGGTCGCGCAGAACAGCACGACCTGGATGACCGACAGCTGCCCGCTCGGGAGCTCGCGGGCAGCGGTGCGCGGGTTGCGCGCGTCGATGCCCGCGTCGACGAGCCGGTTGAGGGCCATTGCGAGCGAGCGGGCGCCGACCATCGCCAGCGTGATCCAGACGAGATCGTGCGCGGACGGCGTCTTGCCGACCGCGAGGAATGCGCCGACGTACGCGAACGGCAGCGCGAAGACGGTGTGCTCGATCTTGACGAGCCGCGCGTAGCGCGTCGGAAGCGGGGCGACAACGGTCACGTTTGCTCGTGCACCGTAGCCTCGTCGGCGAGGAGACGGAGCGCATGCTCGAGCGCCGGCCGCAGCACCGCGTAGCCGTCGCGACAGCCGCCCGTGGAGCCGGGCAGGTTGACGACGAGCGCCGAGCCGGCGACGCCGGCCGTCCCGCGGGAGAGCAAGCCGTGCGGCGTCTTCGCGATCGAGTCGGCCCGCAGCGCCTGCGCGATCCCCGGCGCCTCCCGGTCGATCACCTCGCGTGTCGCCTCCGGCGTCACGTCGCGCGGCGCGAGGCCGGTCCCGCCCGTCGAGAGGACGAGCCGCGCCGAGCGCGCGAGCTCGCTGAGCGCTGCGGCGATCTGCTCCCGCTCGTCCGGCACGACGCGCCGCTCGACGTCGTAGCCGTCGCCGCGGAGCAGCTCCTCGAGCGCGTCGCCGCTCCGGTCCTCCGCCTCGCCGCGCGAGACGCGGTCCGAGACGGTGAGCACCGCCGCTCTCATTCCTTCGTCTTCTCCACGAGCGCGATCTCGCTCAGCGTCATGCCCTTGTCGATCGCCTTCGCCATGTCGTAGACGGTGAGCGCAGCGACGGCGACGGCGGTGAGCGCCTCCATCTCGACACCGGTCTGCGCGCTCGTCTCCGCGCTCGCGGTGATCTCGACACGGTCCTCGCGCAGCGCGAGCGTGACGTCGATGTGCGACAACGGCAGCGGGTGGCAGAGCGGGATCAGCTCGCTCGTTCGCTTCGCAGCCATGATCCCCGCGAGCTGCGCGGTCGTGAGCGCGTCGCCCTTCGGCAGGTCGCGCAGCTGCGCCGCCGTCGCGGGCGCCATCCGCAACTCGCCGCGCGCCACCGCACGCCGCTTCTGAACCGGCTTGCCGCCGACGTCGACCATGTGGACGGCGCCGCTCTCGTCGACGTGGCTCAGCTCGCTCACCGAGAGCGCTTCGCGAGATGGACGAGATCGCGGCGATACCGCCACGCAGCACGCACGCGCTCGACGCCGTCGCCGTAGAGCACGTCGAGCGCGTTGCGAAGCGCTGTCGCCGTGCGCTCGTCGTACGGGTACCACCAACCCGGCTTGACGCGGCCGCGGTCGGCGTCGAGGTACTTGACCTGCACGCACTCGTAGAGGCCGTGTCGGCCGCTCGTGCGACCGAAGCCGGACGCCTTCGTCCCGCCCCACGGCGCCTGTCCGGTCGCGAACGAGTACCCGAAGTCGTTCACCCACACCATGCCCGCCTGCAGCCGCCGCCCGATGCGCTCCGCGCGCTTCGCGTCGCGGGTCCAGACGCTCGCGCCCAGGCCGAAGGAGGTGTCGTTCGCCTTGCGCACGGCGTCGTCCTCGCCGTCGAACGGCTCGATGGCGACGACCGGCGCGAACAGCTCCTCGTCGGCGAGCGGCCCGTCGACGACCTCCGGACGGCGCTCCTCCTTCGTGAGGACGAGCGGTGCGAGCTCGATCGACTCCGCGAAGCCCTCGAGCCGCCGCCGGAACTCGTGGTAGAGCGGCCGCTCGACGTAGATGCGCTCGGCGCTCACGCACGCCTGCCCGGCGTTCAGGAACGACGCGAACGCGGCGCCCTCGACCGCACGGTCGACGTCGGCGTCCGCAAAGACGACGAATGGGTCGCGGCCGCCGAGCTCGAGCACGACCGGGCAGCCGCGCGCTCCGGCCGCCGCCGCAACCATCCGGCCGACCGCGACGGAGCCGGTGAAGAAGACCTTTGCGATGCCGGGCTCGGCGACGACCGCCTCCCCTCCCTCGCGGTCGCTCGGCGCGAGCTGGACGAGGCCGCGCGGAGCGCCGGCCTCCTCGAGCACGCGCTGCACCCATTGGGCCGACTGCGGCGTGTGCTCGGACGGCTTGAGGACGACGCCGTTCCCCGCAGCGACCGCCGTGGCGACGACGCCGAACGGGATCGCGAACGGCACGTTCCACGGCGTGATCGCGCCGACGACGCCGAGCGGCTCGTAGACGAGCTTGGCGCGCTTCGTCTTCAGGTGCAGCTGCGTGAACGGGATCGCCTCGTCGCGCAGGACCCGCTCGACATTCCGGGAGAGCCACTGCGCCTGGTCGGCGGCCGCGTAGAGCTCGTTCGAGATCGCCTCGGTTCGAGGCTTGCCCGTCTCGGCGATCACCGTCGCGGCGATCGCGTCGGCGTGCAGCCGGACGGCGCGCACGGCCTCGCGTAACACGGCCGCACGCTCCGCAAGCGAGCGACGCGCCCATTGCTCCTGCGCCGCACGTGCCGCGGCGACGAGCGAATCAGTGCGAATCGCGGTCGTCGCCATGGCCAAATGCTAGAGGCTTGATGTGCCCGTCGGTGACTCTGGGGATCCTCAGGCCGAGCAGCTCGAACCGCGCATCAAACCTCGACGCCGACGCGGTCCAGATCCGCGAGCTGCGCGGCGATCCACGCCGCGACGTCGTGCTCGCGCACCGACGCGCGCAGCTCTTCGATCCGCCGCCTTCGCTCGCGCAAATCCATCGTCAGCGCGTCGTGGATCGCCTGCGCCTGCCCGTACACGTCGAAGGGGTTGACGGACAGCGACCAGTCGCCGAGCTCCTCGTGGGCGCCCGCGTTCTCGGAGAGGATGAGGACGCCGTCCCGCTCGTTCACGAGCGGCGCCTCCTTCGACACGAGGTTCAGGCCGTCGAAGACGGCATTGACGAGCAGCGCGTCGTATTGCTTGTACGCCGCGACGGACTGCGCGAAGTTGTCGCCGACCTGCAGGTCGATCGGGATCCACCCCTCGTGCTGGAAGCGATCGTTCACGGCGCGCGCCTCGCGCTGGATCGCAGCGAGGTACTCGGAGTACTCGGGGATGTCCTGGCGCGACGGATCGAGCAGCGCGAGCAGCGTCACGCGGCCCTGGAACTCGGGATGCATGTCGAGGAAGAGGGCGAACGCGCGGAAGCCGCGGACGACGTTCTTCGACGGATCCGTCCGGTCGACGCGCAGCACGAGGTGCTCCGGGCGGCGCTCGACGATCAGGCGCTCCTCCTCGAGCACGCGCGGATCGTCGCGCAGCTCGTCGAACTCCGCCGGGTCGACGCCGAGCGGGTGTGCCGTGACGATCGTTCGCCTTCCGGCGCAGGTGACGGTGGACGCCTCCACGTCGACCTCGCAGTCGAGCATGTCCTCGCAGCAACGGAGGAAGTTGCGCCGCCACCGGTCGGTGTGCAGCCCGACGATGTCGTTCGCGAGCAGTCCCTCGTGGACCGCGCGACGCAGGTGCTCGGGCAGCACGTGCCAGTAGTCGGACTGCGGCCACGGAATGTGGATGAAGTGCGCGAGCAGCGCATGCGGCCGCTGCGCGCGAACGAGCTTCGGCGCGAGATAGAGGTGGTAGTCGTGGAAGAAGACGGCGGCGTGCGGCTCGCGGTCGAGCTCGCTCACCGTCGCGCTCGCAAACGACTCGTTGACCGGCAGGTAGCCGTTGAACCACGCGTGGTGCAGGCCGAGATCCACGTCCGGCGAGTACGCCAGATCCCACATCGAGTGCTGCAGGAACCAGAGCGTCGGGTTTGCCACGACGTTGTAGTACCAGTCGTACGCCGACGGCTCGTGCGCGACGAGCCGCATCCGGTACGGCGATCCGTCGCGGCCCGTCTCGTCGTACGCCTCCTCTCCGTGCTCGTCGGCGACGACGCGATCCTCATCCGTCATCGCGCTCGCAATCCACGTGACGTCGTGATGCTCGACGAGGCTCCGCAGCGCGGTGACGAGCCCGCCGCCCCCGCGGCGGGCGACGCGCGCCCCGTCGGAGTCGCGTGCATACGACACGGGCCCGCGATTCGCGACGACGATCAGCTGCCGGCGGCCGCCCATGTGGGGACCGTATCCGGCCGGTGGGCCCGCTACGCCAGGTTCTTGACGAAGCGGAGCGTCGAGCCGCGCACGCCGGGCCGGGTTCGGAGCTCGAACTCATCGGCGATCGACTTGATGATCGCGATGCCGAGCCCGCCCTCGCTCAGCTCGTCGCCCGCCTGCTCCTCCTCGCGCTCGGGGTCGAACCCCTCGCCGTCGTCGACGATCTCGATGCCGAGCCGGTCGGGATGGAGCTCGTAGCGGACGTCGACGCTGCCCTCGCCGTTCGGGCCGTAGGCGTGGCGCACGGAGTTGGACACCGCCTCGGTGAGCGCGAGCTTGAGGTCGGCCATTGTGTCCTCGCCGACGCCGCGGACCTGCCCGAGGCCGGTGAGCGCCAGCCGGCAGAGCGTGATGTATTCCGCCTTTGCCGGGATCCGCAGGGCGATCGTCCGCCCGCCGTCGCTCTCGAACATCGTCATCGCCCCTCATGGTTCCCGTAGCTTCACGATCCTAAACCGACGATTTCTACCGAAATCTGCAGCGCACGTCGGCCTCGGAGTGCGCCTACCCGCGTCCGCCCAGGTCCTAACGCGCGGCGCGCGCGCCGAGCCGGACCGAGAGGACACGGCGGCCGGCGCCGCGGACGACCGCGAACCGCGCCACGGTCCCCGGCTCGAGGGTCGTGACGATCCGCACGAGACCATTGGCGTCCAACACCGGCGTCCCGTTGACGGCGGTTACGACGTCCCCGCCCCGCCAGATCGTCTCGCCGAGGAAGGGCTCCTGCGCCGTCCCGCCGCGCAGGCCCGCGCGGTCGGCAGGGCCGCCGGGCGTCACCCGGTCGACGAGTGCGCCGTGCTCGACCGGCAGACGGAGGTGCCGCGCGAGCGACGGCGTCAGGTCCTCGGTCTGCAGGCCGGCGTACGCGTACGTGCTGTGGCCTTTCGTCAACAGCTGCCGCAGGGAGCGGCGGGCCGCGTCGATCGGCACGGCGAAGCCGATCCCCGCCGAGCCGCCCTGGTCGCTGCGAATCTGCGCGTTGATCCCGATCACGCGGCCGGCCGCGTCCAGCAGCGGGCCGCCGGAGCTGCCGTGGGCGAGCGGCGCGTCCGTCTGGATCGCGTCCGACAGCTGGAAGCTCGGCGCCGTCAGCGCCGCGATCGACCGCCGCACCGCGGAGACGACGCCGACGGCGAGTGAATCGGCGTTCCCGAGCGGGCTGCCGATCGCCGCGACGGGCTGCCCGACGACGACCGACGCCGAGCGGCCGAGCGGGAGGGGTGCGAGCGGATGCGCGCCGGCGTCGATCCGCAGGACGCCGACGTCGTCGAAGACGTCCCAGCCGACGATCCGCGCGGCGACCCGGTCGTGGTCGGCAAACTCGACGTACACCGTCGACGCGGGCTGGACGGTGCCGCTCGTCTCGCCGGCGTTCGTGATCACGTGCGCGTTCGTGAGGATCGTCCCGTCCCGGTCGACGACGAAGCCCGAGCCCTGCGAGCCCACGCCGCCGAAGTACGAAAACACCGTCACGACGCCGGGCGACCGGGCGGCGAAGATCCTGGCCGCGGAGAAGGCGGTCGTCCGCGCCGCATCCGTCACGGTCACCGTCCGAGGGGGCGCCTGCTCGACGACGGTCGTCGTCTTCGCGCTGAACAGCCCGGCCGCGCGGCCGATCCCGAGCGCTGCAAGCCCGCCGGCGAGGGCGCAGAGAAGCGCGAAGACCTGCAGTCGCACGGGCGGACTGTATCGGCGGTCGTTTTCACGTGGAAACGCCCGCCTGCCCACCTAGACTCAGCCCGTGGCAGCGCGCCCGCCTGCGCCGGAGCGGCGCCGTGCCCGCCCCGGCTCGCTCGAGCGGCCGATCAACGGCCGTCTCTACCGCGGGACCTGGCTCCTCGTCGGCCTGCCGCTGCTCGTCCTCGCGTTCAGCGTCGCGCGCCCGGCGTCCCTCGCGCCGCCCAACCTCCCGCCCGCCTTCGACAAGGACACCGCGGCCGGGCTCGCGGCGCAGCTGGCGACGACCTACCCGATCCGCAGCGCCGGCTCGGCCGGCGCGGCGGGCGCCGCGCGGTGGTACACGGAGCAGCTCACGCCCTACGGCTTCGTCGTCCGCCGCGAGCCGTTCAGCGTCGGCGTCGCGGGCCGCGGCCGCATCCACGGGGTCAATCTGCTCGCGACGAAGCCCGGGCTCTCGCAGAAGACGATCGTCCTCATGGCCCACCGCGACGATGCCGGCACCGGCCCCGGCGCGAACGACAACGCCTCCGGGACGGCGGCGCTGCTCGAGCTCGCCCGCGCCTACGCGCCCTCCGCCTCGGGCCAACGCGTCCGCCTCCCGTACTCGATCCTCTTCCTCTCGACCGACGCCGAGGTGGAGGGCGGGCTCGGCGCGGCCTGGTTCGCCGAGCATGCGCCGGAGGCACGCGACGCGATCGCCGTGATCAACCTCGACGCCGTCGCCGGGTCGCGGCGGCCGCGGCTCGTGTTCAACGGCGACACGCCGCGCTCGGCGACGCCCGGGCTCGTCGAGACGGTGCGGGCGCAGATCGCGGCCCAGACCGGCCTCGACCCGACGCGCCCGAGCGGGCTCCGCCAGCTGATCGACCTCGGCTTTCCGTACAGCCGGTTCGCGCAGGCGCCGTTCGTCAGCCGCGGCATCCCGGCGGTGACGATCACCACGGCGCACGACCGGCCGTCGGACGGGATCGGCGACGGTGCCGGCGGGATCCGCGCCGGCCGCCTCGGCCAGGTCGGCCGGGCCACCCAGAACACGATCGACGCGCTCGAGCAGGGCGTCGCCATGGCGCCCGGGCCGGGGAGCTACATCTACCTCGGCACGCGGATCGTTCGCGGCTGGGCGATCGAGCTCGTCCTCATCGCCTGCCTGCTGCCCTTCCTGACGACGGCGGTCGACCTGTTCGCGCGCTGCCGTCGCCGCCGGATCCGCGTTGCGCCTGCGCTCCGCGCCTACCGGAGCCGCCTCGCCTTCTGGGTCTGGTGCGGAGCGCTGCTCGGCCTGTTCACGCTCCTCCGCGCCTGGCCGACCGGCGCGGCGCGCCCGCCCGGCCTGCGCGACGTCCACTGGCCCTCGGCGGCGCTGGTCGGCCTCGCCGTCCTCGTCTTCCTCGGCTGGATCGTCGCCCGCGACCAGCTGATCCCGCGCCGGCCCGTCTCGCCGGAGGAGGTGCTCGCCGGCCACACCGCCGCGCTCCTCGCGCTCGGCGTCGTCGGGCTCCTCGTCGTCGCGACGAACCCCTTCGCGCTCCTCTTCGTCCTGCCGTCGCTCCACATCTGGCTCTGGCTGCCGCAGCTTCGCGAGGCGTCGTGGTGGGCGCGGACGCTCGCACTGCTCGCCGGCTTCGCCGGAGCGGCGCTGCTTCTCTGGTCCTTTGCCGGCCGCTACGGCCTCGGCTGGGATGCGCCGTGGTACATCGCCTGGCTCTACACGCTCGGCTATGCGCCGGCGCAGAGCCTCGCGATCGGCCTCGGGTGGCTCGCCGGGGCAGCGCAGCTCGTCGCGATCACCGCCGGCCGGTACGCGCCGTACCCGAGCGCGGCGGAGCGGCCGCCGCGCGGACCGGTGCGCGAGGTCGTCCGCCGCGCGGTGCTCGCGCGGCGTCGCCGGCGCGCATCCGAACGCGCGCGGCACGCGTTGCACGGCTGACGTGCCCCGCATCGCACGGATCACCGGCGCCCTCCTGATCGGGGCGGTCGGGCGGATCGTGATCGGCCGGATCGGGCTGCGCATGGTGCTCGTCGACGGCACGGACGACTTCTCGCTGCGGCGAGGCCCCGGGATCGACCGGCGCACGGGATGCCCGGCGAGAACCGCCTCGTCTCCATCGCCGGGCACCGGACGACGTACCTCGCGCCCTTCGCCGCGATCGACGAGATCCGGCCGGGCGACGTCGTCCGCCTCGAGATGCCGTACGCCACCTTCGTCTACCGGACCGTGACGCACCGGGTCGTCCCTGCCGACGATCTCGCAGTCCTGCGCTCGCCCCGGCACGAGCAGCTCGAGCTCCAGGCGTGCCACCGCGCTTCTTCGCCACCCACCGCCAAGTCGTCTACGCGAGCCTCACCGCGGTCGAGCCGCGCGGCATGGAGCCGTGCCGCGTCGAGGCGGCCGGCGTCTCAGTTCAGGGCTAGCCACGCAACGCGTTCGCCGACCGCGACCTCGCCGTCGCCGCGGGCGATGTGGACGAGCGCATCGGCGCCGGCCGCGCGGGCGATCATGTGCGACTCCTGGCCGACGATCGGCTCGAGCGTCGCGCCGTTGCCGTCGCGGCGAACGCGCGCCCGCACGAAGTCGTCGCGGGCCGGGTTCCGCCGCAGCGCCGCGGCAAGCGTGCCGTCCGCGAACGGCGGCAGCGGCTCGCGCACACCCTGCAGCGCCCGTACGGCCGGCAGGACGAAGAGCATGCAGCCGACGAGCGATGACACCGGATTCCCGGGCAGCCCGAAGACGAGCGTCGCGGCGCGCACGCCGAACGACACCGGCTTGCCCGGACGCATCGCGACGCGCCAGAAGACCTCCTCGACGCCGAGCTCCGCCTCGATCGCGCGCACGAGGTCGTGCGGGCCGACGGACACCCCGCCGGACGTGACGAGGACGTCCGCCTCCAGGCCGCGCGCGATCGCCGTCCGGTGCGCCGCCTCGTCGTCCGCGACGGCCGGCAGCTGCTCGACCTCCGCGCCGGCGGCGGCGAGCGCGGCCGCGAGCATGACGGCGTTCGCCTCGTAGACCTGGCCCGGGCCGAGCGGCTCGCCCGGACGCGCGAGCTCCGTGCCGGTCGCGAGCACGACGACGCGCGGCCGGCGTGCGCAGTCCACCTCGGCGACGCCGGCCGCAGCGAGCGCTCCGATCTGCGACGGCCCGAGCAGGACGCCCGAGTCGACGACGACGGAGCCCAGCGCGGCGTCTCCCCCCCGCGGCCGGACGTTTGCTCCGCCGGCAACAGCTTCGGGGAACTCGACGGTGTTGTTGTCACGTTCGACAACAGACTCGACCGGGACGACGGCGTCCGCACCCTCGGGGACGACGCCGCCCGTCGAGATCTCCATCGCCTCGCCTGCAGCGAGGGGCCGGCCGGCGGGCCGGCCCGCCGCGACGCGGTCGACGACCGGGAGCGTCCCCGGCAGGTCGGCGCTTCGGACCGCGTAGCCGTCCATGGCAGAGCTCGCGAACGGCGGCAAGTCGACGACCGACTGCGCAGGCGCCGCCGTCACGCGGCCCGAGGCGGCCCCGAGCGCCACGCGCTCCGGCGCGAGCGGGCGGACGTGCTCGAGCACACGCGCCTGAGCCTGCTCGAAGGTGAGTACCTCGGCCACGTTCGGCGCATAACCTAGCCCGATGTCCGAGCGCGAGATCGGCGGCCGCTATCGGCTGGAGTCCGTGCTCGGGCGCGGCGGCATGTCCGAGGTCTACCTCGCACACGACCGCGAGCTCGGCCGGCGCGTCGCCCTGAAGCTGCTCGCGCCGGACGCCGACAGTGCCCGCTTCGAGCGCGAGGCGCGAGCCGTTGCCTCGCTCGCGCACCCGAACGTCATGCAGCTCTACGACTACGGCGAGGACGACGGCCGGCCGTTCATGGTGCTCGAGTTCGTGCCCGGCGGCACGCTCGAAGAGCGGCTCCTCGCGGCGAAGGGAAAGCCGCTGCCCGACGACGAGTCGCAGGCCATCGCGGCAGGCGTGGCGGCGGGCCTCGCACATGCGCACGCGCGCGGCGTCGTGCACCGCGACCTCAAGCCCGCGAACGTCCTATTCGACGCCGACGGCCGTCCGAAGCTCGGCGACTTCGGCATCGCGCGCCTGGCCGTCGGCGAAGGAACGCTCACCGAGGCCGGCACCGTGCTGGGGACGGCCGCGTACATCTCGCCGGAGCAGGCCGCAGGCTCGCCCGCGACGCCGGCCTCGGACGTCTACTCCTTCGGCGTCATCCTCTTTCGCATGCTGACGGGGCGGCTCCCGTTCGAGTCGTCGGACCCGCTGGAGCTCGTGATGATGAACCGCGACCTCCCGCCGCCGCCGATCACCGAGCTTCGCCGCGACCCGCCGGGCCTGCTCGAATCGACGGCGACAGCGGCGCTCCTGAAGGATCCCGCCGAGCGGCCGCGCGACGGGGCCGCATTGCTCACGGCGCTCGGCATCGCCGGGACGGCCGCGACGGGCGCCCCCGCGGACGACGCCACCCGGGTCCTCCCGGTCGCCGCTCCGGCGACGGCGCAGACAACGGTGTCGCCGGCGGCAGCTCCCCCACCGCCGCCTCCAGCCGAGCCGCGGCGCAGCCGGGTACCGCTGCTCGTCGCGGCGCTCCTCATCCTCCTGCTCGCCGGCGGCGCGCTCGCGTACGAGATGACGCGGCCCGCGTCCTCGTCGACCACGACGCCCGTGACGACGCTGCCGTCGATCTCACTGCCGCACTCCTCGACGACGCGGCGGACGACGACCGAGGCGACGACGTCGGAAGCCTCGACGACGGCCGCCACGACGAGCACGGCTGCGACGACGACCCGACCGACGACGACCCGTCAGGCCACAGCTCCGACGACGACGCAGGCGCCGCCGACCACGACCCAACCGACGACGACCGAAGCGACGACGACGACCACCGAGCCGCCGCCGACCACCGCAACGACGGTCGGGACGACGCTCCCGACTCCCTAAGGAGTTGTCGGCGTCGTGGTCGTGTCGACCGGCGGCTCCGTCGTCGGCGGCGGAGCCTCCGTCGTGACGGGCGGCGGGGCGGCGGTCGTCGTCGGCGTCGAGTGCGTCGAGACGGGCGGCAGCGGCGTCGACGTACGGGACTTGGTCGTCGGCGCCGCCGTGGTCGTCGGCGCCGGTGCATAGCTGTACGCGCCGCTGTACTCCCACTGGCCGCGCCACGACGTCCAGACCGGCTGGGTCTGCGCGGTCGGGAAGCGGACGTCCGGCCGGTCGCCGATCGCCGTCGTCATGAACGTGTGCCAGATCTGGGCCGGGAACGTGGGGCCGGAAACGGTGATCCCGTGGACGCTCAGCATCGGGATCTCGGCCCGCGGGTAGCCGATCCACACCGTCGCCTCGAGCCGCGGCGTGTAGCCGCAGAACCAGGCGTCGGCGTAGTTGTCGGTCGTCCCGGTCTTGCCGGCGTCGGTGTGGTTCGAGATGTGTGCGGAGCGGCCGGTGCCGTACAGCATGTTCTGCTCGAGCACCTGCGTCACCGTCGACGCGACCCAGTCCGCGATCACGCGCTCGCGCTTCGGCTGCCCCCAGCCGGCGTCGGTGTCGACCTTCCCGTTCGGGAGGACGACCTTCGTGATCGCCATCGGCTTCGAGTAGATGCCGCCGGCGGCGATGGTTGCGTACGCCGATGCCATCTCGAGCGGCGTGACCGCGATCGAGCCGAGCGTGATCGACGGCACAGCGTCCTTCGCCGGGTCCAGCGACGTGCGAACGCCGAGCCGCTGCGCCATGTGAACGATGTTGAGCGGCCCGACGTCGAGGGCGAGCCGCGCGTAGACCGTGTTGTCGGACTGCAGCGTCGCATTCGCGACCGACTCCACGCCGGCATACGTGTGGTCGTACGTCTGGACGTCCCACGCGCAATTCGGATCGTTCGGGTTGCACGTCGAGTCCGGCTGGTAGTGCAGCGGCGCCGAGAGGTACGCCACGCGGAAGGGGTCGAGACCGCGGGACACGGCGGTCGTCAGCGTGATCATCTTGAAGGTCGAGCCCGGCTGGCGCCGCGCGCTCGTGACGAAGTTGAACTGGTTCTTGGCGTTGCCCGGCGAGACGGCAGTCATCGCCTTGATCGCGCCCGTGCGTGGATCGATCGAGACGATCGCCGCGGCGGGGTCGCTCCGCTCCGCCAGCGTGTGGCGGATCGCAACGGTCGCTGCGCGCTGCAGGCCCGGGTTGATCGTCGTGTACACCCTGAGCCCACCCTCGCGCACGGTGTTCGATCCGTATTCGTCCTGCAGCAGCTGCTCGACGTACCCGAAGAAGAACGGCTGCTTGACCTGCTGGAACCGATGTCCCGGGTGGAGATGCAGCGAGTCGTCCGACTTCGCGCTCTGGTACTCGGCCGACGTGATGTCGCCGCTGACGAGCATCGCGTGGAGCACCTCGTTGCGGCGTGCGATCGCGGCCGCCGGATTGCGGAAGGGGTCGTCGATCGACGGCGCCTGCGGCAGACCGGCGAGCATCGCGGACTCGTCGAGCGTCAGGTCGCGCGCCTGCTTCGAGAAGTACGTCTCGGCGGCGGCCTCGACCCCGTACGAGTGGTTTCCGTAGAAGACCTGATTGAGGTACGCGGTCAGGATGCGGTCCTTCGACCAGCTGTGCGAGAGCTTGATCGCGAGGCAGGCCTCGACGATCTTGCGCTTGAGCGTGCGCTCGCGCGAGAGGTAGAGGTTGCGGACGAGCTCCTGCGTGATCGTCGATCCGCCCTGCACGACCTTGCCGGCGCGCACGTCGGCGACGACCGCCCGGAGGATGCCGACCGGGTCGACGCCGCCGTGCGCGTAGAACCGCCTGTCCTCGATCGCGACCGTCGCCTTCGGGACCCCGCGGCTCATCTGCGACCGCGAGACCGGCGTGCGGTTCCGCTCGGCCGGGATGACGCCGAGCTCCGAGCCGTCGGCGGCGTAGACGAACGAGTTCTGGCCGACGGCGACCGGCGTCAGCGACTTGAGATCGCAGCGCGCGCCGAACGCAACGGTGCCGCCGACCGCGGCGACCGCAACCAGGACGAGCGGCACGCCGATCAGCAGCGCGACGACGACCGTCCGACGGCGCCGCTGCTTGCGCGTCCGTTCGCGCCGGCGCCGCCGGCGCCGGTTCGCAATCGTCGGATCGGGCGGACGGCGCTGGCGGCTCATTGCCAGGCGCCCAAGGCGCGCAGCCGCCGCTGCACGCGCACGCGCAGGTCGCGCTCGAGCTGCTCCGCGGCGTCCTCGTCGGACGCGCCCGCGCGGACGGTGAGCGTCGCGTTGCCGTCGAGCGCACTCACGTAGACGGCTCCGTCGCGCTCCTGCGCGACCTCGTCCCTGAGCCCGTCGACCGCCGCGCCGAGATCTGTGGAAAGCGGAACCTGCACCCTGACCTCTGCGAACGACTCCCTGCTGCGGATCGTGGAGTTTCGGATGGTATCGGAGGCGAGTTTCTGGTTCGGGACGACGAGCCGCGCGCCGTCGGTCGTGCGGATGAAGGTGTAGGTGAGGCCGATGTCCTCGATCACGCCGATCTCCCCGGCGTACTCCACGCGGTCGCCGAGCCGGACCGGCTGGGTGATCGCGATCAGCAGTCCGGCCACGAAGTTCCCCAGCGTGCTCTGCGAGGCGAAGCCCACGATGATCCCGAGCACCGCCGAGGACGCGAGCAGCCCGCCGGCGACCGCGCGCACCTCGGGGATGACGAGCAGGGCGGAGAAGAACCCGACGACGAGGATGACAGCCGAGATGCTGCGCCGCAGCACGCGGTAGCGCGTGATCATCTCCGGCGCGAGCGTCTTCCGCGCGAGGCGCCAGTCGACGAGGCGTGCGATCAGGCTGACGGCAAGGAAGACCGCGCCTGCGATCACGAGGCGGTGCCAGAGCGGCATGAAGCCGTTCTTCGACTACTCCAGCGGCAGCTCCTGCCGTCCGGCGAACCCGTCCTCGACGTGGTGCCAGTAGCGGATCTCGTCCTCGCCGAGCTTCCAGCAGAGGAGAACGGTCTCGCCGTGGCGGAGCGCGGGGAAGTCGATCAGCCCCTCGTCGAGATCCTTCACCTCCGCGCCGTGCGTGTTGATCTCGTCGACGGTCTGGGCGAGCGAGCGGGCGATGCGATCCACCTCGGCGGCGGTATCGGCGAGCGTTGCGGGCGGGATCCCACCGCCGTTGCCGCGGATTCGCTGCTCGAGCTCCTCCTGCCGCTCGAGCGCCTCGAGATGCTCGCGCCGCTGCGCGACCATTTGCTCGACGAGCGGCCTGACGCGCTCGAGCGCGGCGTTCGCCTCCCCGGGAGTGAAGTGGCGCACGACTGCAACCCTATGCAGCCGTGGACGTGGACGCCGTCACGATTGACGCGTACGGCACGCTCGTGCGGCTGCACGATCCCGTTCCCGCGCTCCGGGACGCGCTCGCCGTGCGCGGCGTCGTACGGAGCGACGACGCGGTTCGGGACGCGTTCGCGGCGGAGGTTGCGTACTACGTGCCGCGCTCGCACGAGGGCCGAGACGCCGTTTCGCTCGCGGCGCTGCGCCACGCGTGCACACGCGTCTTTCTCGACGCGGCGGGCGCGGAGCCGCTCGACGCAGGCGAATTTCCGTTCGTCGAGTCGCTCGCGTTCGACCTCGTCCCCGGTGGACGTCGAGCATGTGACGATCTGTCACGAGCCGGACTGCGGCTCTGCGTGGTGTCCAACTGGGACATCGGCTTGACGGAACATCTACAGCGGCTCGGCCTCGACCTGCCCGTCGTCACCTCGGCCGAGGTGGGCGCGGCCAAGCCTGACCCGGCCGTGTTCGAGCTGGCGCTGCACCGCCTCGCTGTCGCCGATCCCGTGCGCGCGGTCCACGTCGGCGACGATGCGGCCGACGAAGCGGGCGCCCGGGCGGCGGGCATGCGCTTCGAGCCGGCGCCGCTCGCCGAGGCGGCGCAGAGAATCCTCGCGTGAGCCGCGTCCGTCTCTTCTTCTGGATCGTCCTCGTCGGCGGCATCGGCGCGGTCAACTACGCCGCGTACGGCAAGACGAGCGGCCACAGCGACGACATCTACAAGTGGAGCACCTTCGTCGCGGAGGTCGTCTTCTACGGGATCGTCTTCGGCATCACGCTGCTGATCGCACTCGACCGTTGGGATCTGTTCGCATTGCGCCTCCCGAACGGCTTCCGGCGCGTCGCCGGCCTCGCCTTCGGCGTCGTCGCGTCGATCCTCGCCCTCGAGTATCTCGTCGTGCTGCTCCCGATCGAGAACCCCGGCAAGGAGCAGGGCCTCGCTCCGACGCACTGGGAGCCGTCGCACGCCGGCGCCTTTGCGGCGAACGTCGCCGTCTTCTGCGCGCTCGCACCGGTCGTCGAGGAGCTGCTCTTCCGCGGCGTCGGCTACTCGCTGCTACGGCCGCTCGGTGCGGCACCGGCGGTGCTTCTCGTCGGCATCGCCTTCGGCATCTGGCACGGACTGCTGATCGCGCTCCTGATCCTCGTCCCGTTCGGCAGCCTGCTCGCGTATCTCCGCGAGCGCACCGACAGCGTCGTGCCCGGGATGGTCGTGCACGCGCTCTTCAACGCGGCGGCGATCACCGTGTCCGTGCTGAACCTGTAGGCGCGTCAGTCCTCTTCGTCTTCGGACTCGACCGCGAAGTCCTCGGCCGTGACCTCGTCGAGGAAGCTCTTGAACTTCGCGACCTCGGCCTCGAGCACTTCCTGGTCGACGTCGTCGCCTTCGAACTCGATCGCGGACTCCTCGATCACGCGGTCGGCGGCGAAGATCGGCGCATCGGCGCGAATCGCGAGCGCGATCGCGTCCGACGGCCGCGAGTCGACCTCGATCTCCGGGCCGTCGATCTGGATCGTGATGCTGGCGTAGAACGTGTTGTCGCGCAGC
>DATCJJ010000117.1:0-9173 GCA_036562845.1 Gaiellaceae bacterium | reverse complement strand
AGCAGGTGCGCCATCGTCTTCGTGTCGCCGATGTCGTTCGCCGCGACGAGCTCGAAGTCGCCGCCGCGGTCGAGGTAGGCGCGGAAGAAGTTCCGCCCGATGCGGCCGAATCCGTTGATCCCGACCCTGATCTTCGCCATTGGTTTCAGCGCCTTTCGCTGGTGTTTTTCAATCCGCCCTTTGATGCTAACGAGAGGCACTTCGAGGGGCATCCGTAATAACCGTTATTGCCGCCGCCGACATGCGCGGCGGCGGCACGAGGCGGTCCGGGATGAGTCGGGCCTGAACCCACACCCGCGAGCGGAAAGCGCAGCGAAGCGGAGCGGGCGAAGCGGAAAAAGGCGGGCGGACCGGGAAGCTCCGAGGACGACCCTCCCGGCCCTTTCCTGTACTCGATATCGCGCCGACGGACGGGGTCTGAATCCGCCGACGGACGAGCGCAGACCCGCCGTTGTCGAGTATGACGACAGCCCAAAGGTCGCGTCTAGACGACTTGCAAGTCAGACCCATCGGATCGTGCTCACGCTTCGGCGAGCTCGACGAGCCGACGCAGTCGACGGTACGCAGACGCTTTCGTCAGCTTCGCGTGACGTGCGAGCTCGGCCGTGCTCGCCGTCGGGAGACGGAGTCGAAGGCGCGCGAGCTCGCGCAGGTCGTCCGGCAGTCCATCGACGTCGAGCTGCCGCAGCGCCTCGAGCTGGGCGCGCGCCGCGCGGCTCGTGCGGACGAGGTTGGCATGGTCTGCGTTCGCGAGACGGTTCGCGTCGGCGCGAATCGCCGCGACGACGGAGCTCTCCTCGAGCGCGATCAGCGTGTCTCCCGCGCCCGCCGCGGCGAGGACGTCGGCGATCGGATCGATCCCCTTCGCGTAGGCGACTGCGTGGCGGCGGCGCTGCATGATGTGCAGCTCCGCTCCTTCGCGTGCAGCGACCTCGGCGACGAACCGAGCGCCCTCGGGCTCGGCCGTGCGGATCTCGAGATGCGGGTCGCGCGGCCCGCTCAGCGAGCCGGCGCCGAGCAGTGCGCCGCGAAGATACGCGCCCCGACAGCAGCGGCGCGCGAGCACGCGCTGCGGCGGCCGATCGAGTGGGCGATGCGACGAGTCGAGGACACCCGCCCGGTGAAGGACCTCGTACGCATGCTGCGTCCCCTCGACATGGAGCTGGAACCGCGTCGCGCGGTCGAAGGCGTGCTGCTGGTACGTGCGGATCTCCGATTCGACGCCGAACGCGCGGAGGAGCGCAAAACCGCGCCGCGCGACCGCGCTGCTCGCGAGGTCGAGGTGGACGGCGACCTCGCCGCGGCCGCGAAGGTGGACGCTCCCCGCGACGTGGAAAAGCCCCGACAGCTCGGCGAGCCGGTCGCAGTCCGAGTCGGGTGCGATGAGCGCGAGCTCGATGCGCAGGTCCTCAGACAGCGGCACCTTCGAGCTCCAGCAGCCGCTTCTTGTACGCGACGCCGTGTGACCCGTAGGAACCGAGGCCGCCGGCGCTGACGACGCGATGGCATGGGACGAAGAGCCCGAGCCTGTTGCGCGCGCAGAACGACCCCGCCGCGCGCGCGGCGCCGGGCGCTCCCGCGAGCGCGGCGAGCTCTCCGTACGTCACGGTCTCGCCCCGCGGGATCCGTCGCAGCGCGCGTGCGCACGCCTCGAGGAACGGCGTCTCGTACTCGAGGTCGACAGGAACGTCGTCGAACGTCTCGGGCTCCCCGGCGAAGTAGGCCTGGAGGCGGGCAACCACGTTGCCGGACACGTCCGACAACGTGGTTGCCGGACGTGGCTTCCCCATGGGCAGCTCGTGCCAGACGACGACCTCGCCGTCGAGCCACAGCTCCCCCACGCCCCAGCCGTCGGCCTCGTACGCGACCCGCGTCACCGCCATGCGCCGTCAGTCTACGATCGCCCTATGAGCGCCCACGGCATCTTCCGCGTCCCCGAGCCCCACAACGAGCCCGTCCGCAGCTACGCCCCCGGCACCCCCGAGCGCGAGGAGCTCCGCCTGCGCCTGCAGCAGATGGAGTCGCAACAGCTCGAGATCCCGCTCGTCATCGGCGGCGAGCACGTGACGACCGGCAACACGTTCGAGGCCGTCGAGCCGCACAAGCGCTCGCACGTGCTCGCGACCGTGCACAAGGGCGGCGCGGACGAGGTCGAGAAGGCGATCGCGTCGGCCGCGGATGCGTGGGAGGACTGGTCGCGCACGCCGTGGGAGGAGCGCGCCGCCGTGCTGCTCCGCGCCGCCGATCTGCTCGCGGGGCCGTGGCGCCAGACGCTGAACGCCGCGACGATGCTCGGCCAGTCGAAGACCGCGCATCAGGCGGAGATCGACGCGGCGTGCGAGCTCGTCGACTTCTGGCGCTTCAACGTCAAGTACATGACGCAGATCTACTCGGAGCAGCCGAACTCCTCGCCGGGCGTCTGGAACCGGCTCGAGTACCGGCCGCTCGAGGGCTTCGTGTTCGCGGTGACGCCGTTCAACTTCACGGCGATCGGCGGCAACTTGCCGATGTCCGCGGCGCTGATGGGGAATACCGTGGTCTGGAAGCCGGCGTCGACCGCGGCGTACAGCGCGTGGTTCCTGATGCAGCTGCTCGAGGAAGCGGGCCTGCCGCCTGGCGTCGTCAACCTCGTCTACGGCTCCGGCGCGGACGTCGGCGATCCGGTGCTCGCGAGCCCACATCTCGCCGGCATCCACTTCACCGGCTCGACAGCCGTCTTCAACGGCATGTGGCGCGACGTCGCGAACAACCTCGACACGTATCGCAACTACCCGCGCATCGTCGGCGAGACGGGGGGCAAGGATTTCATCGTCGCGCATCCTTCTGCAGACGTGGATGCGCTCGCCACGGCGATCGTGCGCGGCGCGTTCGAGTACCAGGGGCAGAAGTGCTCCGCCGCGTCGCGCGTGTTCGCGCCGTCGAACCTCTGGCCCGAGCTGCGCGAGCGGCTCGCCGACGAGGTGAAGGGCCTGAAGGTCGGCGACGTCAGCGACTTCCAGAACTTCATGGGCGCCGTCATCGACGGCAGCTCCTTCAAGACGCAGAAGGCGGCGATCGACGAGGCCAACGCGGCGAACGGCAAGGCGAAGGTCCTCGTGGGCGGCGGCTACGACGACTCCGACGGCTGGTTCGTGGAGCCGACGATCATCGAGACGAGCGACCCGGACTTCCGGACGATGAAGGAGGAGCTGTTCGGGCCCGTCGTGACGACGTTCGTCTACGACGAGAAGCGGTATGCAGACACGCTCGACATGATCGACGCCGGCGCGCCGTACGGCCTGACCGGCGCCGTGTTCGCGCAGGACCGGAGCGCGATCGAGCTCGCCGACGAGAAGCTGAAGTACGCGGCCGGCAACTTCTACGTCAACGACAAGCCGACCGGCGCGGTCGTCGGTCAGCAGCCGTTCGGCGGCGCGCGCGCGTCGGGCACGAACGACAAGGCCGGCTCGATGTGGAACCTGATCCGCTGGGTGTCGCCGCGGACGGTGAAGGAGCTGTTCGTGCCGCCGACGGACTACCGGTACCCGTTCATGGGGCCGGACGCAGACGCCGGGCGCTAGCTACCCGAGCTTCCCGACCAGCGTGCCGTTGCGGAGCGTGAGCTTCCCGTGGGCGACGCCCGCCCCGTTCACGGTCACCGAGCCGCTGAAGCCGATCGGCGCCGTTGCAACAGACACGTGGATGACGCCGCTCAGTGCGACGCGCGGCGCGATCGCGTAGCTGCGAAGCCGGAACGAGCGGCTGAAGGCGAAGAGGCTGCCGCCGTCGAGCCCGGGCTCGACGGCGGCCGCGGCTCCGGAGTCGAGCGCGAGGAACCAGATCGCCTCCGCGTCCTGGAGCGTCCGCCGAGCGACCGTCAACGTCTGCTGCGCGCCGAGGTGCGCCGGCAGCTGCGTCGGATATGCGCCCACGGTCGCGAGGTAGGGCTTCGCGCGCGGGCACTGCGCCGCAGGCGTCGAGCCGGTGCTCCAGCTGATGACGGCGAGCGCGCTGCAGCCCGACGGATCCATCGTCAACACGCTGTGACCGACGCCCGGGACGACGAGCAGACGGCCCTGCGGGAACTGGGAGACGACCGAGGCGGCCCACGCCGTGGGCGTGCGGAAGTCGAGCCCGCCGCTGAGGGCGAGGACCGGCACATCGGGCAGCGGATGCGAGACGAGGCTGCTGCCCGCCGCGGGCGTCGGCCAGCCGAGGCACGTGGCTGCGCTGCCGAGGGCGAACGCCCACGACCCGAACGGGCCGAGAAGCCCGCCCGGCGCGCCTGCGAGCGCCGCCTGCACGCTGCCGAGCCGGTCCGCGAGCGCGGCGCCCGGCTGCCACGGGAACGTCCCGTCGTGGCAGACGGTCGCGAGGTAGAGCCCGAAGCTGATGTCGTCTTCCGACGCCGACGACGCGTTCGCGATCTCGTCGAGGCGCAACAGGGGCTGGGGCACGCCCTCGCGCGCGGCGTGCACGGCTGCCGGAAGCTCCGCATCGAGGCCGGGAGAGAGATCGGCGGAGAAGACGAGCCCGAGGAACTCCTCCGCCCCGACCTGCACCCGCATTCGTCCCGTCGTAGACGGAACGAATGCGTCGAGCGGCTTTCTCGCGAGCGCGTTCGCGAGCGCGACCACGTCGCCCGGGAAGTCCGGCGTCGCCGCCTTGCAGGTCGCAAGCGGGCAATACGCGGCGAGCGTCGCGGGCATTGCGCGCAGCTCGTCCGTCGGGAAGGCCTCGGGCCGATCGAGCGGCACGACCGAGTCGAGCAGCAGCCGGTCGACATGCTCGGGGTGGGCAGACGCGTACGCGAGTACGAGCTTCGTCCCGTACGAGACGCCGTAGAGCGCGATTCGGTCGACGCCGAGCGCCTGCCGGACCGCCTCGAGGTCTTCGACGTGATCGGCCGTCGCGTAGTAATCCCGCGCGGAACCGATCGAGCTCGCGCAGCCCGCGACATCCTCCGCGCTCGGACACTCGAGGAGCCCGGAGCTCCCGGTGCCTCGGTTGTCGAAGGCGACGAGCGTGTAGCCGGGGAACACGGCGCGGAAGAACTTCGCGCTCGTCGAGTTGCCGAGGCCGAATGTCTTCGCCGAGCCCTGGCCGGGGCCGCCCGCGACCAGGAAGATCGTGCCGCGCGGCGGCGTGCGGTCGGTCGGCAGCACCTCCACGCGGAGCGCGACCGTGCCCGGCACGCGTCCGCTTCGGTCGAGCGGGACGCCGACGGTCGTGCACGTGAGACCGGTGGCGCAGGTCGTCCGGCGCGCAGCCGACGCGGGCTGCAGGAGCACGGCCGCCGCGGTCAACGCGGCGGCCATGGAGATCAGACCCCTCACCTTGGGCGCAGCGTGTGCGACCCTCGGCCAAATGTCAACCCGGTCAGGAGGTCTTGCGCGCGCTCCAGGAGCCGCCGCCCTGCGGCGTCATGTACTTCCCGGACATCGACGCGCCCGACACCGAGCCCGTGTACGTCGCGCCGACCTTGACCACCCCGAAGCGAATCGCCCCGCCGCGGCCGACAAAGCCGGTGATGCCGAACTGGCCGGGTGGGTTCGAGAGCGTGATCGTGCCCTTCAGCGCCCCTCCCGTCAGCCTCCAGTGCAGCGTGAACCTGCCCGAGAACGCGCCGTGGTACGAGCCGGCCCACGTGCCGGCGACACCCGAATGCGACGCCGTTGCGGACGCGACCGAGCACACGGCGAGGAGCGAGACGAGACCGGCAACTGTGAACACGCGTCTGAGTGTCTGCATGCGGGGAGCCTGCGGCACCTCGCCCCCGCGACGAAAGGGGGAAAACCCTACGAGTGAGTGCCGTCAAGGCTGTTCCGCGTGCCGCCAGGGCCACGCCAGCAGACCGAGGCCGATCGCGACGCAGACCGCGCCGGTCACCGCCCAGAGGGTGCTGCCGGTCATCGACGAGCCTTTGACCAGATTCAGTCCCTGTCCGACCCACACCGCGCCGGTGAGCACGAGCGCGGCTCCGAGGATCCGTCGGACGACGGTCATGTCGCGGACTACGAGGCCGCTTCTTCTTCGGTTTCGGCGACGAGGAACAACTCGACGTCCTCGATGAAGTCGGCCACGAGGTCGACGTACCAGATGTGCTCCTCGAGGTCGTCCTCGATGACGTGCAGCTCCATGGCGCAGGACGCTACGCCCGTTCCGTTAAGCCGATGTGATGCCGGCGTAAGAAATAGATCGCCGCCGCGCCAAGGAGCGCCGGCAGGGCGAGCGCGACCCCCGCGGCCCGGACGCCGAACGCGCCCGCGATCGCGCCGTCCGCGAGGCTCGCGATCGGCCGCAGGCCGAGGAAGGCGACGCTCCAGAGCGCCATGATCCGCCCGCGCTGATCGTCGGCCACGCCGAGCATCAGCTGGCTCGTCGCCGAGGTGTTGGATGCGAGGTAGCCGAAGCCGCCGACCGCGAGAAACGCGAAGCCGATCCAGATCGACGGCGAGAGCGAGAAGCCGACGATGCCGGCGGCCAGCAGCGACAGCGTGATCGTCATCCGCCGGCGCGACCCCGCGACGCGGCCGGCGAGCAGGAGCGCGGCGCTGATGGCACCGGCGCCGAAGGCGCCGACGATGAAGCCCGACCACAGCCGCAGGTGGTGGTGCCCGAACCCGAATGCGTGCGCGAACGCAGGGCTTTCGGTGTTGACCGGGTCAGAGGCGAAGCCGACCGCTGTGACGATCAGCAGGAAGGCGACGAGCCGCGGCTGCTGCCGCGCGATGCGGAGGCTCTCGCGCAGCCGCGCCTGCCCGCGCGTCGCGAGCTCACGCGCCCGCGGCGTGACGACGAGCAGGCCGAGCACGAGCAGGAGATAGGAGGCGGCGTTGATCGCGAACGACGGCGCGTAGCCGAGGCGGTCGACCGAGAGGCCCGCGAGCGCCGGCCCTACGGCGCGCGCGAGGTTGTACGTCATCGAGTTCAGCGCCACCGCCGACTGCAGGTCGTGCCGCGGCACGAGGTCGCCGATCAGTGCCTGGCTCGCGGGCGCCGAGAAGGCGCTCGCGACGCCCAGGCACACCGCGCACCCGATGACGAGCGGCACGGATACGTGGCCCTCCCAGGCAAGCGCGGCGAGCGCGCCGCTGACGACGGTGGCGATGACCTGCGTCAGGAGCAGCAGCCGCTTCCGGTCGAAGCGGTCCGCGGCGCTGCCGCCCCACGGCGCGAGCAGCAGCACCGGCACGAAGTTGCCGAACTGGAGCACGCCGAGCAGGAACGGCGAGTGCGTCCGTTCGAACACGTAGAGGCCCGCAGCGAGGTTCTGGAACCACGTGCCGCTCGCAGACGCGGCGTTGCCGACGAAGTACGGGCCGAAGTTGCGGTGGAAGATCAGCCGCGCAGCGGCGGCCGGGCCGGTGACGGGGCGTGCCTCGTCCACCCCGCCTTCGTATCAGTCGCGCCTCTTGCGCTCCGCGTAGTACTGCTCGAACCGCCCCTCGGGCGTGACGAGCCACACCCCGAGCTCGCCGTCGAAGCGGAACAGGTCGTACGCGAGCCGTCGCTCCTCCTCGCACACGTGCGCGTCCTCGCCGCGCGCCACCGAGGCGCCGCAGTGCGCGCAGGGCATGAACGCCGGCTCGGGGAGCGAAAGCATTCCTCCCAGAACGTCGGAAGGAGGCCGGGAGATCCCGGCCCCCTTCCGGGTAGTTCGGTTTACGCGTACTACGCGTGCGCGGGCTGTGCGGCCCCGGCCGGGACTGCGCCCATCTGCTGCAGCATCCCGAGCGCGTCGAAGACGCCGTAACCCTCGACGATCCGGCCGCCGGCGATCCGGTCGACCTCGATGCCCGTGACCGTGACGTCCTTTCCGGTCGCCGGCATTCCCATCAGCTCCCCGGTGTGCGTGCCGCTCGCCGTCCACTTCGTCGTCACCCATTCGCCGTCCGACGTGATCAGGTCGACGACCATCGTCATGTTCGGGAACGCCGAGCGGTACATCTTCACCTGCTCGCGGAACGCCTCGCGCCCCTTGACCTCGCCGTTCGTCGGCGTCCAGCCGCGGAAGTTCTCCGCGATCAGCTCGTCGATCGTCCCGAGCCGTCCCTCGGCCCAGACCTCGTCGACGATCCGCCGCGCTATGTCGACCGCACTGTCGCCCGCGGTGCCGCGCATGAGCACCTCGTAGCCGATGAAGTGCGGCTCCGGAAAGTTCGCAGCCGAGAGCGCCGCCTGGATCTCCGGGTCCTCGGCCATCTTGTGACGGCCTTCCTCCGTCTCCCAGAGGTTGTAGATCGTGATGCCGTCGTCCGTCCGCACGACGGTGGTCGAGATCCCGCCGTAGATCGGTGCGCGCCGGCGTCCGACCGGCTCGAGCGTCTCCGCGAAGCGGGCGACGAGCTCGTCGGAGTTCCCCGGGATGGACATGACCGAAAGCACCGCCATTCGCAGCCTCCTTTCGTCGACTCGCGGCGAACCTACGCCTGACGCGAAGCGATGTCCAGCTAGCCGCGACCGGTCTTGTGGAGCTGCGCGTAGATCCGCCGCGCGACCGCGGCGGGAACGCCGGGAACGCCCTCGAGCTCCTCCTGCGTGGCCGCCGCCATCTCCTCGACGGAGCCGAAGTGCTGGAGGAGCGCGCGCCGCCGCGCCGGGCCGACACCCTCGAGCTCGTCGAAGAGCGACGAGAAGCCGCGCGACTCGCGCCGCTGCCGGTGGAATCCGAGCGCGAACCGGTGCGCCTCGTCGCGGATCCGTTGCAGCAGCTGCAGGCCCGGGTTGTGCGACGAAAGGACGATCGGGTCGCTCTGCCCCGGCACGAAGACCTCCTCCTCGCGCTTCGCGAGGGCGATGACGGCGACGCGCGGCAGGTCGAACGCCTGCATCGCGCCGAGGGCCGCCGACAGCTGGCCCTTGCCGCCGTCGATCACCACGAGGTTCGGCGCGGTGGCGAACGACGAGTCGTGCGACTCCCCGGTGCCGTCGGAGAGCCGCGCGAAGCGGCGCGTGATCACCTCCGCCATCGCCGCGAAGTCGTCGGGATCGGCGCCGGCCGTCTTGATCCCGAACTTCCGGTAGTCCGACTTGCGCTGGAGCGCGTCTTGGAACACGACCATCGACGCGACGGGATCCTGGCCCATCGCGTGCGAAATGTCGTAGCACTCGATCCGGATCGGCAGCGACTCGAGGTTGAGCGCCTCGCGCAGCTCCTCGAGCGCCTCGGCGCGTCGCGCGCGCTTCTGCTC
>DATCJJ010000033.1:0-4206 GCA_036562845.1 Gaiellaceae bacterium | reverse complement strand
TTGGCGTACTCGGCCACGGCGTCGGGTGTGCGGTGCGCCGAGCGGACATCGAACTCCCAGCCGATGCCGCGCGCGTCGAGCTCGTCGAGGGCGGCCTGCATCCGCGCCCGATCGGACTCCGAGCCGACCAGGATGCCGACGAGGGGCTCAGCCATCGACGGAAGCCGCGATGTCGGTCCTGTGACGCACGCCTTCGAAGCGGATCATCCCGGCCGCAGCGTACGCATGCGCCCGTGCCTCTGCGACGGTTCCTCCCGTGCCGGTCACCGACAGGATGCGCCCGCCGTTCGTGACGAGCGCGCCGTCGCGCACCGCCGTCCCGCCGTGGAAGACGAGCGCGCCGCTCGCCTCCGCCGCCTCGATCCCCTCGATCGCGGCGCCGGCATAGTCGCTTCGTGCCGGATACTCCGGCGCTGCAAGCACGACGGTGACCGCCGCCTCGCCTGAGAGCACCGGTCCGCTGCCACCCAGGTCGCCGTGCGCCGCAGCTGCGAGCGTCTCGAGCAGGTCGGACTCGAGCAGCGGCATCAGCACCTGCGTCTCCGGGTCGCCGAACCGCGCGTTGAACTCGAGCACCTTGGGCCCGTCGTTCGTGAGCATCAACCCCGCGAACAGACAGCCCACGAAGGGAGTGCCGCGCCGCTGGAGCTCGTCCACGATCGGCTGGTGGATCCGCGCAACGAGCTCGTCGGCTTCGGCGAACCACGGCACCGGCGAGTACGCGCCCATCCCACCGGTGTTCGGTCCCGTGTCGCCGTCACCGATCCGCTTGAAGTCCTGCGCGGCGCCGAGCGGCACGGCACGGTGCCCGTCCGACAGCGCGAAGAGCGAGACCTCGCGGCCGTTGAGCAGCTCCTCGATCACGACCTTTCCTTCGTACTGCTGCACCGCCCGCAGCGCCTCGTCGAGCTCTTCGGCCGTCGTGCAGACGAAGACGCCCTTGCCGGCGGCGAGCCCGTCCGCCTTCACGACGCACGGCGGCCTCGCGACGGCGAGCGCCTCGGCCGTGGGAACACCGGCGGCGCGCATCACGTCCTTGGCAAAGGTCTTCGAGCCTTCGATCCTGGCTGCGTCGGCGCTCGGCCCGAAGACGGCGATCCCGCTGCGCCGCAGCTCGTCGGCGATTCCGGCCACAAGCGGTCCCTCCGGGCCGATCACGACCAGGTCTGCGTCGAGCGTCAGCGCCAACGCGAGCAGGCCGTCCGCGTCGTCCGCGCGCACCGGATGGCAGCGGCCGAGGGCGGCGATGCCGGGGTTCCCGGGAGCGGCGTGGAGCTCGGTCAGGTTCGGGCTACGGGCGATCCGCCACGCGAGCGCATGCTCACGCGCGCCTGAGCCGACCACCACGACCTGCACGCGGCGAGGATACTTCGGCGATGGGAGCCGCGCCGTACTCGACGACGAAGGTGGAGGTCGTTCGGCTTCCGGAAGGCGACTCGACCGACGTCGTGGCCGTCGAAGAGCCGCTCGAGATCAGGATCGGCGGCCGACCGGTTGCGGTGACGATGCGGACTCCCGGCCACGACGAGGAGCTGGCGCTCGGCTTCGCGCTGTCCGAGGGGCTGCGGCCGGACGCGGCACGCCTTCCGGACGATCTCGCCGCCAACACGGTCGAGCTCGAGGCGCCGGGCTTCGACCCAGCCCGGCTCACGCGGAGCTTCTACACCTCGAGCTCGTGCGGCGTCTGCGGCAAAGGCGCGCTCGAAGCAGTCGCCGTCGAGGCGCCGCGGGTCGAGAGCGATCTTCGCGTCACCGCCGCAATCGTCGGGATGCTGCCCGACCGGCTTCGTGAGGCGCAGCCCGCGTTCGACGCGACCGGCGGCATCCACGCGACCGGCCTCTTCGAGGCCGACGGGACACTGCTGTGCCTGCGCGAAGACGTCGGTCGCCACAACGCGATGGACAAGGTCGTCGGTTGGGCCTTCCTCGAGGGCCGGCTGCCGCTCACGGACGCGGTGCTCTGCGTCAGCGGCCGCCTCTCGTTCGAGCTCGTTCAGAAGGCAGCGGTCGCCGGGTGCCCGATCCTCGTCGCGGTCGGCGCCCCGTCGTCGCTCGCCGTCGAGCTCGCCCGCGACCGCGGTGTGACGCTCTGCGGGTTCGTTCGCAGCGGGCGCATGAATGTCTACACGGAGCCATGGCGCGTCGTGGTTTGACAGGCGTTCTCCTCGTCGGCGGTGCGAGCACGAGGTTCGGGTCGCCGAAGGCACTCGCGCAGATCGAAGGGGAGACGTTCGCCGACCGCGGGCGCCGGACACTGGCCGAGGCGTGCGAAGAGGTTCTCGTCGTCGGCAAGCAAGACGATGGACTTCCGTTCGACGTGATCGACGACGGCACGGACGTGCGCGCGCCGATCGCGGGCGTGGTGGCCGGCCTTCGCGCCGCGGCGAACGACGTCGTCGTGTTCGTCCCGGTCGACTGTCCCTGGATGACGCCGGACGCGGTGCGGACGCTCGGCGACGCCTGCCTTGACGCCGCGGTGCCGCCCACTGGGCCGCTGCCGGGGGCGTGGGCCAAGTCGGCGTTGCCGCTGCTCGAGCAGCGGCTCGCGAGAGGCCCGCTCGCGCTCTACCGGACGTACGAGGACCTGGATGTCGTCACGGTCGAGCTCGACCCGGCCGTCGTGGCGGACGTCGACACGCCGGGCGACCTCACCGCTCGCGCTTAGCTTCGTACTCGTCCTGCACGCGCCGGAGCCGCTGCTCGTCGGGGTCGTTCTTCGCGCCGCGCAGGAACACGACCGCGAGCGCGATCGTCACCACGACGGGAACGAAGATCGAGATCGCGACGATGATCTGCGTCCACGTCGAGCCGCTGTAGGCGATCAGCATTCCCGCTTCCGATGGCGGCGAAGCCGCCACCTCAGCTCTTCGGTGAGCTCCGTCGAGCCTACGCTCACGCAAGTACGCGGTCGCGGGCGGCGCCCACACCGACGAGCTCGATCGGCAGCCCGAGCGCGTGCGACACGTACGCGACGTAGTCCCGCGCCGCGGGCGGCAACTCGTCGAGCGTCGATGCCTCGTCGAGCGGCCGCGCCCAGCCGGGCAGCGTCTCCCACACCGGTTCCGCGTGATGGAAGTCCGATTGGTGCGCCGGGAAGTGCTCGGTCTCCGAGCCGTCGCGGAGCCGGTAGCGCACGCACACCGGCAGCTCGGCGAAGTCCGAGAGCACGTCGAGCTTCGTCAGCGCGAGCGACGTCATCCCGTTGACGCGCACCGCGTAGCGAAGCGCCACCAGGTCGAGCCAGCCGCACCGCCGCTCGCGGCCCGTGACCGTGCCGTACTCGCCGCCGAGCTCGCGCAGTCGGGACTGGTCGGGCCCGCGAATCTCCGACGGGAACGGCCCCTCGCCGACGCGTGTCACGTACGCCTTCGACACCCCGAGCACGCGGTCGATCCGCGTCGGCCCGATGCCGACTCCCGTCGGAGCGCCCGACGCGATCGGGTTGGACGAGGTGACGAACGGATAGGTGCCGTGGTCGAGATCGAGCAGCGTCGCCTGCGCGCCTTCGAAGAGCACCTCCTTTCCCTCGTCGAGCGCGCGGTCGACGAGCAGCGAGACGTCGCCGACGTACGGCGCAAGCCGCTCTGCCAGGCCCGCGTACCGCTCCCACACGTCCTCGAGGACGAACGGCTCCGCTTCGTAGATGCGCTCGAGCCAGACGTTCTTCTCGGCGAGCGCGACCTCGATCTTCTGCCGCAGGATCTTCGGGTCGAGCACGTCCTGCACGCGGATACCGAGCCGCGACGCCTTGTCTGCGTACGCGGGGCCGATGCCGCGGCGCGTCGTCCCGATCTGCAGGTGGCCGAGCCGTCGTTCCGACGCCTGGTCGATCGCGACGTGCCACGGCATGATCAGGTGCGCGTTCCCGGAGACGACGACGACCGAGACGTCGATCCCCCGCGACTCGAGCTCGGCGAGCTCGTCGAGGAGCACCTGCGGATCGACGACGCAGCCCGCTCCGATCACCGAGGTCTTGCCGGAGATGACGCCGCTCGGCGTCTGGCGGATCTTGAAGGTCTCGCCGCCGGCGACAATCGTATGCCCCGCGTTCGGGCCGCCCTGGTAGCGGCACACGACATCGGCTTCCTGGGCGAGCAGGTCGACGATCTTGCCCTTGCCCTCGTCGCCCCACTGCGCACCGACCACGACGGTCGCAGGCACGTCCGGCAGCCTAGCGCGCTAGACGGCGAGCTTGAGCCGCACGCG
>DATCJJ010000026.1:0-10360 GCA_036562845.1 Gaiellaceae bacterium | reverse complement strand
CCCGACGCTCGATTCGCCCCGATCGCCGGATAGCTCGGCGATGCGCTCGTTCACCTCGCGAAACAGCACCTGATTCCGCGCGTTCTTCTCCATCGCGAGCGCTGTCTCGCGTTCAGGCGGGCGAGCCACGAGCGGCTGGCGCCGAGCGTGGTCGTCCGCGCCCCGACTCTCGACCTGCTCCGTTGTCGAGGTGGGCTGCCGGCCGTGCACGAATCCTCCGCCGTCGGGAGCGAACCGAAGACGGGGACTCGAGGCCAGCCACCGGTCGGACTGGCGTCGCACCACCGCTGCCAAACCCGTCCTGCCCCGAAACGGGAGGAACCGCCTCAGAAGCCTGAGCAGGCAGATTATACCGCCGTTGCCGGCGCCCCGAACGTCTTTTCCGGCATCCAAACCCGGGTATCACTGTCTGCACGTTCAACCTCGCCCGCCGGGTCGCTTCCACCCGACACCGTCCGCACCGTCGTCGGCTACGACCACGCTGATCGATGCGACAGCGCCGACCCCGCCCCGAAGGCGTCGCGTGTCGAAGCCGCCGGCCGGCAGCGCGATCTGGCTGCCGCTTGCGCGTGCGTCTCGTGCGGAGAGGAGTGGAGCGCGTCGCTGATCTTGGCCGCGGCTGTCGCCGCCCTTTCCTCAGATAGCGTCCGACTCCGGCCGCTTTCCACGCCACGGACGAGGAGGGACGCATGCTCTTTCACATCAAGCAGACACACGCGCCGGAGAAGTGCCCGTACGGGAAAGGCGGCTCGCGCTCGCTCTTCGACCGCGAGTCGAAGCACGTGAAGATCGTCGGGTACTGGCTCGCCTTCGCGGCGCACACGAACTACCTCGTCGTCGAGACCGACGACGTCGGACATCTCCACAACTTCCTGCTGCCGGGGGCCGGGCTGACGGTCTGCGAGATCACCCCGGTCAGCGACAAGCCGATGCCGAAGCCCGACTAGCCGGTCGTCTGCGGTCAGCCGGTGCGGATCAGCTTCTTGTTGACGAACTCGTCGGCGCCGTAGCGGCCGAGCTCGCGTCCGAAGCCGGACCTTTTCGTCCCGCCGAACGGCAGCTCGGCACCGTCTGCACCGACGATGTTCACGTAGACCATGCCGGCGTCGATCTGGTCCGCGACGCGCTCTGCCTGCTCCGGGTCGGTCGTCATCAGATACGAGCCGAGCCCGAACGGCGTGTCGTTTGCGAGTGCGACTGCCTCCTCCTCCGACCGCACGCGGTAGACCTGCGCGACCGGACCGAACAGCTCTTCGCGGTAGACGTCGTTGTCCGGCGTGATGTCGGCCAGCACGGTCGGCTCGAAGTAGTTGCCGTTGCGCTTGCCGCCGGCGATGACCGTCGCACCTTGCTCGACAGCGCGTCGGACCTGATCCTCGAGGCGGTCGGCAGCGATCTCTGAGGAAAGCGGCCCGCACTCCGTCTCGCGCTCGCGCGGATCGCCCTGCTTCACGGCGGTGAGCGCGGCCGTGAACTTCTCGACGAACGGCTCGTAGAGCTCGTCGATCACGATCAGCCGTTTCGCTGCGTTGCACGACTGGCCGGCGTTGTCGATCCGCGCCGCGACGGCGTCCTCGACCGTCTTGTCGAGGTCGTCGGTGCCGAGGACGATGAACGGGTCGGAGCCGCCGAGCTCGAGCACGACCTTCTTCAAATTCCGGCCGGCGATCTCTGCGACGGCGGCGCCGGCGCGCTCGGAGCCGGTGACGGAGATACCGCGGACGCGCGGATCGGCGATCACCCACTCGATCTGCTCGTTCGAAGCGTAGATGTTCACGTACGCGCCGTCGGGGAGGCCGGCGTCGGCAAACATCTGCGCCATCGCCTCGGCGGACTGCGGGCACTGCGGCGCGTGCTTCAACAGAAGCGTGTTGCCGATGATCAGGTTCGGCGCCGAAAAGCGCGCGACCTGGTAGTAGGGGAAGTTCCACGGCATGATCCCGAGCAGGACGCCGAGGGAGCTGCGGCGGACGACCGCCGAGCCCTCACCCGCGAGGAGCTCGACCGGCTCGTCGGCCATCAACGCTTCCGCGTTGTCCGCGTAGAACTCATAGATCGACGCGCAGAAGGCGACCTCGCCGCGCGCCTGCCGGATCGGCTTGCCCATCTCGGCGACGATGATCTCCGCGAGCTCCGTCCGCCGCTCCATATGCAGCTCGCCGACGCGTCGCACGAGCGCGGCGCGCTCGGCGACCGTCGCAGCTTTCGACCAGTCCCGGTGCGCCCGGTCGGCGCGGGTGATCGCGTCCCGCAGCCCCTCGTCGCTGATCGTTTCGTACTCCTTGACCGTCTCGCCGGTCGTCGGATCGACAACTGCGTACATGCTCGTCACTTCGCTCCTCCGTCGGTCGGACTGAGGCCGACTCTACGCGTTCGAGTCCTTGTAGAGTCGGACGCATGAGCGGGCGGCGTGCGCTGCTGGTGGTCGACGTTCAGCGCGGCTTCGAGGATCCGGCGCTCGGGCCCCGCGACAATCCCGACGCCGAGGAGAACGTCGCCAAGCTGATCGCTGCGTGGCGCCGGCGCGGCGACCCGATCGTGGTCGTTCAGCACGATTGGCAGGGTGGGCCGCTCGAACGGGGCACTCCCGGCTTCGAGCTGAAAGAGGCCGTCGCCGGCGAGCCCGATCTGCACATCGTCAAGACGGTGCACTCGTCGTTTCACGGAGATGTCGATCTCGACGCGTGGCTCCGCGAGCGGGGGATCGGCGCTGTGAGACCACGGCTCGCATCGGCTCCGACCTCGGCTACGACGTGTGGTTCGTCCTCGACGCGACGCATACGTTCGATCTGACGGCGCCGGACGGAGGTGGTGCCGGCTGCCGCGATCGCGCGCATGACGGCCGTCAACCTCCAGGACGAGTTCGCGGAGGTCGTGACGACCGCCGCAGCCTGCCTGCCGCCGTGACGGCGGAGACTGTGATGGAGCCGATCTGGAACGACGGCCGGCGGTTCGCGGGCCGCGTCGCGCTGGTGACGGGTGCAGGCGGGACACTCGGCGGGGCCGTGGCAACGGGGTTCGGTCGGGAGGGCGCCGCGGTCGTCCTCGGCTATCGGAGCTCGCAGTCGGCGGCCGAAGCGGTTGCCGCGCAGATCGTGTCTGCAGGCGGAGCAGCCTACCCCGACCGGCTCGACGTCACCGATCAGGATTCGGTCGATGGGTTCGTCGCACGCGCGGACGAGACGTACGGACGGGTCGACGTCCTCGTGAACGCGGCCGGGCGGCTCGATCAGGCGGACACGGTTCGGTTCGAGGCGATGACTCCCGAGGCGGCGACCGAGCTCCTGATGGTCGACGTCGTCGGCACGATGCGCATGTCCCACGCGGTGATCCCGTTGATGCGGCGTCATGGGCGCGGCGTGATCGTCAACTTCTCGAGCACATACGGCAACGGTGTCAGTGCCGACAATCCGATCAACTGGGTGCCCGTGACGTACTGCGCCGCCAAGGGGGCGATCCGCGGGTTCACCGCGGCGCTCGCGCGAGACGTCGCACCGGAGATTCGCGTCAACGCGCTCGCGCCCGGTCCGATCTCAGGGAATTGGGAGCAGGAGTGGGGTGTCGCCCCGGAACACATCGAAGAGGCGAAGGCGATGAATCCCATGAAGCGCTTCGGCGATCCTCGCGAGGTCGCCGAGACCGTCCTCTTTCTGGCCTCGGACGGGGCCGGCTACATCAACGGCCAAGTGCTCCACGTCGAGGGTGGCTGGATCCCGGCCGGCTAGTCGACCCACCAGTCGCGCGTGCCTTCGACGTCGTCGCGCGGATTCTCGCCGAGGTTCGGCGCGCCGATGACGAGGAGCTCGAGGCCCTCGGGCCCGGCCTCGTAGCCTCGCCACATACCGGGCGGGACGCGCACCGCGTCCCATTCCTCGAGCTCGACGATCTCGTCGTCGACCTTCATCCGTCCGCTGCCGCGCAGGACGACGTACACCTCCTCCTGGGTCTCGTGCGTGTGGCCGTACGGAAAGCGATAGCCGGGCGGGACGCGCTGGTAGCTCAGCGCGGATTCCTCGAGCTCCAGGGCCTTCGTCGCCGCGCGGAACTCCAGGTCCGGTGCGCCGTCGAACCTCGAGCCGAGGTCCTCCAGATCCTCCTTGATGTTCCGGAGCGTGAACGGCACGGCCGCGAGCTACGGCGTCGCCTCGATGCGCCGAAGGCGTCCGGCGAGCTCGGTCACGATCGCGATTGCGATTGCCGGCTCGGCGCGGAGGAGCTTCGAGAACACGGCTCGGCGCAGCGCGAAGCAGACGACGGCGCCGCGCGCGACGACGGTCGCAGAGCGAGGGCCGCCGTCGAGCAGCGACAGCTCGCCGAAGAAGCCTCCCGTTGCCACCGTCAGCGCGCGGCCGCGCGGCTTTCGGACGGTGACCTCGCCGTCGAGCACGACGTAGAGCGTGTCGCCCGGCTCGCCCGCGCGAACGATCGCAGTGTCGTCGTAGAAGCTCACGATCCGGCCGGCCTTCGCGATCTTCGCGACGTGGCGCCGGCTCAGCCCGGCGAAGAGCGGAACCGCCGCGAGGGCGCTCGCCCAGGCCTGCGGCCCGTCGGCCGCTCCCCGCCGCCCGGGCGCGGGAATCGCGAGGATCGAGTGGGGTGCAGACATGCAGCGACCATACGCTTTCAGCGCCGGTGCGGCGAGCGGCGCCGCCGCGGCTGCCCGAGCTCCTCGAGGGCGCTGCCGGCCCCGCGGGCGACGGTCGTCAGCGGCTCGGAGTCCCGCGTCACCGTGAGGCCGGTCTCGGTGCGCAGCACGTCGTCGAGGCCGCGGAGGAGCGACCCGCCGCCGACGAGCATCAGCCCACGGTCGGCGACGTCGGCCGAGAGCTCGGCCGGTGTCTGCTCGAGCAGATCCTTCACGCCCTCGACGATCTGCGCGACCGGGCGCTCGAGCGCCCGCGTGACCTCGGCCGGCTCGAGGACGATGCGACGGAGCATGCCGGTTGCGAGATCCCGACCGGCGATCTCCGTCTCCCGCTCCGGCGCAGCAGCGGTGAGCGCGCTGCCGACGTCGATCTTCACCTGCTCCGCCTGCTCCTGTCCGACGAGCAGCTTGTGCAGTTGCTGCACGCGACGCACGATCGCGTCGTCGAAGTCGTAGCCGCCGACCTGCAGCGAGCTCGACACGACCATGCCGCCGAGCGCCGTCACGGCAAGCTCGGTCGTCCCGCCGCCGACGTCGACGACGAAGGAGCCGATCGCTTCCGCGACCGGAAGACCGGCGCCGATCGCAGCCGCGAGCGGCTCTTCGATCAGGTGCACCTCACGCGCGCCGGCCGTCAGCGTCGCCTCGGAGACCGCGTTGCGCTCGACCTGCGTGAGTCCGCTCGGCACGCAGACGATGACGCGGGAGCGAACGCGTCCGCCGCTGGCGCGGCGGATGAATTGCCGCAGCATCTGTTCCGTCGTCTCGAAGTCGGTGATCACGCCGTGTCGCAACGGTCGGCTGGCGGTGATCGTGGCGGGCGTGCGGCCGAGCATCCGCCTTGCCTCGTCGCCAACGGCGTATACACGCCCGGTCTGCTCGTCCATCGCGACGACGGACGGCTCGAAGAGGACGACGCCCTCGCCGCGGCGGACGACGACGGTGTTCGCGGTGCCGAGGTCGACCGCAAGATCGGGGGAACGAGCGAGAGACGGCAGTCTCACGCGGTTGTCCTTACCGGAGCGTCAGCCGACGAACCGTCCGCACAGCTCGCACATGACCGCGTATTTCTTCACGCCCGACGGCGTCGTCGCGATGTGCTTGCGAGCGAGCCGATGGTTGCATTCCTTGACCGAGCCGAGGAACCGGGGCCGCGGCGCCGGCTCGGGCATGTGGCGAACTGCACCGCCGACGGCAGGGCAGTTCTTCTCGTGCTCGGCCCAGACGAGATTCGGAGGCTGCGTCGTGATCGCGACCCAGCCGCAGGCCTCACACGAGAGCTCGGGCAAGGATCAGCTCCGCGATCTGGATCGCGTTGAGCGCCGCGCCCTTGACGAGGTTGTCGCAGGCGAGGAACAGCACGAGCCCGTTCCGCTCGGCGGCGCGGTCCGGACGGATGCGCCCGACGAGCACCTGATCGGTCTTCGCCGCATCCTGCGGGGTCGGCGTCGCGACGAGTTGGATCGAGGGCGCACCACGGAGAACCGACTCGACCTGCTCCGGCGACAGCGCGTCCTCCGTCTCGATCCAGACGGACTCCGCGTGACCGACGAGCACCGGCACGCGCACGGTGTTCGCGCTGATCGGGAGGTCGGGCAGCTCGAGGATCTTGCGCGTCTCGGCGCGGATCTTCGACTCCTCGTCGGTCTCGTCGCCGTCCCAGGTCCAGTCGACGCCCACGTTGTGCTCGTCGACCGGCTCGGCGCGCAGCTGCTCCATTCGCTGGGCGCCCGCACCCGACACGGCCTGGTACGTCGAGACGCGCACACGTGCGAGTCCCGCAGCGTCGTGCAGCGGCTTGAGCACGCACGTAAGCGGGATCGAGCAGCAGTTCGGGTTCGCGACGATGCCGTCGTGCTCGTACGCGCGGTCGCCGTTCACCTCGGGGACGACGAGCGGGACGCCCTCGGCAAGCCGGTAGGCCGACGACTTGTCGACCGCGACCGCGCCGCCGCGCACCGCATGCGGCACGAGCTCGCGTGACGCGGATGTCCCGACGGAGAAGAGCGCGAGGTCGATGCCGCCGGCCTCGAGCGCGTCGTGCGTCGCCTCTTCGACGGTGAAGCCCTCCACCTCGCGGCCCGCGGAACGCGCGCTCGCGAACACGCGCACGTGGTCGTAGCCGCGCTCCCGCAGCAGCCGCAGCGTGACGGTGCCTACGGCACCCGTCCCGCCGATGACCGCGAGACGCGGCTCAGCCACCGACACGCTCCTCGGCGAACATACGGAACCGTTCGTGGACGGCCTGCACAGCCCTTTCGACATCGGCCGCCCGGACGACGCACGAGACGCGGATCGTCGACGTCGAGATGATCTCGATGTTGATGCCGGCGTCGGCCAGGGCCTCGAACATGTCGGCGGCGACGCCAGGGTGCGACTTCATCCCGGCCCCGACGAGCGACACCTTCGCGATCTCCGGGTCGTACAGCACGCCGCCTGCGTCGATCTCCTTCGCGAGGACGTCGAGGATCGGCTCGGCCGCGGGCAGGTCGCTCTTCGGCAACGTGAAGGAGATGTCCGTCGTACCCTGCTCGGAGACGTTCTGGACGATCATGTCGATGTTGACGCCGGCGTCGGCGAGCGCGCGGAAGACACGCGCCGCGATTCCGGGCTTGTCCGGGACGGCCTGCACCGTCACCTTGGCCTCGGAGGTGTCGTGCGTGACGCCGGAGATGATCGCCTTCTCGAGCACCAGGTTCTCCTCTTCGCGAATCCACGTGCCCTGCGTGTCGCCGTGGGCCGCGCGCACGTGGAGCGGCACACCGTAGCTGCGCGCGATCTCGATCGACCGCGCCATCATCACGCGCGCACCGGTCGCGGCCATCTCGAGCATCTCCTCGTAGGAGATCGTCGGGAGCTTGAGCGCGTCCCGGACGATGCGCGGGTCGGCGGTGAAGACGCCTTCGACGTCGGTGTAGATCTCGCAGGCGCCGCCGAGCGCGGCCGCGAGCGCGACGGCGGTCGCGTCGGAGCCGCCCCGCCCGAGCGTCGTCACCTCGAAGTCGGTCGAGACGCCCTGGAAGCCGGCGACGAGCACGATCCGGTCCTTGTCGAGCTCCTCGTGGAGCCGGCGCGCGCGCACCTCGACGATCTTCGCCTTCGCGTGCGAGGTGTCCGTGACGATCCCGGCCTGCGACCCCGTGAGCGAGACGGCCTCGTGGCCGAGGTCGCCGATCGCCATTGCGCACAGCGAGTTCGAGATCCGCTCCCCGACGGACACGAGCATGTCGTACTCGCGGGGGTGTGGATTCGGCGAGACCTCGTGCGCGAGGCGGATGAGCTCGTCGGTCGTGTCGCCCATCGCCGAGAGGACCCCGACGACGCGCACGCCGCGCTCTCGCGCGGCGACGAGGCGGCGGGCGACGTCCTTGATCTTGTCGGTCGAGCCGACGGACGTGCCGCCGAACTTCATGACGACGAGGTCGCGGTCGGGCGCGGCGGCGTCGCTCGTGAGCTCCGGGACCGCCTCGAAATGCGTGCTGGGCACGCTCCAAAGTGTAGGTGGGGCCCTCTGCAGGGCCCCACCTGTTGTTGCCTTATTCCTCGATGACGGTGGTGCGCCGGCCACCGGCCGGAGCGCCGCCGAACCCGCCCCAGGCCGACCAGAAGATCAGCGAGAGCACGATCCCGATCGCGCCGACGACCAGCAGGATCCACCCGATCGCGTTCAGCGTCGTCGCGACGAGCAGGATGAGGCCGGCGGCGATCAACAGCAGGCTGACACTGATGCCCATGTGGTTCTCCTCCTTCGGAGTGTCAGCGCTGGAACGTGTGAGCGGGCTCTGAGGTTGCGGGCCCCAAAAAATGGGCCGACCGGCCCATGGCGTGGGACCGGGTGGCCCCCTACCCTGGCGCGCCCATGTCGAATAGCGATCTCCTCGAGTGGTTCGACGACGAGGAGCGCAGTGTGTGCTCGGTCTGCGGCGAGCGAGCATGCGTCACGCTTCCGGACGTCGCCGCCTCCTTCTGCCTGGCCTGCGGTGCCATCCACATCGACGGCGTCCGCCTCGATATCGCCGCCTAGCGGCGTCTGGCGGGGCAGAGCGATGTCGCGCTCGGTCCGCGCAACGGGCACCGCCGAGCCAGACCCTCCTAGGTCATCTCGCGGCGCCCGGCGAGCGCGCGCCCGAGCGTCACCTCGTCCGCGTACTCGAGGTCGCCGCCGACCGGCAGCCCGCTCGCGAGCCGCGTCACGCGGACGCGCCCGCGCAGGCGGTCGGCGAGGTAGGCCGCGGTCGCCTCGCCGGTCATGTTCGGGTTCGTCGCGAGGACGACCTCGGTCACGCCGTTGCGCGACACGCGCGCGAGCAGCTCGTCGATGCGCAGATGCTCCGGCTCGACGCCGTCGAGCGGCGAGAGGGCGCCGCCGAGCACGTGGTAGAGCCCCCGGTACTCGGCCGTCCGCTCGAGCGAGAGCAGGTCGACCGGCTGCTCGACGACGCAGATGACGGAGTGGTCGCGGCGTGCGTCGCGGCAGATCGCGCACGTCTCCTCCTCGGTGAGGTTGCCGCAGTCGCGGCAGAAGCGGACGCGCGCCTTCACCTCGTGGATCGCCTCCGCGAGCGCGTGCGCCTCCTGCTTCGGCACCTGGAGGAGGTGGAACGCGAGCCGCTGCGCCGTGCGCGAGCCGATCCCCGGCAGCCGAGTCAGCTGCGCGACGAGGTTGTCGATCGACGGCGACAGCACGCCACGGAGGGTACTCGTCCCCTCCGGACGACCGAACGACCGGGACCTGGTACCGCCACGAAAGTGTGACGCGTTGTCCACAGCGCACGTCCAGGAGATTTGGCGGTCCACGCGCGGCTCTCGCGACGAAGTCGCGAGCGATTCGTGTCGGTACCAGGTCCCGGTCTGTTAGCCGCTGAGCCCGGGAAGCCCGAGCCCGCCGAGCAGCTCGGACTGCATCTGCTGCGCCTTCGCCTCGACCTTTGCGGCCGCGGCACGCAGCGCCTCGTTGACGCCGGCGAGGACGAGATCCTGCAGTCCCTCCACGTCCGACGGATCGACGGCATCGGGCGAGATCGTGATCGAGAGGATCTGGCCGACGCCGTTCGCGGTCACCTTGACCATCCCGCCGCCGACCGACGCCTCGGCCGTCTCCGTCTCCGCCTCCGCCTGCATCTGCTCCACCTGCTTCTGCATCTCGGCGGCCTGCTGCATCAGCTTGTTCATGTCGAAGCTCATTCGCTCTCCCGTTCGCGCGCGTCGAAGGTCTCCTTGAGCAGCTCGAGGAATTTCTCCTCGCCGACCGGCTCGTCGGAGTCGTGCTCCTCCTCTTCCTCCCCGTCCTCACCGAGCGCGAACGCGACCGCGAGGCGGCGCCCCGTCACCTCGTAGAGCGCGTCCCTCAGCAGCGTCGCGTTCTTCGGGTCTTCGGCGAGCTTGCGGTGGAAGTCGGCATTCGGTGGGAACTCGACCGTCAGCGTGTCGTCCTCGAACGCGGCGGGCCGCGCCTCGCCGAAGAGCGACGACGTCGGGATCGACTTCTCGGCGACGGCCGGGACGATCGTCCGCGCCCACGCCTCCTGCAGCTGCTCGAGCTCGAGATCGGGCCCGCCGCCGGCCGGAGCGGGAGGCGGCGGCGCCGGCGCGTCGGCGGTGGTGGACGGCGGAGCGGCGGGGGCGACGCTGACACCGCGCTGCTCGAGCTGTTCGAGCCGGTACGCGATCGACTCGCGTGAAAGGTCAGCGGCAGGCCGCGTCACCTTGACGAGC
>DATCJJ010000022.1:0-13126 GCA_036562845.1 Gaiellaceae bacterium | reverse complement strand
GACAAGAAGAACTCGCGCATCCTCGGCGTCCGGGTGCTCGGCACGACGGACGAGCTGCCGCGGATCATCCGCGACCACCAGCCGGACGAGATCCTGATCGCGATCCCGTCGGCCTCGGGCCAGATGCGCCGGCGCGTCGTCGACGCCGCCCAGCGGACGAACATCCCGGTGAAGACGCTGCCGGGCCTCTACGAGCTCATTTCGGGCGACGTCGACCTGGCCGGCCAGATCCGGCCGGTGCAGGTCGAGGACGTGCTCGGCCGTGAGCAGGTCGAGGTCGACTTCGACGAGATCGCCGCCTACCTCAGCGGCCAGACCGTGCTCGTCACCGGCGCGGGCGGGTCGATCGGCTCCGAGCTGTGCCGCCAGATCGCGCGCGTCGGGCCGGCGCGGCTGCTGCTCGCCGACAACGCCGAGACGCCGTTGTTCGAGATCGAGCGCGAGCTCGTCGACGACCGCGACTTCACGCCGGCGCTGCCGATCATCGTCGACGTCAGGGACCGCAGGGCCGTCCGCCGCGAAGTCTTCGAGAAGTACCGGCCGACGGTCGTCTTCCATGCGGCGGCGTACAAGCACGTGCCGCTGATGAACACGCATCCGCTCGCGTCGGTGCGCAACAACGTCATCGCGACGCGGGTCGTCGCCGAGCTCGCGGCCGAGTTCGACGTCGAGCGGTTCGTGCTCGTCTCCACGGACAAGGCGGTCAACCCGCAGACGGTGATGGGGCAGTCGAAGGCGATCTGCGAGTGGATCATCGAGTCGCTCGGCCATCGCCGCGACATCGCGACGCGCTTCGTCGCCGTGCGCTTCGGCAACGTCCTCAACTCCTCCGGCAGCGTCATTCCGACGTTCCGCCGCCAGATCGAGAAGGGCGGGCCGGTGACCGTCACGCACCCGGAGATGACGCGCTACTTCATGACGATCCCGGAGGCGGTGTCGCTCGTCGTGCAGGCCGGCGCGATCGGTGGCCGCGGCCAGGTGTTCGTCCTCGACATGGGCGAGCCGGTGAAGATCGTCGACCTCGCGTGCAACATGATCCGTCTCTCCGGAAAGGAGCCGCGCCTGCCGGGCGATCCGGTCACGAGCCTGCGCGACGTCGCCGTGAAGTTCGTCGGCTCGCGTCCGGGCGAGAAGCTCCACGAGGAGCTCTGGGGCGACGACGAGTCGGTCGGCCAGACCGACCACTCGAAGATCATGCGGCTGTCGCGCCCGGCGGTCGATGCCGACTGGCTCGCGCGCGAGCTCGCGGAGCTCGAGCGCCTCGCCGACGAGGGAGACACGCTGGAGGTCGTCGCGAAGCTGAATGCGATCGTGCGCGAGCCGCAGCGCGAGGCGGCGCCTACGGTGTCGACGGCGGGCCTTCCCGACACCGCAGCGTTACCGCGAACGGCAGCTCCACCGACGCCGTCTTCGTGAAGAGCGACAGGTAGCGGTAGCGCAGCCGGACGCGATCCGAGTACGCCTGCTCCACGCCCTTCGGACAGGTCAGCTTCCAGGTGACGGTGACGAGCGAGGTCTGCTTCGGATCGAGCCGGAGGTTCCGCGTGACGGCTTCGGGCGTCACGGGCCCGTCGGCGTCAGGGCCGAGGCCGAGGAGGGTCACGGCGAACCGGCCGTGGTTCGCGAGCGTGAGCGTGACCTCGAACGGGCGGCCGCGGCGGTAGGCGGGGACGAGGACGGGCTTCCCGCCCGAGCCGAGCGTCGGCTCGATGTTGGCGCCGAGGCCGGGGCCCGGCGTCACCGGATAGGCGGCGGCGAGCGGGTCGTAGGTTCGCAGCCAGAGAAAGAGCGCCAGGACGCTGATCGCGGCGACGACGGCCACAGCGGACACGACCATCGCGACGATCCTCAGCACGACGCGATTCTGGCGGACGGCTGGAAGCGACGACGGCAAAGCCGTCGCCGCCCGGCCAAGTGCGCCGACTCCGTCGGACGCGACGGCTACGGTGGGCGGCCCGTGAACCGCGACGTCATCTTCGCCGGCCTGAACGACGAGCAGCGCGCCGCCGTCGAGGCGACGGCCGGCCCCGTCTGCATCCTCGCCGGCGCCGGCACCGGCAAGACGACGACGATCACGCGCCGCATCGCCTGGCAGGTCGCGAGCGGCGCCTTCTCGCCCGGCGCTCTCGTCGCCGTCACCTTCACGGACAAGGCGGCCGGGGAGCTGCGTGCGCGGCTCGCTGCGCTCGGCGTCGAGGGCGTGCGCGCGTCGACGTTCCACTCGGCCGCACTCGCCCTGGTGCGCCGGTTCGGCGGCGACCCGGGACGGATCCTGCCGACGAAGGCGCTGCTGCTGCGGCAGATCGCCAACCGGCTGCCGGCGCCGTACAAGTTCCGGCCCGCGGCCGACCTCGCGACCGAGGTCGAGTGGGCGAAGAACCGGCGGCTGACGCCCGCGACGTACGCGGCGTCGCTCGGCGAGCACGAGCCGCCGATCCCCGTCGACCTGATGCTGCGCGTCTTCCAGCAGTACGAGCGGCGCAAGGCCGAGGCGGGCAATGTCGACTTCGAGGATCTGCTCGAGCGCGCGGTCGTGCTGTTCGAGAACGACGCCGGCGCCGCCGAGCTCGTGCGCTCGCGCTGGCGCGCGTTCACCGTCGACGAGTACCAGGACGTGAACCTGCTGCAGCAGTCGCTGCTCGATCAGTGGCTCGGCGGTTGCGACGAGCTCTGCGCCGTCGGCGACGACTGGCAGTCGATCTACGGGTTCACGGGCGCGTCGCCGGCATGGCTGCTCGGCCTACCCGAACGTTTCCCGCACGCGCGCGTGCTCCGGCTCGAACAGAGCTACCGCTCGACACCGCAGGTGGTCGCGGCGGCGAACCGGCTCGCGCCGAAGCTGCGCACCTCGCTGCCCGACGGGCCGGACGTCGTGATCGCGCCCGATGTCGACGTGCCGGCGCGCATCCGCGAGCTCGCTATCCCGCTCGAGCAGGTCGCCGTCCTCGTCCGGACGAATGCACGCGCAGCCGACTTCGAAGAGCAGTTCCACGAGGCGGGCATTCCCTTCCAGGGCGCGTCGCTGCTCGACCGCGAGGCTGCGCGCCGAGTGCTGCGCGTGCTCGGACGCGAGGACGGCGCAGTCGGCGACGTCGTGCGCCGGCTCGCGCACGCCGAGGGGTGGTTGGAGTCCCCGCCGGAGAAGCTCGGCGAGCGGGAGCAGACGCGGCAGGCCGACCTCGCGCGGCTCGTCCGTCTCGCCGCGTCGTTCGAGGGCACGTGCGACGAGTTCGCCGGGTCGCTGCGCGAGCGGTTCGGCGCGAGCGCCGGCCGCGGCGTGCACCTGCTGACCCTCCACCGGGCGAAGGGGCTCGAGTTCGATGCGGTCTTCCTGCCGCGGCTCGAAGAGGGCGAGCTGCCGATCCGCCGCGGCGACGTCGAGGAGGAGCGGCGCCTGTTCTACGTCGGGATCACGCGGGCGAAGACGCACCTGACGATCACGTGGAGCGGCAAGCCGTCGCGGTTCCTCAGGGAGTTGACCGGCAAAGCCATGTCCGCCAACCACGGTGCGGGACACGGCCCGACGTTCGACGCCCTCAAGTCGTGGCGGCTGGAGCGCGCGAAGGCCGACGCCGTCCCGGCCTACGTCGTCTTCAACAACACGACGCTCGCGGAGATCGCGGAGCGGCAGCCGCGGTCGCTCGGCGAGCTCGCCCTGATCTCCGGCGTCGGTCCGGCGAAGCTCGAGCGATACGGAGAGGAGGTCCTGCGTGTCCTCGCAGCGTGAGAAGGGGGAGGCGTTCGACGCGCTCCACCGCGGCGCCCCGTTCGTCATCCCGAATCCGTGGGACGTCGGTTCCGCGAAGGCGCTCGAGGAGCTCGGCTTCAAGGCGCTCACGACGACGAGCTCCGGCTTCGCGTGGACGCTCGGCAAGGAGGACGGCGAGGCGACCCTCGACGAGGTCGTCGAGCACGTGCGCGCGCTCGCGGCCGCGACAACGGTGCCGCTCGCGGTCGATCTCGAAGACGGATACGGCCCGCCCGACGTCGCGATCCTCCGCGTCGGCGAGGCCGGCGCGGTCGGCGCGTCGATCGAGGACTGGGACGGCTCGCGCCTGTACGCACGCGACGAGGCCGCCGATCGCCTCGCCGCCGCGGCCGAGGCGGCGCGCTCGCTGGATTTCCCGTTCGTCCTCGTCGGTCGCGCGGAGAACCACATCCGCGGCGTCGACGATCTCGACGACACGATCGACCGGCTGCTGGCGTACGAGGCGGCGGGCGCCGACTGTCTGTACGCCCCGGGCCTGCGCACGGCGGAGCAGATCCGCACCGTGTGCGATGCGGTGACCAAGCCGGTGAACGTCCTCCAGCTCGGCGGTCTGCCCGTCAGGGAGATCTTCGACGCGGGGGCGCAGCGCGTCAGCGTCGGCGGCGCCTTCACGTGGGTCGCGCGCGACGCGCTGATCGAGGCGGCGAAAAGACTGCTCTAGCCGATACAGACCGTGAAGCCGTAGGCCGTCGCGAATGTGGCGATGACGATCGTCGCGACGCTCCCGGCCCCGCTGCCGAGATACCACCAGAAGTCCGGCCGCATGCGCCTGCGCCGAATCGCCTGGACGATCGCGGCGAGGCCGACGACCGCCGCGACGCACGCACAGATGAGGCCGGCGTCGAACGCGAACGTGTCGCCCGCACCGGCCCTGCAGGTCGGCGTGACCGATGTCACGCCGACGATCAACGCGACGATCGAGACGACGAGTGCGGCACCGGTGATCGCCGCGACGACCTTCACGGCAACGCGCTGAGCAGGAGCTCGAGCATCAGGTGCGGGTCGCGCCGGACGCGGCCGCCGGCCGAGCCGACCGCCTCGCGCTTATGCAGCTCGAGCGCGCGCGGGTCGGTCAACGGCTTCAGGCGGCCGTCGCGGATCAGCTCCTCGTCGACTCCGCCGAGGCGCCCACCGTAGGTCGTGTAGACGGGGACGCCGAGCGCCGCCGCCTCGCGGTTCATCGTCCCGCCGGCGGACACGACGGCGTCGCCGAGCGCGATCAGGCTCTGGGCGTCGACGGCTCCCGCCGGGAGGATCACCGACGGCAGGTCGAGCGACCGGACGTACTCGCGCTGCTCCTCCGTCCGCGGCAGCACGAACGCGTGCACGTCCTCGAGCCGGCCGAGGTGGTCGAGCGTCATCGGGAAGAGCGGATTCGAATGCCGGTGGTAGAGCGACACGTCGGGCGGCGGCCGCAGCACGACGAGCACGCGCGCCGGATCGATCGCGAAGCGATCGAGGAGGGTATGGTCGGGCTCGAAGTCGGCGAGGTAGTACTCCTCCTTCAACCCCGGGTACTGCACGAGCTTCGGCGGCTTGACGCCGTACGGCCGCAGCCGCTCCGGTGGGATCGCCTCGGGCACGACGACCTTCGTCGCGGCGCGGCAGCCGAGCTGGTGCTGCAACGTCGCGAACTCGTAGTCGAACGTCGTCGAGCTCGGGATGCCGAGCCGCCGCGCCGTGATCGTCAGCTCGTGCGAGCCGTGCGCGAGCGCGATGTCGAACTCCCGCCCCTTCGCCCACTTCTTCAGCGCACCCAGCCGGTGGGTCATCTGCCGCGCCTTCTGCAGCCGAGACCGGCCGCCGTGGCGGCCGACCACTTCCGCCTCGAGGCCGTGCTGCTCCAGCAGCTGGAGCGTCTGCGCGTAGTCGCGCGCGGTGATCTCGACCTCGTCGCCGCGGCCGCGCATGATCTCGATCAGCGGCCGGAAGACGAGCACATGTGCGCTCGCCGTCATGTCGATCCAGACCCTCATGCGCTGACCAGGGCTTCCATCCGCGCCGAGGTGAGGAGCGGCGGCGGCTGCTCGACGTGCCGCTCGTGCCACAGCGTGAACGCGAGCAGGCCCCAGAGCTGCCGGCTGCGATCCTCGACGCCGCGGGCGTGCTCGTCGATCAGCCGCGTGACGACGGCAGGCTCGAAGAAGCCCTGCCGGCGGAGCGTCTCCGGGGAGAGCGTCGCGCGCGCGAACGGCTCGAGCTCGCCGCGCAGCCACGCCGCCGCGGGGATCGAGAAGCCGCGCTTGCGGCCGTGCACGACCTCGCGCGGCAACAGGGGCTCGGCCGCCTTGCGCAGCAGCACTTTCTTCGCCAGGCCGCGCACCTTGTGCTTCGTCGGCAACGAGAACGCGAAGTTCGTGATCAAGGAGTCGAGGAACGGCACGCGCGCCTCGAGCGAGTTCGCCATCGACGCGCGGTCGGTCTTCACGAGCAGGTCGTCGACGAGGTAGATGCCGAAGTCGACGTCCTGCAGGCGCACGAGCTCCGGGGCGCCCTCGGTCTCCGCGTACCGTGCGCGGTAGATCTCGACCGGGTCGAATCCGCTGCGGCCGCCGCGGAGCTCCGCGCGCAGCTCGGGCGAGAAGATCTCCTTCCAGCCGTGATGGCGCTCGAGCGGCGGCAGGTGGGCGGCGCGGACGAAGCGCTTCGCCCTGTAGTCGAAGCTCGCCTTCGCAGTCGAGGTCGGCAGCCGTTCGACGAGCGGGCGGGCGAGCTGCGCGAGCCCGCCGACGCGCTCTGCGATCAGGTCGGCGGCATACGTGTAATAGCCGCCGAACAGCTCGTCGCCGCCCTCGCCCGAGAGCGCGACCTTGACCTCTCCGCTCGCGAGCTGCGAGACGAGATAGGTCGGCAGCGCCGACGAGTCGGCGAACGGCTCGTCGAAGACGTCGGCGAGCGTCTCGAACAGGAGCTGTGGGTCGGGCTTGACGAGCAGCTCGTGGTGCGCAGTGCCGTAGCGCTCGGCGACGCGACGCGCGTCGGCGCGCTCGTCGAAGCTCCGCTCCTCGAAGCCGATCGTGAACGTGTGTACCGGCTCGGCGGTCTCCTGCGCGGCGAGGGCCGCGAGGACGGCCGAATCGACACCGCCCGAGAGGAGGACGCCGACCGGCACGTCGGCGAGGAGGTGCGCGCGGACCGAGTCGCGCAGCCGCGCGCGGAGCTCCTCGACGAGCTCCGCCTCGTCGTCGTGGCGCACCTCGAGCGGGCCGGGACGCGCGTAGCAGGTCAGCTCGGGCTCGCCGCCCTCGCGCCAGACGAGCACGTGCCCGGCGGGCAGCTTCCGGATGTCGCGGAAGATCGAGTACGGCGCCGGGATCGAGTTGAACGCGAGGAATGCCTCGAGCGCGTCGAGATCGATCTCGCCGCGCGGCAGCGCGCGCACTTCGGAGGCGAACTCGAGCGTGCCGCCGTCGTGCCGGTAGTAGAGCGGCTTGATTCCGTAGCGATCCCGCGCGAGCACGAGGCGGCGGCGACGCGCGTCCCAGAGCGCGGCCGCGAACATTCCGCGCAGCAAGCGTGCGTACTCGGGCCCGTGCTCCTCGTAGAGGTGCAGATGGGCTTCGGTGTCGCAGTTCGTGCGGAAGCGGTGGCCGGCGCGCTCGAGCTCGCGGCGCAGCTCCGGGTAGTTGTAGATCTCGCCGTTCTGGACGACGACGCACGTGCCGTCCTCGTTCTCGATCGGCTGGTCGCCGCCGGCGAGGTCGATGATCGAGAGGCGGCGCGCGCCGAGCGACAGCGTGCCGTCGCTGTACGTGCCGCCGCTGTCCGGGCCGCGGTGCACGAGCGCGCGGAGCATCTCGTCGACGCGCCCGTTCGTCGTGCCACAGATCCCGCACACAGAGGCGAAGCCTATTTACAGGTCCGGGGGGCGGCCGCGAACGCGCCGGCGGCGGGCTTGCGGTGCACGCCGCGCCAGACGAGGCCCGACTGCCAGCCGGCGAGGCGCGTCTCGTCGACGAGCTCGAAGTTGAAGAACGCGCGGACGTGCGGCTGGCACGCCGCGAGCGCGATCGCGGACCGCAGGAGCCGAGCCTGCAGCCCCGGCGTGAGCGTCGCGACGTTCTCGCGGCCGTCGTAGTGCGTACGGAGCTGGTGCGGGACGCTGGACTGGTAGCCATCCTCGAGGTACCAGACGTCGGGCGTCCCGAACGCGCGTAGCGCCAGCCGCAGCCGTGCGTAGTCGCCGACGCCGACGAAGCCCACCGCGTGCCGGGCGGCCGGGGACTCCGCCGGCGTGCGCGGGTACGGGTTGTGTCCGAACGCGTCCACGAGCGGCCGCGTGCGCCCGCTGCGGCGGTAGGCGGCCGCGACCGCGCGGAGGAATGCCTCGGGTGCATGCGCGGATGCGGTCGAGTCGAGCACGGTGACGCCGCGGCGATGCAGCGCGTCGTAGCAGCGCGCGAGCACCGCTTCGTACTCGGCCGGCGTTCCGTTCCAGTAGGTCGGAGAGTTCGCCTCGTTCCACACGACGACGGCGCGCGCATCGTGGACGACGGCGAGCGCTCGGCGCGCGTAGCCACAGAACCGAGCCTGCTCGCTCGGCGTGCGCGGCGTGTCCTGGGCGACGCCGAAGACCGCGAGCACGACCGTGGTGTAGCGGGCCGCGTCCTCGGCGCGCTCGAGCTCGACGAGCCGCGCCCCGCCCGGTGCCGCCTCGCCGCGCCACGGCGCCCAGACGCGTACGGCGTCTGCGCCGAGCGCCCGCTGCCAGCGCACGACTCCGACCGGATCGCTCGTCCACTTGAGCGTGTCGTCGTCGACGCCGACCAGCAGCCGTTGCGGCTGCGCGTGCGGCCAGACGAGCCAGGCTAGGCCGACGGCGAGACCAAGCCCCGCAACGATTGCCGCAAGACGCGCCAGCCGGTGGCCCATACCGTCCGAAGGTAGAGGCGGACGGAGCGGTCGGCAATCCATTCGAGGTCGTGCGCGAGCTTCTCGGCCATCGACGTCTCGTAGCCGCGCCGGACCTGCGCGAGCCCCGTCAGGCCCGGGCGGACGGTGAGCCGCTGCCAGTACGCCGGCAGGCCGCGCGCGAGCTCCTCGAAGAACACGGGCCGGATCGGCCTCGGGCCGACGAGGCTCATGTCGCCGCGCAGCACATTCCAGAACTGCGGGATCTCGTCGAGCTGCGTCGCCTTCAGCCACTTGCCGATCGGCGTGAACTCGTCCTGCGTCCGCCGGACGAGCTCCTCGCCGAGGTACGGGCCGAGGCGCTGCTCCGCGTCGGCCTTGAGCGTCCGGAACTTCAGCATCGTGAAGATCCGCCCGCCGCGGCCGACCCGCTCGCCGCGGTAGAGGATCGGTCGGCCGCTCGTCGCCGCGATCACGAGCAGCAGGAGGAGCGACCCTGGGAGCGCGACGAGCAGGAAGAGCGCCGAGAGCGCGAGGTCGAGGAGCCGCAGCACCCGGTCGCGCGGCCGCTGCGGGGCCTCGAGCGCCAGTTGGCGATAGCCACGGATGAAAGTGTCATCGATCGCCATAATGTTTGCTTATGGACACGCGCCAGCTGGCCGCATTCTGCGCGGTCGTCGAACGAGCCAGTTTCTCACAGGCGGCTGAGCAGCTCGGCGTGACGCAGCCCGCGGTGAGCCTGCAGATCCGTTCGCTCGAGAAGCGGCTCGGCGTGCAGCTGCTCGACCGGTCCGGCCGGCGCGTCGAGCCGACGGACGCCGGCCGGCGGCTCTACCGGAGCTCGCTCCGCCTGCTCGCGCAGGAGGAGCAGCTGCTCGCCGAGCTCGGCGAGGAGGCCGAGGGCGAGCTGACGGGCCGGCTCGAGCTCGGCGCCTCGACCGGTCCGGGCGGGACGGTGATCCCGATCGTGCTGTGCGAGTTCCAGCAGCGGCATCCCGATGTGCACGTCGCGCTCACCGTGTCGGACACGCAGCGCATCGTCGAAGAGGTGGCGCGTCGCGAGCTGGAGCTCGGCGTCGTCGGCGCGGCCCGCCGTCACCGCGGCGTCGTGTTCGAGCCGTTCTTTCGCGACGAGGTCGTGCTCGCCGTGCCCCGCGGGCATCGCTTTGCCGACCGGACCGTCTCGCTCGAGGAGCTGCGCGGCGAGCCGCTCGTGTTGATGCAGGAGGGCGCCGGCGTCCGCCAGATGATCGACGACGAGCTGCGCGCGATCGGCGTCCGTCTCCGCGATTTCGACGTCCGGCTCGAGCTCGGCCTGCAGGAGTCGGCCCGCACCGCCGTGCTCGCCGGCTTCGGGGTGACCTTCATCTCGCGCTCCGCGATCGAGGCCGACGTGAGCGCGGGCATGATCGCGATCGCGCGCGTGGCGGGGCTCGACGCGTCGCGCGAGATCTCGCTCGTGCGTGCCTCGGGCCGTGCCGAGACACGCGTCGCGCAGGCATTCGTCGACTTCGCGCGCAACCGGCTCGCGTGATCGTCCGCTGGGGCATCGCCTCGCTGCCGGAGGTCGTGCCCGGGCCCTTCCTCCAGGTGGCGAGTGAGCGGTGGACGGACCTCGGCGCAGCCGCGCGCTGGAGCGAGGTGCCGTCCGCGCGCGTCGACGACGCGGCGGCGCTCGCCCTGGCCTGCGTGGTCGCGGTCGGCGGCGGCAGCGCGATCGACCTCGGCAAGGCGATCTCGGCGCGCGCGAACGTGCCGCTCGTCTCCGTGCCGACGACGTACGCGGGAGCGGAGTGGACGCAGTACTACGGCGTCCGCGACCCCGACCGGCGCACCGTCGGCGGCGGCAGCGGTGCGAACCTGTATGCGGCCGTGTACGAGCCGGAGCTGACGCTGGGCCTGCCGCGCGACGTCACGGTCGGCACGGCGATGAACGCGCTCGCGCACTGCGCCGAGGCGCTCTACGTGCAGGGGCACAACTCGGAAGCCGACGAGCACGCGCTGAGCGGGGCCCGCCTGATCGGCGGGTGGCTCCCGCGCGTCGTCGACGCGCCGGGCGACCTGCGCGCGCGCACCGAGCTCCTGCGCGGCGCCTGCCATGCGGGGCAGGCGCTCGGCGGCTCGATGCTCGGGCTCGCGCACGCGATGGCGCAGGCGGTCGGCGGCCGCTACGGCCTCCCGCACGGGACGCTGAACGGGATCTGCCTGCCGTCGGCGCTGCGCTTCAACGAGCAGCTCGCGCCCGAGGCGGTCGCCGGCTTCCGCGAGGCAGTCGGCCGGGACGTCACCGAGCTCGCCGCGCTCGGCGGGCCGACGCGGCTGCGCGATCTCGGCGTCCCCGAAGCCGATCTGCCGGAGCTCGCTGCCGCAGCCGCGGGCCGCCCGGGGAACCAGGCGAACCCGCGGCCTGCGACACCGGCGGAGATCGAGGAGCTCCTCCGCTCGGTCTACTGACGCCGGTCGACCCGCCGCCGCAGTCGACGAGGACGAGCGGAAGCAGGACGACGAGGACGAGCAGAACGGATGCGGCGATGAGGAGCCGCCTGCTCAGCTATGGCCCACTTGCGCCGCGTTGCCCCACGCGTTGTACGAGGTCTCGATCCAGTCGGTCGGGTGGAGCGAGACGTACGGGATCGCTGTCGGGCACGAGAACCGCACCTCGGCGTGGACGACCATCCAGAAGTAGCCGATGCCGCCTGACGTGATCCAGTTGTCGCGCGACTCGGCGCTGCAGAGCGTCCCGCCCGCGGTCACGACGGTCGAGCGGTAGGTGATGTACTGCCCCGTGACGGCGCAGTAGTACGTGTGCTCGTAGACCAGCTGGTCGTACGGCCACGTGCCCCAACGCCAGCCGCTGCGGTACGACGCACAACCCGTCGACGCGTCGACGGCCGCCGCGGCCGACTGGAAGCCGGCGGCGATCGCCGTGCTGGCGTCGGGCAGCTGCGCCGCGCCGAGCGCCTCCTGCTTGGAGACGGGCGTCACCGTCGTACCGAGCGACGCGCCGGGCGCCGCCGCGAGCGCCTGGGCGTCCACGGGATCGAGCGGCTTGCCGTTCCCATGGCCGTTGCCGGCGGCCGCCGCCGGCACGGCGGCGAGCGCGATCAAGAGCGGAACGAGGACCTTGCGCACCGGAGGTGCCTCCTTTCGGATCGGTCCCCCGCCCCCGGGTGACGCGGCGAGGCTAGATGCCGTGCCGCCGCCCCGCAAGATGGCCGTGCAGGACAGGCATTAGCACGATTTATGCCTGCAATTAGCTAAGATCGGCCGCTGTGTCGAGCTACGACGTCCTCGTCATCGGCAGCGGCGCCTCCGGCCTCGCTGCCGCGGCCTCGGCCGAGCGGGCCGGCGCCCGCGTCGCGCTCGCGACGAAGGGGTCGATCCAGGCCTGCAACTCCGCGAAGGCGCAGGGCGGGATCCAGGCGGCGTTCGGCGAGGACGACTCGCCGGAGCAGCATGCGGCCGACATCTGGAAGTCGAGTCACGAGACGGCGAACATGGAGCTCGTCGCGGCGCTGACCGGCGACGCGCCCTCGGCGATCCACTGGCTCGAGGAGCTCGGCGTCGAGTTCACCCGGGAGAACGGCGGCTACCGCCTCGCCCGCTGCGGCGGCGCCTCGCGCAAGCGCCTGCTCCAGGTCGGCGACCGCACGGGGCATGCGATCACGAAGGCGCTGCGCGACGCGGTCGAGTCGAGCTCCGTCACGGTCTACGCGAACGCGCCGCTGAAGGCGCTCGACGAAGGCTGGAAGGCGCGCGTCGGCGAGCACGAGCTCGAGGCGGCCACGGTCGTCCTCGCCGCGGGCGGCCGCTGCTTCCGCGTCGCCGAGGAGCGCGGCGAGCTGAGCACGAACCATCCCGGCGCGACGGGCGAGGTGACGCAGCTCGCGATCGACGCCGGCGCGGAGGTGCGCGACCTCGACGCGCTCCAGTACCACCCGAACGGCGGCGCCTGGCCGACGAACATGCAGGGCTACTCGATCCCCGAGACGACCCGCGCGTACGGTGCCGTGCTCCTCAACGCCGACGGCGAGGAGTTCACGGATTCGCTCGGGCCTCGTGACGAAGTGTCACAAGCGATCGTCGCGGAGGTCGAGAAGGGCAAGGGCGTCGAGACGCCCGACGGCCGGCCCGCCGTCTACCTCGACACGACGCGCATCGCACCCGAGGATGCCGCGATCTCGCTGCCGTACATGCTGCGCCGCTACCGCGCGGCGGGCGTCGACCCGCTCGCGCAGAAGATCTTCACGTATCCCGTCCTCCACTACCAGAACGGCGGTCTCGTCATCGACACCGACGGAAAGACGACGCTCGACGGCGTGTACGCCTGCGGCGAGATCGCCGGCGGGACGCACGGCCGCAACAGGATGATGGGGAACAGCCTCTTGGAATGTGTCGTCTTCGGAAGGAGGGCAGGACGTGCTGCAGCCGCCGCAGCTCGCTAGCGATCTCCAGCACGCGGTGGAGGATGCGGCTGCGCATCTCTACGTCTGGGCGCTGAAGGAC
>DATCJJ010000073.1:0-41104 GCA_036562845.1 Gaiellaceae bacterium | reverse complement strand
TAGCAGGCCTGTAAGCCGGATTCCGTCGGGGGTGACCATCCATCTCTGCAGCTACCCGGCTCCTCCGCGGGCCGCCTCAACGGAGCCTGTTCGCCTTGCACCGGACGGGGTTTGGCGAGCCGCCGCGTCACCGCGGTCGCTGGTGGGCTCTTACCCCACCGTTTCACCCTTACCTGCGTCACCTCCGGAGCTGCGACGCAGGCGGTCTGTTTTCTGTGCCACTTTCCGTCGGCTTTCGCCGCCTCCCTCGCGGGAGCGTCCTGCCCTGTGGTGTCCGGACTTTCCTCGACGGCGCATGCGCCGCCGCGGTCACCCGGCCTGCACCGAAATTGTAGCGTTGGTCTCGTGCCCGAGTACGCGATCGTCGGGGCGGGCTCGGCGGGTTGCCTGCTCGCCGCACGCCTGAGCGAGGACGCCGGCACCGACGTGCTTCTGCTCGAAGCCGGCGGGCCCGACGCGGCGCGCGAGATCCACATCCCCGCCGCGTTCTCGAAGCTCTTCAAGAGCGACGTCGACTGGAACTACGAGACGACGCCGCAACCGAATCTCGCCGGCCGCAGCATCTACTGGCCGCGCGGCAAGACACTCGGCGGCTCGTCGTCGATGAATGCGATGATGGCGATCCCAGGCTCGCACCTCGACTACCTCGAGTGGCCGTGGAGCTGGTCCGAGGTCGCGCCGGTGTACGAGCAGGTGCGGGAACAGCTCGCGCTCGAAGAGCTGCGCGACCCGAACCCGCTGACGCTCGCGTTCGTCGAGGCGGCGCAACAGGCCGGGATCGCGCGGTCGCCCGGCCTCGAGTTGCTCGAGCTCGACGGCGTCCGCATGACGCCGCTGACCCAGCGCCGCGGGCGGCGACATTCCGCCGCCGATGCCTACCTCCGCCCGGCCTTGAAGCGCCCGAACCTGACGGTGCGCACGAACGCACACGTCACGCGCATCGTCGTGGAGCATGGACGGGCGATCGGCGTGGAGGTCGACGGCGAGCTCGTGCGTGCGCGGGAGGTCCTGCTCTGCGGCGGCACGGTGAACTCGCCGCAGTTGCTCCTGTTGTCGGGAATCGGCCCACGTGACGAGCTCGAGCGCCACGGCATCGAGCCCGTGCACGAGCTCGACGGGGTCGGCGCACACCTCGAGGACCACCTCGCCGGCGGCGTGCTGTTCGAGTCGTTGCGGCCGGTGACCCTGTATGCAGCGGAGAAGCCGCTTCAGATCGTGCGCTACCTCGCGACGCGAAAGGGGATGCTCACCTCCAACGTCGCCGAGGCCGCGGCGTTCGTCCGCTCGCGCCCCGACGCGGCCGCGCCGGATCTCGAGCTCTTGTTCGCGCCGGTCTTGTTCGAGGAGGAAGGACTCGTCCCGCCGCGCGGTCACGGCTTCACGATCGGCGCGATCCTCCTCCAGCCGCGCAGCCGCGGCACGATCCGATTGCGCTCCGCCGATCCCATGGCGCCGCCGGAGATCGACCCGTGCTACCTGTCGCATGACGAGGACCTCCAGGTGATCGCGCACGGCATCGAGCTCGCGCGGAAGGTCACGTCGATGCCCGCGTTCGAGGGGATCGTCGGCGCCGAGCTCGAGCCGGGCGATGCGCCGCTCGACGAGTGGATCCGCTCGCGCGCGCACACGCTGTACCACCCGGTCGGAACCTGCCGCATGGGCACGGTCGTCGACGCCGAGCTGCGCGTGCGCGGCCTCGACGGTCTCCGCGTCGTCGACGCGTCGGTGATTCCGCGCGTGCCGCGCGGGCACACGCACCTGCCGACGCTCATGGTCGCCGAGCGGGCGGCGGCGTTCCTACGCGGTGGCGCGCGTCGCGACGTGCAGCTCGTCGACGCGCCCGTGTAGCTTCAGCCCGCATTCCGGGCAGCGCACGAGCCGGCCCTCGTGCAGGACGAACTCCCCGCACACCGGGCACTCGAGCGAGGCGCCGCGCAGCAGCGCGAACAGCTCCTGCTCGAGCGTCCGGTGGAGGGGCTGAACGGTCACAGCGAGCGGAACACTCCCGTCACGACGCCGAGGATCTGCACGTGGTCGGCGTAGATCGGCTCGAGCGCGCTGTTCTCCGGCTGCAGGCGGATGCGGTCCTTCTCGCGATAGAAGGTCTTCACGGTCGCCTCGTCCGCCGACTCGTCGTCCCCGGCGAGCGCGACGACGATCTCGCCGTTGCGCGCGTCCTGCGTGCGCCGGACGACGACGATGTCGCCGTCGAGGATCCCCGCCTCGATCATCGACTCGCCGCGGACGCGCAGGAGGAAGTCGCCGCGCAGCGTCTCGGGCACGGCGATCTCGTCCTCGATGTTCTGCTCGGCGAGCAGCGGCCCCCCGGCCGCGATCTGGCCGACGAGGGGAAGCTTCTGCACGGTGGCGGCCGCCGCGCGACGGGCGCTGAGCTCCAGGGCCCGCGGCTTCGTCGGGTCGCGCCGGAGCAGTCCCGCCCGCTCGAGGTTCGCCAGGTGGGCGTGCACCGTCGACGGCGACGCCAGCCCGACGGCCTCACCGATCTCGCGGACCGTCGGCGGGTAGCCGTGGCGATCGACGTACTCGGTGAGAAACGTCCAGATCTCCTGTTGACGGCCGGTCAGCTCCACTGCAGCTCCTGTTTTCGGGGACGGGTGGTCGAACGTGTGTTCGACGGAAGGGTAGAGAGTCCTCCGGACGGCGTCAACAGGAGCTTTTGGAGGGCCGGCCGCGGAGGCGCCCGGCCCTCCAAGCCCTACGGCGCCGAGACCGCGCTGATACGCGTGTCCCAGGTCGCAAGCGCGGTGCGCGTGCTCCCGCAGGTGAAGTTCGTGGCCTTGTACTGCGAGAACGTGCAGCTCTGGCCGATGTACTCGGCCCCGAGCCACACCGTGTTCCCCCACGGCACCGCCGCGCTGTAGTCGCCCCAGCGCGGACGCGGGACCCCCGGCGTGACGGGCCCGAAGAGGCCGTAGTTGCTGAACCCGTCCTCCGGCGACCCCCGGTGCGGCGATGTGCACGTCGCCGACGCCGGCGTTCGAGACGGTCGCGTAGCCGGAGCTCGTAGAAGTCCGAGCCGCTGACGGTGAACGCCATCACGCCCGTGCCGCCGCTCGTCACGCCGATCGCCGGGTACGTGAGGCTGTCGTTGCCGAGTGCGAGGTAGCCCTGGTCGGCGGGCGACGCGGTGACGGAACCGGTCGACGTGGACGGCGAAGCCGTGAACCACTCGATTCCGGCCTGCTTCGACGAGCTGACGTTCAGCCCGGTGTCGAGCGCGCCCCAGAGCTTCCCGTTCACCCACGTCACTTGCTGCATGCGGCTGTCCTTCGAGTCGAGGCCCGACGACCTCTCCGCAAACGGGTCCTTCAGCCCCTCGAGGGCGAGCGAGCACGGGTTGCTGTTCAGGCAGTCGCGCAGCGGCCGCAAACGCGATCATCGTCGCGAGGTCGGCACGGCCGAGCATCGTAGGCCACGAAAAAGCCCGGAGCCGAAGCGTCCGGGCTTGCATGCGCTGGAGAGGACTTGAACCTCCACGGCCTATGCGGCCACTAGGCCCTCAACCTAGCGCGTCTACCAATTCCGCCACCAGCGCGAGGGCGCGCCCAGTGTAGCCGGGCAGTCGCCTTACCGGAGCGAGCGGAAGAGGAAGATCGAGTTGAGGAAGAAGAGGACGCCGACGACGACCGTGAAGCGCGTCAGGTTGCGCTCGACGATGTGCGTGCCTCCCTGCGAGGCAGGCGTGAAGCCCATGCCGCCCATTCCCGCGTCGCGGCCGCTGTGCATGAGCACGAGCGCGACGAGGACGAACACGAGCAAGACCTGGAGGACGGCGAGGACGCTGGTCATCGCCCGCCAGAGTAGCGACTACTTGGCGGCGATCTCGACGATCGCGTCGATCAGCTCGGACGCGATCCGGTCCTTCGTCACATAGCCGGCGGCGCCCGCGCGGCGCGCGCCGTCGACGTCTGCGCGCGAGTTCGAGCCCGTCAGCATGAGGATGCAGGCGTCGCCGTCCTGCTCGCGAATCGCGCGCGCCGCCTCGATCCCGTCCATCACCGGCATCGAGATGTCCATCAGGACGACGTCGGGATGAAGCGCCTTGGCGAGCCGCACGGCCTCCTCTCCGTCCGCCGCGTGGCCGACGACGCTGAGCCGCGGGTCGCCCGCGAGAATGACCTCCAGCGCCTCCGCGAAGAGACGGTGGTCGTCCGCTATGAGCACGCGCAGTGAAGCCATGACCCCCCGACCCGGGAGCACGAGTGTGCCTTGTTAGGGTCGGGTTGTGAAGGGTGAGGACGATGCACGTGCGCGAATCCAGAAGCTCCTCGTCACCGGCGACAACCGTCTGAAGCAGGGCGTCGACCCCCGGAAGGCACGGGAGTCGTGGGAGCAGGCACTGGCGGTCGCACGGGAGGCCGGCCTGGAGGAAACGGTGCGCCCGCTCGTCGAGGTCAGGCTCGCCGACCTGCCGCGCGAAGAAGGATCGCCTCGATCCGCTCCGCCTGACGCCTGACGTCGTGCGCCGCGGCGGCCGCGCGCGCCGCGTCGTTCGGAACCGGGAGCGCCGCCGCCGCGCGCAACGCGCGCTCGAGCGCGTCGACGTCGAGCGGGTCGACGAGCACCCCGGCGTCCGGCGGGACGAACTCGGGCGGCCCGCCGATGCGGGTCGCGACGACCGGACGGCCGACCGCCATCCCCTCGAGCAGCGACTGGCCGAGCGGCTCGAGCACGCTCGGCTGGCAGAGGACGTGTGCCCCCGCGAGCAGCGCCGGCACCGCTTCGTGCGCGACGCGCCCGTGCAGCCGGACGCGCTCGCGACCCTCGAGCCGGGCGCGCAGCGGGCCCTCGCCGACGAACGCCAGCTCGGCGCCGCCGTCGAGCCGCGCGAACGCATCCGCGAGCCGGACGACGTTCTTGCGCTCGGTGAGCGCGCCGACACAGAGGAACTGCGTCGGCCCGTCCGGCGCGGGCGCAACCGCGAACCGCTCGAGGTCGACACCACTCGAGACGACCTCGGTCTTCCCGATCGCGTCGGGCATCCGCGTCTCGAGCTCACGGCGCAGGTACTCCGACACGCAGACGACGGCCGCGGCACGGCGGACGACGATGCGCGTCGCCGCGGCGACACCCGGCAGCTCGCCGATGTTGCGCACGTCGCGGCCGTGCGCGGTGACGACGAGGGGCGCCCGCCCTGCGAGCGCCGCGATCAACCCGCTCGGGACGAGAAAGTGCGCGTACACGACATCCGCCTTCCCGGCGCGCACGGCGCGCCGCGCAAGCTCGAGGTAGCGCGCCTTCCCGCCCGCCCGCGTATCGAGCACGGCACGGTCGAGGTCGTGCCCGCGGTCGGCGAGCGCGCGCTCGACCTGCGCGACGAACGTCCCGAGGTCCGGCGCGTCAGGGCCGGGGTACATCTGGGAGACGAGGAGGATGCGCACGTTCGGAGCCAGCGTAAGCTCCTTTCCCGGTGCAGGCGGTCGTCCACGTCGCGGGTCTCGAGAAGGTCTTCAAGGTTCCCGAGCGGGAAGCGGGCCTGCGCGCGTCCGTCGCGAGCCTCTTCAACCGGCGCTGGCAGGACGTCCGCGCGGTCGACGGCGTCTCGTTCGAGGTCGGCCCGGGCGAGGTGGTGGGCTTTCTCGGGCCGAACGGCGCGGGCAAGACGACGACGCTGAAGATGCTCTCCGGCCTCCTGCACCCGACCGGCGGCGAGGCGCGCGTCCTCGGCCACGTCCCGTGGAAGCGCGAGCGCGACTACCTGCGCCGGATGACGCTCGTGATGGGGAACCGCAACCAGCTGCAGTGGGACCTGCCGGCGCTCGACTCGTTCGAGCTGAACCGTGCGATCTACCGGCTGCCGCGTGAGGACTTCCGGACGACGCGCGACGAGCTGATCGAGCTCCTCGACATCGGCGATCTCGTCCGCAAGCCGGTGCGCCAGCTGTCGCTCGGCGAGCGAATGAAGGTCGAGGTGGTCGGGTCGCTCCTCCACCTGCCGCAGGTGCTGTTCCTCGACGAGCCGACGATCGGCCTCGACGTGACGATGCAGAAGCGAATCCGCAGCTTCGTCGCCGCCTACAACGAGCGCTACGGCGCAACCGTCTTGCTGACGTCGCACTACATGGCCGACGTCGAGGCGCTCTGCAAGCGCGTGATCGTCATCCACCACGGCAGGCTGCTCTTCGACGGCAGGCTCGACGCGCTCGTCGATCGCTTCGGTGCGTACAAGACGATCGAGGCGGTGCTCGCGGACGGCGAGACGCTGACGCTGCAGGTTCCGCGAGACGAGACGTCGGCCGCCACGGCGCGTCTGCTCGCCGACCACGACGTGCACGACCTCACGGTCGAGGATCCGCCGATCGAGGACGTGATCGAGCAGGTGTTCGCGTCGTGAGCGCGCAGGAGAGCGCGCTCCGCTCGTACTGGGACTTCTATCTCGCAGGGATGCGCCAGCGCATCCAGGTCGGGTTCCAATACCGCGCGGCCACGTACATGTACACGGTCGGGATGCTCGCCGAGCCCGTCATCTACCTCGTCGTCTGGCGGACGATCGCCAACCAGCACGGCGGGACGATCAACGGCGTCGGCGCAGGGCAAATCGCGGCGTACTACATCGTCTGGACGGTCGTCCGCACGTTCAACATCGTCTTCACGCCGTTCGGCTGGGAGTGGCGGATCCGCGAGGGCACGCTCTCGGCGCAGCTGCTGCGGCCGATTCATCCCGTGCACTACGACATGGCCGACTTCGCGGGACAGAAGTTTCCGTGGCTCGTCATGTACTCGCCGCTCGCCGTCGGGCTCGCGCTCGTCTTCCATCCGTCGCTGCACCCGAGGCCGCTCGAGATCCTCGTCTTCATCGTGGCGATCTGGGGCGCATACGTGATCCGCTCGCTCAACCACTTCGTGCTGGGGATGTTGACGCTCTTCACGACACGCGCGACGTCCGTCTTCCAGATCTGGTTTCTCGCCGAGCTGCTCGTCTCGGGACGGCTCGTGCCACTGTCGTTCATGCCGCACTGGGCGCAGACGCTCGCAGCATGGCTGCCGTTCAAGTGGACGTTCTACTTCCCGATCGAGTCGCTCGTCGGCTCGATGTCGACGCAGACGCTGCTCACCGGGTTGCTCTGGCAGTGCCTGTGGACGGCGATCGGCAGCGTCCTCGTGTTCGTCGCCTTCCGACTGGCGATCCGTCACTACTCGGCGGTGGGCAACTGATGAAGCTCGTCTGGACGTACCTCCGCCTCGGCGTGCTGAACGAGATGCAGTACCGCGCGAACTTCTTCGTCGCGATCGTGCAGTCGCTGCTGTCGGTGGCCGTGTCGATCGCGGTGCTCGCACTCGTCTACTCGCATACCGACGAGCTGAACGGGTGGACCGAATCGCAGCTGCTCGTGGTGCTCGGCGTGCAGATCCTGCTCGGCGGCGTCATCCACGCGTCGGTGCAGCCGAACATGGAGCGGCTGACGCAGGAGGTCCAGGACGGCAAGCTCGACTTCGCGCTGACCAAGCCCGTCGACTCGCAGCTGATCATCTCGATGCGCGAGCTTCAGCTCTGGCAGCTCGTCGACGTCCTGTCGGGTGCGATCGTGATCGGCGTCGGCGTGTCGCGGCTGCAGACGTCCGTCGGGGCCGGGCACGCGCTCGCGTTCCTCGCGCTGCTCCTCATCGGCGCGTCGCTCCTCTACTGCTTCTGGCTGTTCCTCGCGACCGGCTCCTTCTGGGTGATCAACATGTGGTTCCTCTCCGACCTCTTCGAGGGCGTGTACCAGGTTGGTCGGTGGCCGATCGGCGTCTATCCCGGGTGGCTGCGGTACTCGATGACGTATCTCGTCCCGATCGGCTTCGCCGTCACCGTCCCGGCGCAGGCGATGACGCACCGCCTGCACTGGGAGACCGTGCTCGTCGCCGTCGGATTTGCGGCGGTGGCCTTCCTGGTGACGCGCCGCTTCTTGCGGTTCGGGCTGCGGCGGTACTCCGGCGCGAGCGCGTAGCGCCCGCGCCGGAGCAAGTCGCGTCACTGCCCGAGCGGCCTCGCGTTGAAGACGTTCGAGAGGCTGTGCTGGGCGCCGTCACGCGCGGTGAGCGCCTGCAGGCCCCAGCGCTGCTCGATCAGCTTCAGGATCGCGGTCGTGTCGTACTCGGTGTGGTCGACACCGGCGGCCGGGCCGAGATACGGCGACAGCACGAGCGCCGGGATGCGCGGGCCGGGACCGAACTTGTCGCTCGGGCCGGCCGGGCCGCCGACCTGGCCGGGCGGCGGCACGTGATCCCACTGACCGCCGAACTCGTCGTACGTGACGATGACGAGCGTGTCCTTCGCGCAGGCGCTGCCCTGGATCGCCTTGAGCAGCGTCACGAGATGGCTCTCGCCGTTCGCCGTCGACGCATAGCCGGGGTGCTCGTTCTCCTCACCGAGCGGCTTGTCGAAGCTGACGGCCGGCAGGCCGCAGCTCGTCGACGAGCTCTGCAGCGTCGACATGAACTCGGCCTCGTCCTTCAGGTGCGCGCGGCCGGGCGTGTTCGGCGCGTACTGCGAGAAGTAGTTGAACGGCTGATGGTGGAACTGGAACAGCGCGTCCGGGCAGTTCGGGTACTTCGCGCCCGTCAGGACGTTCGGGTCCGAGCAGTTCGGGCCGCTTCCGTTCGTCCAGCCGGGCTGGTTGACGTCGCCGTCGGCGTTCGACCAGCCGCCGGCGTACCACGCCCAGCTGACCGCCTTCGCCGACAGCTCGTCGCCGATCGTCGTCTCGTTCTGCACGAGCGGGAGCTTCGCGCCGAACGCGCCGAACGGTTGCTGCGACGGCTGCATCGTGTTGACTGCGAAGTCGCCGCACGCGAGGTTCGGCAGCGCCGACGGGCACGTGACCGTCAGCGGGTTCCGCTTCACCGTCGCCGTGGCGTGGTACAGCGGATACGACACCGGCATCCCGTTCGTGTCGACGATCGTGTGGAGCGTCGAGCAATCCGTCGTCGCGTTCGACACGCAGAGCGGCGCCTGTGACGCAATCAGGTACTGGTGATTGAGGAACGACCCGCCGAACGCGCCCTGGAAGAAGTTGTCCATGATCACGTACTTCGGGTGCGACGGCTGGTGGAGGTACTGGTAGATCGGCAGCTGCTTCGTGTCGTACTGCCCCATCACGAGGCCGACGGCGTCACTGCCGGTCACGAAGCGGTTCATCGCGCCGCCGTTCTCCTGGTACTGGTCTTGGTAGAACTCGTGGACGATGTCGCGGGTGCAGCCGCCCGGCGACCCGCTGCCCTTTGCAAAGCCGTTCGCCGAGCTGAACGCCGCGTTCGGGTTCGGCGGGCACGTCGTGTCGGCCGGCTTGATGAAGTCGTCGATCAGGAACGGCGTATTCGTGAAGTGGCTCGAGAACGTCGTCCCCGTCGTGCTGTCCGTACAGCTCTGCGGCGTCACCGCGACGAGGTTCACGTCGACCTGCATCAGGCACGAGTACGCGGTGCCGTTCTGGTTGATCTGCGTCGTATGCGCCTGATCGGCCTTCGTCCGGCCGTTAACGCCTTCCCATCCGCCGTAGAGGTTGTCGAAGCTGTGGTTCTCCTCGTAGATGACGACGACGTGCTGGATCTTGCCCAGCTTCTGCGTCGCGTTCAGGCCCGGCTTCGGGCTCTTCTTCTTCGGCGGCTTCTTCTTTACGTGGTGCTTCGGCGGCTTCTTCTTCAGCGGCTGCGCCGCCGAGCCCGCCTGCACGACGAACATCGCGAAGGCTGCCGCGACGAGCGCGAGCACCATGATCCTCGTCTTCGTCAAGATCCCTCCCCTGTCGGTGAGCAGAGAGAAGTCTGCCGTACCCCGCAGATGCGCGTTGTATGCTCCCGCGATGCCGCGATACCTCGTCATCCGCGCCTTCCAGGTCGGCGCAGATCAGATGCCCGGCGTCGGTCGCCGTTCACGCGAGCTCGTGGACGGCCAGTTCCCCCAGATCGTGTGGGAACACAGCCACGTCGTCGTCGACGACGACGGGCGCGTCTTCACGTACTGCGTCTACGACGCCCCCGACGAGGAGACGGTGCGCGAGCACTCGAAGATGCTCGGCGAGCACACGATCGAGGGCCTGCACGAGATCGCGGGCGACGTCGCGCCGTCCGACTTCCCCCCGGTCGCCGTCTAGTCCCAGCCGGCGGGTCCCAGGCCCAGCGCGGCCCTCGCGTCCTCGAGGTGGACGTACTGCTGCTGGGCGACCGCAAGCCGCCGGCGGACGAGCCGCTTCTGGTCATCGTCCTCCGCGAGCTCGAGCGCCTCTCGGTAGAACGTGACGACGCGGTCTTTCGCCCATCCCTGGTCGGCCAGCTCGGCCGCCTGGATGAAGTAGCCGAGCGCCTTGCGGGCCTCGCCGGCATCGCGCCAATGCCGTGCGAGCGCGGCGCCGGCCTCGCCGACCTCTCCCGTCGTCGCCTCGAGGAACAGCGCACACTGCTCATGCCGCTCCCGTCGCTCGGCGCGGGGGAGCAAGTCGTATGCGACGTCGCGGATGAGGTCGTGCGTGAAGGTGAACTGCTGCTCGCCCTCGATCGCGGAGACGGTCTCGCGTCGAACCAGGTCGCGCCGTTCGAGCGCGCCGAGGAGGTCGCCGAGCGGGCGGCCGCCGCCGTCCAGCCGCTCGATGTAGCCGCGCCAGAACACCTTTCCGCCGACCGCGGCGTCGAGCAGCACTGCTCGCTCCTCGGGCGGCAACGCGTCGAGGCGCGCCGCGATCAGCCCGCGGATCGTGGCGGGAAGCGAGGCGAGGTCGGTGCCGGATGCCTCCGTCATGCTCGCGGCGAGCTGCTCGATGAAGAGCGGGTTGCCGGCCGCCATCTGCGCGATGTCGGACGCGCGGCCGGCGATCTCCTGCGCGGCGGCCAGCCGTTCCACCGCGAGCCGCTGCGCCTCCTCGACCGTCAGCGGGGAGAGCGAGAGCGTCGTCGCCGCAGGGAGCCCGCCGCCCCAGCCGGGCCGCGCGTCGAGCAGCTCCGGGCGCGCGAGGACGACGAGCAGGATCGGCAGGTCGCGGAGGCGCGCCGCGAGCAGCTCGACGAGGTCGAGCAGTCCGGAGTCCGCCCAGTGGAGGTCCTCGAAGACGAGCATCGTCGGCCGGTCGCGCGCGACCGCCTCGATGAAGACGCGAATCGAGAAGAACAGGGTCTCGCGATCGGCCACGGTCGCGCTCGTGTCGGCTCCGACGAGGATCGACAGGTGGCCCGCGACCTCCTCGGCGGCGCTCGGGTCGACGAGGCTCGCCACGGTGTCGCGCAGCTTCGCCGAGGCGGCGTCCGGCGTATCGCTCTCGAACACGCCGCACAGCTGCTTCAGCTGGCTCGCGAAGGCGCCGTAGGCGCTGCTCTCGCGATACGGCAGCGTTCGGCCGCGGACCGAGAACCCTCCGTCCCGCTCGATGCGGCTCGCAAACTCCACACCCAGGCGCGACTTTCCGACACCGGCGGCCGCGATCACGGTCACGAGGTGCGGTGTGCGCTGCTCGCAGACGCGCTCCCAGACCTCCTGGAGCGCCGCGAGCTCGCGTACCCGGCCGACGAACGTGCTCGAGAGCGGCCGCTCGCCCTCCGGGGCGGCGGCGCGCACCGCCGTCCATGTCGGCAGTGCGTGCTCCTTGCCCTTGGCGACGACGGCTTCGCCCGGCTCGTACCGGATGACGTCGCGCGTCGCGCGCCACGTCTCTTCGCCGACGACGACCGAGTCCGGCGCCGCCGCCGTCTGCAGGCGGGCCGCGGTGTTGACGACGTCGCCCGCCACCATCGCCTCGCCGAGCTCCGGCCGCGCATTCAACTGGACGAGCGCCTCGCCCGTGTTCACCGCGATCCGCAGCTGGAGCGTCTCGCCGGTGACCCGGTCGCGGACGCCCAGCGCCGCGCGAACGGCCCGCTCCGCGTCGTCGCCGTAGGCCGTCGGCGCACCGAAGACGCCCATGATCGCGTCGCCGATGAACTTCTCGACGACGCCGCCGAACGACTCGATCTCTGACCGCACGGCATCCCGGTACGGCTCGAGGACCGCCTGGACGTCCTCGGGATCGAGCTTCTCCGCAGTGCCGGTGAAGCCGACGAGGTCGACGAAGATGACGCTGACGATGCGCCGCTCCTTCCGCGGCCCGGCCGTCGCGGCGATCGGGGATCCGCAGGCTTGACAGAACCGGGCGACGTCGGCGTTCTTCTCGCCGCAGGAAGAACACGCGACCATCCTCGGAAGCGTAGGTGCGGGTGGCGGGCGAGTCTAGACTCGCGGCCGGTGGACCGCACGCAGCTCGCAGCCGTTCAGGCGCCGCTCAAGGCGCGCTACCGCGAAGATCCCGGCGCGGCGCTCGTGACGCTGACCGCAGAGGGAAGTCTCGGCGCCGAGGGCATTGCCTGCAGCGTCGCGACCGCGCGCGCCGTGGTCGACGCCGGGCTCCATCCGGCGAGCGGCGGCACGGGCGCACTCGCCTGCTCCGGGGACATGCTGCTTCAGGCACTCGTTGCCTGCGCCGGCGTGACGCTTCGCGCCGTCGCGACGGCGCTCGACTTCGACGTCGCCGGCACCGTGCATGCGGAAGGGGATCTCGACTTCCGCGGTACGCTCGGCGTTGCGAAGGACGAAGGCGTGCCCGTCGGATTCCGCGCGATTCGGCTCCGCTTCGCGCTCGAGCATTCGCTCGACGACGAGCAGCTCGCGACGCTGCTGCGCCTGACCGAACGCTACTGCGTCGTCTATCAGACGCTCGTCGGCGGCGCCCCCGTCGCGGTCACGGTGGAGAGCGGCGGCTCGTGACAGCGGGGGCCTGGCCCGGGCCAGGCCCGGTTTCGCAGTTGCCACGGCTTCGTCACGGGTCGAGCCCGGCAGCTCCAGGTAAGCCATTCCGCGACGTCACGAAGTCGCGTGGGTCTCGTAACGGGGCCTGGCCCGGGCCTGGCCCCGTTTGTAACACCGCTACGGCCGGTTGCGAACCGCGTCGTACATGCCCCACTCCGCCCTGAGCGTCTCGCAGATCTCGCCGACGGTGCAAAGCGCACGCAGGGCAGCGCGCATGACCGGCAGGAGGTTCGAGTCACCGCGCGCGGCCTCGCGCACGGCGTCGAGCGCACGCGCGGCCTCGCCGGCGTTCCGCTCCGAACGGACGCGCGCCGTCCGCTCGAGCTGCCGCTGCTCGGAGGCCGCGTCGATGTGGTGCAGCTCGACGTGCTCCGCCTCGGCCTCGGCGTGGCGGTTGACGCCGACGATCACGCGCTCGCCGCGCTCGACCTGCTGCTGCCACGCGAACGCCGACTGCTCGATCTCCTCCTGCACGAAGCCGTTCTCGATCGCCTCGACGGCCCCGCCGAGCGCGTCGACGCGCTCGATCAGCTCCCACGCCTCGCGCTCGAGCTCGTCCGTCAGCGCCTCGATGAAGTAGGAGCCGCCGAGCGGATCGGCCGTGTCGAGGATCCCGCCCTCGTGCTGGATCACCTGCTGCGTCCGAAGCGCGAGCTTCGCCGAGCGCTCCGTCGGCAGCGCAAGCGCCTCGTCGAACCCGTTCGTGTGCAACGACTGCGCGCCGCCGCACACGGCCGAGAACGCCTGGATCGCGACGCGCACGATGTTGTTCTCGGGCTGCTGCGCCGTGAGCGTCGAGCCGCCGGTCTGCGCGTGGAAACGCAGCGCCAGCGCCTTCTCGTTCGTCGCGCCGAAGCGCTCCTGCATGATCCGCGCCCACAGCCGCCGCCCCGCGCGGAACTTCGCGACCTCGACGAAGAAGTCGTTGTGCGCGTTGAAGAAGAAGGACAAGCGCGCGCCGAAGTCGTCGGGAGACAGACCCGCGTCGACGGCGGCGCGGCCGTACGCGATGCCGTTCGCGAGCGTGAAGGCGAGCTCCTGCGCGGCCGTCGCGCCCGCCTCGCGAATGTGGTAGCCGGAGATCGAGATCGTGTTCCACCTCGGGATCCGCTCCGCGCAGTACGCGAACAGATCGGTCGTCAGGCGCATCGACGGCTTCGGAGGGAAGATGTAGTTCCCGCGCGCGACGTACTCCTTGAGGATGTCGTTCTGCACCGTCCCCCGGAGCTCCGCCGACGCGACGCCCTGCTCCTCCGCGACGAGCTCGTACAGGAGCAGCAACAGCGACGCGGGCGCGTTGATCGTCATCGACGTCGAGACCTGGGCGAGCGGGATGCCGTCGAGCAGCACGCGCATGTCCTCGAGCGAGTCGATCGCGACGCCTGTGCGCCCGACCTCGCCGAGCGCACGCGGGTCGTCGGAGTCGTAGCCGAGCTGCGTCGGCAGGTCGAACGCGATCGACAGCCCCGTCTGACCCGCCGCCAAGAGATACCGATACCGCTCGTTCGATTCCTCCGCCGAGGCGAAGCCGGCGTATTGGCGGATCGTCCACGGCCGGCCGCGATACATGTCGCGGTACGGCCCACGCGTGAACGGAAACGCGCCCGGCGGCTCGACTGGCCGGGGCGCGTCGTCGGCCGTGTAGACCGGCTTGAACTCGTCCGCCATCGCAGCAATCGTACGAGCGTGGTCGCCTGCACGCCGCATCCGGGGTACGGCACCCTCTCGGTCCGCAACGGCGCGCTCGTCCGCCGCGTCGATCTCGCGACCTGCCGGATGTGGACGACGAAGGCGCCGAAGCGGCGCATCGCCTTCCCGACGCTGTCGGTCGCCGCGTCGCGCCACGGATCGCGAGGAACGCAGAGGATCGTCTACAAGGGCAATGCCGTCTACACCGTGCACGAGCGCTACGACCGGATCCCGGGCGGGACGCCCGGCCCGATCGAGCTGTTCGGCCCCTCGCCCGACGGCAGGTGGGTGCTGTTCGCGATCGACCCGATGAGCTCGGCGTCGCTCGCCGCCGACGGGCTGACGCTCGAGGCCGTGCCGGTCGCCGGCGGCAGGCCGCGCGTCGTCGCGACGGGACTGCTCGCCGACGACTACCGCACGTGGTGCGGCGGCCGCCTCGTGTTGACCGCCGGCGGCGACCGGATCGCGGCGCACCACAAGTGGCTGATCGTCACGGGCCCGCCGACGTGGCGCGCCCGCATCCTCGTCCGGGACCCGACGCGCGCGTTCGGCTCACTCGCCTGCGCCGGGACGTCGGTCGTCGTCCAGGCGACGCGAGATCTCGGCGTCGACGAGACGCACGTCGGCTTCCCGCGCTGGTCGCTCTGGCGCGTCGCCTTCGACGGGACGCACACCGTGCTCGACACGCCGCCCAGGGGCTCGAGCGACGACTCGCCGCGCGTCGCCCGGAACGGGAGCGTCGTCTTCGTCCGCTCGCACGACGGCCGCGGGACGCTCTGGGCGCTCGGGGTCGGCGCGCTCGCGGGCGTCGGCCGCGACGACGGGTATTACGGCCACCGCCCGTGGGACGGTGTCACGTGGTCGCTTCAGCGCTGACCTGCGGCGCGCGACCCGCCACGCCGTCCGCCTCGGCCGCGCGCGCGACCGCAGCCGCGACGGCGGGCACGACGGCGCGGTTGAAGACGCTCGGGATGATGTAGTCGGGCGACAGCTCGTCCGGCGCGATCGCGGCGGCGATCGCGTGTCCCGCCGCAACCTCCATCCCGTCGGTGATCGTCGAGGCGCGCACGTCGAGCGCGCCGCGGAAGATCCCCGGGAACGCGAGCACGTTGTTGATCTGATTCGGATAGTCGGAGCGGCCGGTTGCGATCACCGCCGCGGCGCCGGCGATCTCCTCCGGCAGGACCTCCGGCGTCGGGTTCGCCATCGCGAAGACGATCGCGTCGTCGGCCATGGTGCGGACCGCCTCGGCGCTCACCGCGCCCGGCTGCGACAGGCCGAGGTAGACGTCGGCGCCGGCGAGCGCGTCGTCGGCCCTGCCGGGGAAGCAGTCGGGGTTCGTCTCCTCCGCGAAGCGGGTCTTCACGGGATCGAGCCCGTCACGCCCGCGGTACACGGCACCGCGGCGGTCGCACCCGATGACGTTGCGAACGCCCGCGGCCATCAGGATGCGCGTCACGGCCACACCCGCCGCGCCGACGCCGGTGAGGACGACCTTGATCTCGCTCATCTCCTTGCCCACGACGCGGAGCGCGTTGATCAGCGCCGCGAGCACGACGACTGCGGTTCCGTGCTGGTCGTCGTGGAAGACCGGGATGTGGAGCGAGGCGCGCAGCCGCTCCTCGATCTCGAAGCACCGTGGTGCTGCGATGTCCTCGAGGTTGATGCCGCCGAAGCCCGGTGCGATCAGTTCCACCGCCCGCACGATCTCGTCGGTGTCCTTCGTGTCGAGGCAGAGCGGCCAGGCGTCGACGCTGCCGAATTCCTTGAAGAGGAGCGCCTTGCCCTCCATCACGGGCATCGCGGCCGCCGGTCCGATGTCGCCGAGCCCGAGCACGGCGCTGCCGTCGGTTACCACGGCGACGGTGTTCCGCTTGATCGTCAGGTTCCACGCCGCATCGGGGTCGTCGGCGATCGCCTGGCAGACGCGGGCGACGCCCGGCGTGTACGCCATCGACAGGTCGTCGCGCGTCTTCACCGGCGCGTTCGCGTCCATGTGGATCTTCCCGCCCAGGTGCATGAGGAACGTGCGGTCGGAGACGTTCTCGACCTCGACGCCGTCGATCCCGCCGGCGGCCCGCACGATCGCCTCGGCATGGGCGACGTCCGTCGCCAGCACGCTGACGTCGCGGACCTTGCTGCCGGCCTCGACCCGGACGAGGTCGATCGCGCCGAGCAGCCCGCCGGCGTCGGCGATCGCCCGCGCGAGGTCGGCGAAGGTCCCCGGGCGGTCGTCGAGGCGGACGCGCAGGACGACCGAGTACGAGGCGGAGTAGTGGCTCACAACGGCAAGCGTAAAGCCGCGGTAAATCGGCTGCTATCAGGTGCGAGAACTGCGCATTCGGGGATCTGAACCCCTGAGGAAGCAAACCCAGGAGGGGCTGATCCCATGAACAGATGGAAGCTCGCCGTGGTTGCGGCGCTCGTCGCTGCCACCACGGGCATCTTCGCCGCGGTCGCAAGCGCGGCCGCGCCGACCAACACATCGTCGCCGACGATCAGCGGTACGGCGAAGTCGGGCGAGAAGCTGACCGCGAACAACGGCAGCTGGTCGAACAGTCCGACGTCGTTCGCGTACCAGTGGCAGAGGTGCGCGTCGGACGGCCGCTCGTGCGGCGACATCACCGGCGCGACGTCCCAGACCTATTCCGTCGGTAGCGCAGACGTCGGGCACGCGCTCCGCGTCACCGTGACCGCCTCGAACGCGGACGGCCACGCGTCGGCCACCTCCGCGGCGACCGATCCCGTCAACGGCGCCAACGGCCCGAGCAACTCGGTCCGGCCGGCCGTGAGCGGCTCGGCAGTCATCGGCGGATCGCTGACCGTCTCGAACGGCACGTGGTCGCCGACGCCGACGTCGTTCTCGCGCCAGTGGCAGCGGTGCGACAGCGACGGATCGAACTGCATCAACATCTCGGGCGCGACCGGCCAGTCGTACGGCGTCAGGGCCGACGACGTCGGTCACCGCCTCCGCGCGCTCGTCACCGCCCGCACGTCCGCCGGCCAGACGACCGTTGCGTCGAGTGCGTCCGGCGTCGTCAGCGGGTCCACGACGACGACCGTCGTGACGACGACCACGAACACCACGACCGTCACCAAGACGACGCAGGCCGCAGCTGCAGCGCCGTCGATCAGGTTCGTCTCGCTGCGCGTCATCGGCGCGAAGACCTATGCGCGGTTCCGCGTCTGCGACGCCCAGGGCGGTCGCCTGACGATCCTCGCTCGGGACAACAAGAACCGTGTCCTCTCCGTGACGCACCGGTTCCGCACCGGTTCGTGCGGCGTGTTCGCGCGGAACTGGTTCCTCCGTGCGAAGTTCCGCACGCCCGGCCGCTATGTCGTCTCGATCCGCGCGATCGACCTGCAGGGGCACCTGAGCCTCCTGCGCACCAGGGCCGTCTTCTTCCACTAGGGAAGCCGGGGCGCGGTTACTCGCTCAGCGCGTACAGCTCGCTGTCGCGCTGGGCGAGTGCCGCGTAGCGGCCGCCGGCGGCGAGGAGCTCGTCGTGGGTGCCGCGCTCGACGATCTCGCCCTTGTCGAGCACGACGATCTGATCCGCGTCGCGAACCGTCGAAAGCCGGTGCGCGATCGCGATCGTCGTCCGCCCGGCCGACAGACGGTCGAGCGCATCCTGTACGAGCCGCTCGGTCTCGTTGTCGAGCGACGAAGTCGCCTCGTCGAGGACGAGGATGGGCGGATTGCGCAGGATCGTCCGGGCGATCGCGATGCGCTGCTTCTCGCCGCCGGAGAAGCGGTAGCCGCGCTCGCCGACCATCGTGTCGTACCCCTCGGCGAGCGCGGCGATCACGTGGTGGATGCGCGCCGCCTCGGCCGCCCGCTCGATCTCCTCGTCGGTCGCGTCCGGCTTCGCGAAGCGAAGGTTCTCGCGCACCGACGCGTGGAAGAGATAGGTCTCCTGCGAGACGACGCCGACGAGCTGTGTGAGCGCGTCGAACGTCAGGTTCCGCAGGTCGATCCCGCCGATCGACACGCTGCCGCGCTCGACGTCGTACAGCCGCGCGGCGAGGTAGGCGACCGTCGTCTTGCCCGAGCCCGTCTCGCCGACGAGCGCCGTCGTCGTCCCGGCGGGCACGACGAACGAGACGTCCTTCAGGGTCCACGTGTCGTCGCCGTAGCGGAACCAGATGTGGTCGAACTCGACGTCGCCCGCCCCGGCGCGCTCGACCGTCCCTTCGTGGATGTCGATCTGCTGGTCGAGGTACTCGAAGATCCGGTCGAAGAGCGCGAGCGACGTCTGCACGTCGAGCGACACGCCGAGCAGCGAGCCGACGGGGAAGAAGAGCCGCGTCTGCAGCGTGGTGAAGGCGACGATGGTCGCGATCGAGACGACGTGCGTGAGGCCGCCGAACCAGTAGATCGCGGCCGGCATGACCGAGAAGCTCGTCTGGATCGACGCCATCACCCAGCGCCCCGCCATCCGCTGCCGCACCTCGAGGTCCGCGAGCCGCAGCGAGTCCTGCTCGAAACGGTCGGCGAGCTCCTCGGTCCGCCCCATCGTCTTGCCGAGGAGGATGCCGCTGACCGAGAGCGACTCCTGGACGAGGCTCGAGATGTCGGCGAGCGTCTCCTGTGTCGTCTTCGCAATGCGGCGGCGCTCGTCGCCGACCCGGCGCGTCAGGAAGACGAACAGCGGGATGAGCGCGAACGCGAAGAGCGCGAGCTCCCAGCTGAGCAGGATCATGCCGACCATCGTCGCGATCACCGACGTGACGTTCGAGGCGATCGAGGTCGCCGTGTTCGTGACGACGTTTTGCACGCCGCCGATGTCGTTCGAGATGCGCGACTGCACCTCGCCCGTTCGCGTGCGGGTGAAGAACGCGAGCGACAAGCGCTGCAAATGGCGGAAGACCTTCGCGCGCAGGTCGTGCATGACGCGCTGACCGACCTGGTTCGAGAGCAGCGTCTGCACGACGCCGAGGACGCCGCTCGCGATCGCGATGGCGATCATCCCGCCGGCGAACCACGAGAGCTTCTCGTTGTCGTGGCGGACGATCGCCTCGATCACGCCCTTCAGGAGGAAGGCAGGGACGACGCCGAGCGCGGCCGAGAAGACGATCAGGCCGAGCAGGCCGCTCAGCCGGGTGCGGTACGGCGTGAAGAGCGCGACGATCCGCCGCAGGTTCGCCCGCCGGACCTCGGGATCCGCAGGACGCTCCGGCGCCTCGCGCGCCGAATGGAAGTACATCCCCACACATTCAGCGTACGCGGATGTCACATTCCTGGGTCGTGTCTCGTCTCAGAGCCCGAGGCAAGAGAAAGGAGACGAGATGAGGATTCTTGTGGCAGGCGCGACCGGCGCGGTGGGGCGGCGCCTCGTCCCGCAGCTCGCCGAGCGCGGGCACGAGGTCGTCGGAACGACGACGCAGGTCGAGAAGTTCGGTCTGCTGCATGCGCTCGGCGCCGACGCCGTCCTGATGAACGGGCTCGATCCCGTCGAGGTGCAGGACGTCGTCGCGCGGACGCGCCCGGACGCCGTCGTCCACCAGATGACCGCACTCGGGACGAGCGTCGACCTGAAGCATTTCGACCGGACGTTCGCGCTGACGAATCGCCTGCGGACCGAGGGCACGCGGCACCTGCTCGCGGCGGCGGCCGCGGCCGACGTCGACCGGTTCGTCGTCCAGAGCTACATCGGCTGGAACGCGGGCGGCGCGACCGAGGAGGATCCGCTGGTCGACGAGACGGTGCCGGCGCAGCGAGAGACGCTCGCGGCGATCAGGGAGCTCGAGTCGCTCGCACGCGACCGGATCGTCCTGCGCTACGGGAGCCTCTACGGGCCCGGCGCGTCCGAGCAGCTCGTCGAGCTCGTGCAGAAGCGGCAGGTGCCGATCGTGGGGGACGGGGGCGGCGTCTGGTCGTGGCTCCACGTCGACGACGCGGCCTCGGCGACGGTCGCGGCGGTCGAGCGGGGCGGCAGCGGCCTCTACAACGTCGTCGACGACGATCCCGCCCAGGTCGCCGACTGGCTGCCGGCACTCGCCGCCGCCGTCGGCGCCAGGCCGCCGCGCCGCGTCCCCGCATGGCTCGCGAAGCCGATCGCCGGTGAGGCGATGACGCGGATGATGACCGACGGGCACGGCGTGTCGAACGCGAAGGCGAGGCGTGAGCTCGAGTGGCGGTTGCGCTGGCCGAGCTGGCGCTCGGGCTTCGTCGACGGGCTCGCGGACGAGGAGACGGTCGCCGCCTGATGGACGAGCTCCGACCGCTGCTCTTCTCGATCGCGTACCGGATGCTGGGCAGCGTCGGCGACGCCGAGGACGTCGTGCAGGAGGCGCTGCTCCGGTACGACCAGGCGGAGGGCGTCGAGTCGCCGAAGGCGTGGCTGACCTCGGTCGTGACGCGGCTCGCGATCGACCAGCTGCGCTCGGCGCGCGCGCGGCGGGAGACGTACGTCGGCGAGTGGCTCCCGGAGCCGCTCGTGAACGGCGACGACGATCCCGCCGCGCATGCGGAACAGGCGGACACGCTGTCGATGGCGTTCCTGCTCCTGTTGGAGCGGCTGACGCCGGTCGAGCGCGCGGTTTTCCTCCTCCACGACGTGTTTGCGTACCGGTACGACGAGATCGCCGACCTCATCGGCCGCAGCGAGGCGAACTGCCGGCAGCTCGGCGTCCGTGCGCGCCGGCACGTCGAGGCCGAGAAACCGCGCTTCGAGGCGTCGCGGCACGAGCGGGACGAGCTCGCGGCCCGGTTCTTCGCCGCAGTGCAGGACGGCGACGTCGACGAGCTCGTCGGGATGCTCGCCGCAGACGCCGTCGTCGTCGGCGACGGCGGCGGCAAGGCGCCGCAGTGGGCGACGCCGATCGTCGGCCCCGAACGGATCGCGAAGCTGCTCGCCGGGACGGGGATGCAGATGCGGAGGCACGGGATGCGGCTCGAGCGCCGCCACGTGAACGGGCAGCCGGGCGCCGTCCTGCGCATGGCGAACGGCGACGTCGCGGTCGTCTGGACGGTCGAGATCGCCGACGGCGCCGTCCAGGCGCTCCGCTCGGTGATCAACCCCGACAAGCTGCGGCACCTCGGGCCCGTCGCCGACCTGCGGGCGCTCCTGCGCGCAGAACGGGGCCGCTAGGCACACTCCGCCCCATGCGGGTGTCGGTCCGCCTCTTCGCCGGGCTCCGCGAGCGCGCGGGCGTCGGGCGGCTCGAGCTCGACGACGTCGAGCGCGCGGGCGACGTGTGGGCGCGGCTCGATCTGGGCGACGAGCCGGGCGGGCTCCTCTACGCGGTCAACCGCGAGTACGTCGAGCGCTCGCACGAGCTGCGCGACGGCGACGAGGTCGCCCTCATCCCGCCGGTCTCCGGCGGCGATAACGAGTTCGTGATCACCGCCGAGCCGCTGGAGGTCGGGCGCGTCGTCGCCGCCGTCGAACGCGACGAGGCCGGCGGCATCGCGTCGTTCGTCGGCACCGTCCGCCGCTCGTCGCGCGGGCGCGACGTGCAGTTCCTCGAGTACGAGGCGTTCGAGGAGATGGCCGAGCCGATGCTGCGTCAGCTCGCGGCGACGCTCACCGAGAAGCACGGATTGTCCGCGGTCGCGATCCACCACCGCATCGGCCGGGTCGAGATCGGCGAGCCGAGCGTCGTGATCGCGGTCAGCGCGCCGCACCGCGCCGCCGCGCTCGACGCGTGCCGGGAGGCGATCGACACGCTGAAGGAGACGATCCCGCTCTGGAAGAAGGAGGTCTACGCAGGCGGAGAAGAATGGATCGGGAGAGGCTCGTGATCGACGAACGGCGACCCATTCATCCGCGCAGCGGCCTGCGTCACTCGCTCGAGCGCGTCGGCGGCGCGATCCTCGGGATCGGGCTCGCCGCGCTCAAGTGGGGCGTCTTCTTCGGAAAGTTCTTCTCGTTCTTCATCTCGGTCGCGGCGTTCTCGTTCTGGTTCCACAGCTGGTCGTTCGGGTTCGGCTTCGTCCTGATGATCGCGATCCACGAGCTCGGCCACATCGTCGAGGCGCGCCGCCAGGGGCTGCGGGTGTCGTGGCCGACGTTCATCCCGTTCTTCGGCGCGTACGTGACGATCGAGCGCGCCGGGCTGACGCCGTGGCGGAACGCGCGCATCGCGCTCGCCGGCCCGCTGTTCGGCGGCGCCGCCGCGGCCGTCGTGTGGGCGCTCGCGGGCGCCCGCGATTCCGAGATGCTGCACGTGCTCGCGAACATGGGGTTCCTGATCAACGCCTTCAACCTGCTGCCCGTCGGCTTCCTCGACGGCGGTCAGACCGTGCATGCAGCGCGCGAGGCATGGCGGATGCCGGTGATCCAGTTCGAGGGCGGCGTGCCCGTGCAGGCGTTCGCGCCCGACCGCTCGCGCGCAGTCGCGATCGTCGCCGTCTACCTCGGGCTCGCCGCGCTCCTCGTGATCGGAATGCTGGCGACCCGCGTGAACGGGATGCTCTGATGGATGACCGGCAGCTTCTCGACCAGGCCCACGAGAGCGTCGCGGAGCTGCGCGCGCACACGGCACGGATCGCCGACGAGTTCCTCGGCGGCTTCGAGAAGGTCGAGCAGATCGACCGGCCCGCGGTCTCGATCTTCGGCTCGGCGCGCGTGCGAGAAGGCTCGGCGCCGTACGACGAGGCGCGCGACGTCGCGCGCCGCTTCGGCGAGGCCGGCTGGGCGGTCGTGACCGGCGGCGGGCCGGGCGTGATGGAGGCGGCGAACCGCGGCTGCAAGGAGAGCGGCGGGCTGTCGGTCGGCTTCAACATCGAGCTCCCGCACGAGCAGTCCGCGAATCCGTACCTCGACATCGCGATGACGTTCTCTCACTTCTACGCGCGCAAGACGATGTTCGTGAAGGCGGCCGAGGGCTTCGTCGTCTTCCCCGGCGGCTTCGGCACCGCGGACGAGCTGTTCGAGTCGCTCACGCTCATCCAGACGGGGAAGATCCGGCACTTCCCGGTCGTGCTCTATGGGCGCGCGTTCTGGAAGCCGATGCTCGCGTGGGTGCGCGAGCAGGCGCTGCCGCTCGGGATGGTGTCGCCCGACGATCTCGACCTCCTGACGGTGACCGACGATCCGGACGAGGCGCTCGCGTGCGTGCTCGACTGCTACGAACGGCGCTGCGCGGAGATGCCGCACGCGCCGCGCAAGGCGGACGCGCAGTAGACCCGCGCGATGATCCGGTTGTGCGCATCGCGCGCGGTCAGCGCGACGAGCTTGCCTGAGTAGCCGCTCCCGAAGCCCCACGCTCCGGGCGCCGAGAGCAGCGCCGACCCCGAGGTGGTCAGCCGGCCGTCCGGGAGGCGCCACGTGGAGACGACGCTCGCGACACGGCGGCTTGCGAGGCCGACCACGTCGACCGCGTTCGGCTCGCGCGTCATGAATGCCATCACGGGTGCGTCGAGCCTGCAGATCGGCTCCCCAGGACGCAGCCCCCGCACGACGACGAAGCAGCGACGGCTCCCGGCGAGCGGTGCGCTGACGATCGCGAACGGCGTGCCGTCGCGTGCGGGCATCGCCGTCACCATCCGCAGTACCGAGGCCGGGACGCCGAGGCGCGCTCCGAGCGTCCGCCACTGGGCGTCCGTGAAGACACCCCACGTCGGCGAGACCGTCGGCTCCTCCGCCGGCCGGTGCGCGACGACGGCGAAGCCGCCCGCTGCGAGGACGGCGACGAGACCGAGCGCGGCGATGACCCCGAGACGACGCGTCACGCCGTTCGTATCGGCCGCCGCCTCCGGCCGCTTAACCTTTGGGGATGGAGCTGCGCGATCTTCCGTCGGTGGACGAGCTGGCCCGCGGATCCGACGACCCGCTCGCCGTGGATGCGGCGCGCGCGGTCATCGATCGGGCGCGCGAGGAGATCCGCGCCGGGGCGGATCCAGGCGACCTGGCCGAGCGGCTGCAGACGGAGCTTCGCGCCGCGCGCGCGCCGTCGCTGCGCCGCGTGCTGAACGCGACCGGCGTCGTCGTCCACACGAATCTCGGCCGTGCGCCGCTCGCGGAGCAGGCGCTCGCGCAGGTCGTCGAGTCGGCCCGCGGCTATTCCAATCTCGAGCTCGATCTGTCGAGCGGCACGCGCGGGTCGCGTCAGGATCATGTCGCGGCACTGCTCCGGCGGCTGACCGGTGCAGAGGCAGCGCTCGTCGTCAACAACAACGCGGCCGCGATGCTCCTCGCACTCGCGGCGCTCGCCGAGGGCCGCGAGGTCGTCGTCTCGCGTGGCGAGCTGATCGAGATCGGCGACGGCTTTCGCATTCCCGACGTGCTCGCGCGCTCCGGCGCGCGACTCGTCGAGGTCGGCACGACGAACCGCACGCGGGCCCGCGACTACGAGAACGCCATCGGCGCCGACACCGCGCTCCTGCTTCGCGTCCACCAGTCGAACTTCCGCGTCGTCGGCTTCGCCGAGCAGCCACGGATCGAGGAGCTCGCCGCCGTCGCCCAGCGCCACGGCCTGCCGCTGGTCGACGACCTCGGCTCCGGCGTGCTCGACGAGATCCCGGGCGAGCCCGCGGTGCGCGAGTCGCCGGCCGACCTCGTGTGCTTCTCGGGCGACAAGCTGCTCGGCGGCCCGCAGGCGGGCATCGTCGTCGGGCGCGCCGACCTCGTCGAGAAGCTGCGGCGGCATCCGCTGCAGCGCGCGCTTCGCGCCGACAAATTGACGCTCGCCGCGCTCGAGGGGACGCTGCGGCTCTATCTCGACGCGCCGGAGCAGATCCCCGTTGTCCGGATGCTGCGCCAGGCGGCCGACGTGGTGCGCGCGCGGGCCGAGCGGCTCGCCGCCGCGACCGGCGGCGTCGTCGAGGAGACGGTCGGCCGCGCCGGCGGCGGTGCGCTCCCGCTCGCGGAGCTCCCGTCGTTCGCGTGTGCGTTCGAGGAGTCGCTCGCCGCCCCGCTGCGTGCGTGGGACCCGCCGGTGCTCGGCATCGTCCGGGACGGGAAGCTCCTGCTCGACTGCCTGACGCTCGCCGACGCCGAGGTCGACGAGGTCGCGCGCGCCGTCAACACATGCCGCTGACGATCGGCACCGCCGGGCACATCGATCACGGCAAGACGACGCTCGTCGAGGCGCTGACGGGGAAGAACACCGACCGGCTGCTGCAGGAGCAGGAGCGCGGCATCTCGATCGACCTCGGCTACGCGCCGCTCGAGCTGCCGGACGGCAGGCGCGTCTCCGTCGTCGACGTCCCGGGCCACGAGCGGTTCGTGCGCACGATGGTCGCCGGCGCGACCGGGATCGACGCGTTCCTGCTCGTGATCGACGCGAACGAGGGCGCGCGCCCGCAGACGCACGAGCACCTGCAGATCCTGCGGCTGCTCGGCGTCGAGTGCGGCGTCGTCGCGCTGACGAAAGCCGACCTCGTGGACGAGGAGACGCTCGAGCTCGCGCGGGCGGAGGCCGAGGAGCTCGTGCCCGGAGCGCCCGTCGTCGCCGTGAGCGGCCGCACCGGCGCGGGCCTCGACGAGCTGCGCGCCGCCCTCGCCGCAGTCGCGGAGGAGCGCGTGCGCGACGAGACGACGACGCGACTCTACGTCGACCGCGTGTTCTCGCTGCGCGGGATCGGGACAATCGCGACCGGAACCCTCTGGTCGGGATCGATCGGCGACGGCGACGTCCTGCGCGTCGAGCCCGGCGGACGCGAGGTCCGCGTCCGCAGCGTCCAGGTGCACGACACACCGACGCCCCGCGCCGAGGCCGGGCAACGCGTCGCGGTATCGCTGCCCGGAATCGAGCGGCACGAGCTGCGGCGCGGCGACGCGCTCGTCGCCGCGGGCGCGTATGTGCCGAGCTTCCGGCTCGACGTCGCGCTCGACGCACTGCACGAGATCCCCCCGCGCGTGCAGGTCCACCACGGAACGGCGACCGTCCTCGCGCGAGTCGTGCGCGTCGGCGAGCGCTGGGCCCAGCTCCGGCTCGCGGAGCCGGTCGTCGCGGCGCGCGGCGACCGTGTCGTCTTGCGCGCGGGGACGACCGTCGGCGGCGGCCGCGTGCTCGACCCGGCGCCGCCGCGGCATGCGAGCGCCGAGCGGATGGCCGCGGTCGAACGGGGCCAGTCGTTCGTCCACGCCCCGGTCCCCGCGGCGGAGCTCCGCCGCATCGGCGCCGAGGTCGAGGGCGACTGGGCGTATTCGCCGGCCTGGCTCGACGAGCTCCGTGCGGAGCTCGAGCGCGAGATCGACGCAGCCGATCCGCTCGACCCGGGCGTGCCGGTTCCGTCGGAGCCGTGGGCCGAGGCGATCGTCCCCCTCCTGGGCTTCGAGCGGCGGGGCGCGAAGCTCTACCGGCCGGGCGCGACCGCCGAGCTCGGCGGGCGCGAGGCCGCGGCGCGCGAGCTCGAGGCGCAGCTCGGGCTCGAGCCGGTGAAGGTCGCCGATCCCGCGCTTGCGAGATACCTCGAGGCCGAAGGCAGGCTCGTCCGGCTCGGCGACAGCTCCGCGGTGTCGCACGCTGCCTACGAGCAGGCCTCCGCGTTGCTGACGGACGGGATCACGCTCGCCGAGTTCCGCGACGCGCTCGGCGTCGGGCGAAAAGCGGCACAGCTCTACCTGGAGCGGTTCGACGCCGACGGGCTCACACGTCGCGTCGGCGACGCGCGTGTGTTAAGACGGCGCCGTGAACGTCCGTGAGCTGATCGAGCGATACAACGCCGCCTGGAACGCCCAGGACCTCGACGCGATCGACGCCGAGCACCATCCCGAGATCGTCTTCCACAACCACACCGCGGACGAGCGCGCCGAGGGCGCGGCCGCAGTCCGCGAGCACATCGCGCAGATCTTCCGGAACAACCCGACGCTGCGCTTCAGCACGCGCTCGCTTCACGTCGGCGACGACTTCGCCGTGTGCGAGTGGACTGCGTCGACCGGCTCGAGGGAGTGGGACGGCGTCGACGTGTTCCCGCTCAGGGACGGGAAGATCGCACGGAAGGACGTGTACTCCGCGGCGCACCGGCCGCGGGAACGCGGGCCCGGCTAGGATCGGATCACGATGTCGGTGATGGAGCGCAACAACGTGGCGCTCTCGGGGCCTACGAGCGGGCAGCCGATGATGTTCGCCCACGGGTTCGGCTGTGACCAGAACATGTGGCGGCACGTCGCACCGGCGTTCGCCGACGAGTACCGGATCGTCCTCTTCGACCATGTCGGCGCCGGGCATTCCGACCTCTCCGCGTACGACCGTCACCGGTACGCGACGCTGAACGGCTACGCCGACGACATCCTCGAGATCTGCCGCGACCTCGAGCTCCACGACGTGATCTTCGTCGGCCATTCGGTCAGCGCGATGATGGGCGTGCTCGCGGCGGCGCGCGAGCCCGAGCGGTTCGCCAAGCTCGTGCTCGTCGGTCCGTCGCCGCGGTACATCGACGACGTCGACTACGTCGGCGGCTTCTCGCGCGAGGACATCGACGGCCTCCTGGAGCAGCTCGACAGCAACTACCTCGGGTGGTCCCAGGCGCTTGCTCCCACGATCATGGGGCGGCCCGATCGCCCCGAGCTCGGGGAGGAGCTGACGAACAGCTTCTGCCGGGCCGATCCTGAGATAGCGAAGCACTTCGCGCGCGTGACGTTCCTGTCCGACAATCGCGACGACCTCGAGCGCGTGACGACACCGGCGCTCGTCCTCCAGTGCAGCGACGACGTGATCGCTCCGACGGCGGTGGGCGAGTACGTGCACAACCGGCTCTCGAACAGCACGCTCGTCTTCATGAACGCCACAGGACACTGCCCGAATCTCAGTGCGCCGGACGAGACCATCGCAGCAATCCGTGAATTCCTCTGAGGTGCACGCAGACGCGGAGGCGCTGTACGAGGACGCGCCGGTCGCGTACGTCTCCACCCAGGTCGACGGCACGGTCATCCGCGCCAATCGCACGCTCGAGCGCTGGACGGGCTTCGAACGCACCGAGCTGATCGGTGCGAAGCGACTGCAGGATCTGCTGGCGCCCGGAGCGCGGATCTACTACGAGACCCACTGCGCACCGCTGCTGCAGATGCAGGGATCGGTACGCGAGATCGCAATGGAGCTCGTCCTCGCCGACGGCGGCCGGCTGCCGGTGCTGATGAGCGCGACGCTCGTCGCCGACCCGGACGGACAACCGGTCGCCGTGCGGACGACGTTCGTCGACGCGTCGGAGCGACGGCGGTACGAGCGCGAGCTGCTGCGCGCACGCCAAGACGCCGAGGCGCGCGCCCGATCCGCCGTCGCGCTCGGGCACGTGCACGACGGCGTCGTGCTCGTCGACGACGCCGGGCGGATCGAGTTGCTCAACCCCGCGGCCGGACGGATCTTCGGCCTCGCCGCCGCCGAGGCACTCGGGCGTCCGGCGGCGGAGGCAATCGCAGGATGGCCCGCGATCGCTGCGGTCCCGCTTGCGTCTCCTTCGGAGGGCGGCAAGGTGCGAGTCGTGCCCGTCGAGCGGGACGGCGACGAGCAGTGGCTCGCCGTCGCCGCGGCCGATGCCGGCGACGGCGTCGTCTACACCGTGCGCGACGTGACCGACGAGCGGAGGCTCGAGCAGCTGCGAGCAGACATCGTCGCGACCGTCTCGCACGAGCTGCGAACGCCGCTGACGGGCGTGTACGGCGCGGCCACGACGTTGCTCGGTCGCGACGACGATCTGCCGAAGGAAGCGCGTCGTGGTTTGCTCGAGGTGCTCGTCGAACAGGCGCGCCGCTTGGCCGGGATCGTCGACCAGATCCTCCTCGCGAGCCGGCTCGACGGCGCCGGCGTCGACGCTCAGCTCGAGGTCGTCGACGCGGCCGACGTCCTGCGCGGGCTCGACGCGGGCTCGCACCGCGTTGTCGTGGACGAGGACGGAGGCGTTCGCATCCGGGCCGACGTCGATCGTCTGCGCCAGGTCGTCGACAACCTCGTCGACAACGCGCTCAAGTACTCATCGGGCCCGGTGCGCGTGGCGACCGAGGCCCGTGAGCTCTCGGGTCGCATCGTCGTGAGCGACGAAGGGCCCGGCATCCCCGCCGCCGAGCGAGAGCGGATCTTCGAGAAGTTCTACCGCCTCGACCCGGACCAGCGGTCCGGTGTGAGCGGGACCGGCCTCGGGCTCTACATCGCCCGCGAGCTCGTCGACCGGATGGGCGGCCGGATCGGCTTACTCGACAGCGCCGGCGGCGCGACGTTCTACGTCGACATCCCGGCCGCCTGAGCCGCCGCGACGCTCGAGGCCCAGGACGTCCGGGCGGCTGTAGTGGCCGACCGGATCGAACCGCTGCCGTTCGGCGAGCAGGCGCGACGGATCGAGCTCGGCGTAGAGGATCCTTTCCTCGTCGTAGAGCGGCCCGGCGAGATACGAGCCGTCCGGCGCGAGGATCGCGCTCCCGCCGCGGCCGAGGAGCTCCGCGCCCTCGAGCTCTGCGGCGAGGGGAAAGTCGTCGGGATACGAGGCCGCACGCTGGAAGTGGCACGGCGCGATCACGTAGGCGCGGCTCTCGCGCGCGATGTGCACGAGCGTCGCCTGCCACGCGTCGCCGTCATCCGCAGTCGCCGCGACGTACAGCTCGACCCCGGACTCGTAGAGCGCCGTCCGCGCGAGCGGCATGTAGTTCTCCCAGCAGATGAGGCCGCCGATCCGGCCGAAACCTGTCTCGACGGCGTGCAGCCCCCGCCCGTCGCCCTGGCCCCACACGAGCCGCTCGTGGTTGGTCGGCACGAGCTTGCGGTGGTGGAGCGCGAGCTCGCCGTCGGGCGAGTGGTAGAAGAGGGTGTTGTAGATCGTCCCCGGCCGTTCCGGCTCGACCTCGTTCACGCCCGTCACGAGCCAGATGCCGAGCTCCTGCGCGCACGCCGCGAGCCGCCGCTCCGCGGCGTCGCCGACTGCGACGCTGTGCTGCGCGATCCGGGCGAACGTCTCCTTTGCTCCCGCGTTCTGCCAGCCGGCGAACGCCTTCGCCCAGCGCGACGACGGATAGACCGGCACGAACGTTTCGGGGAAGACGACGAGCTCGGCACCTGCGCCCGCCGCCTCGGCGGCCAGCGCCTCGAGCCTGTCCAGCGTGCGCTCCAGGTCGAGGATCGCAGGCTCGGCCTGGACGCACGCGACGCGGACGGAGCGCTTCACGCGGTGTATTGGAGCAGTTGCAGGCCCAGACCGTCCACGACGGTCCAGCAATGGAGCGCTGTCCCGAGGTCGAAGGGCTCCGCCGCCTCCTCGCGGAGGTCGGGGCCGCTCCAGCGCGCGGCCGGAAGCCGCGCCATCGCGGCGCGGATGTCGTCGACCGCGTACGCGATGTGGTCGAGCGCCGTGTCGACGCCGCGGCCGAGCCGCGCGTCGAGCAGGTCGGGGTCGCGGAACGTGAAGACCTCGACCTGACCGACGTAGTAGCCGAAGAGCGACCACTGCGGCCGGTCGACCTCGCGGTCGACGTCACCGCCGGTGAGGCTGCGCGCGAGCTCGAGGCCTCGGTCGAGATCGCGCACGAGGTAGCCGACGTGATCGATCACCGGACCGGAAGGTAGTACCACCGGTTCGGCGGCGTTCGCCGAACCGTGAGCCCGAACGACGCGTAAAGCCGGGACCCGTGCGGTGACGGCGCGAGCACGACGCGATCGCAACCGTGCTCGCGCGCGTCGCGGAGCCGCGCCGCGGCGAGCGCGGTTGCGACGCCACGGCGGCGCGCGTGCGGGGCGACGCCGAGATGCGTGAAGAGCGCCGAGGCCTCACCGTAGAACGCGGCGGCGAAGCCCACGTTGTCGGCGACGTAGAACCGGAGCTGCGACCCGAGCAGCCGCTCGTACACCGGGCGCAGCGTTGCGAAGTCGTCGCCCGCGAGCTCGAACCAGCGGCCGAGCTCGTGCACCTCGCGAACCTCGATCCCGTGCGGCGCCTCGACCGCGAGGTCGGTGAGCGAGGCCGATATCTCCCAGCCGTCAATCTCGGGCTTCGCCCCGGCGGCGACGAGTGCGTCGTGGTTGGCGCCCGCGAGGTCGAGCCACGAGGCCGGCGTCTCGCCGAACCATCCGACGAGCTCTTTGACGGCGGCGACCGGCCCGCGCGCGACGACGCCGTTCTCCGTGTTTGAGTCAGCACCCGTCTTCACCGCGAACGCGCCGTCCACGTCGCGCACCTCCCCCGCGCGCCGGAGGTAGGCGAGGTACTCGGCCTGGGCGTCGATCATCCGTAGCCGCCCCCGCCCGGCGTCTCGATGCGGACGACGTCGCCTCCGCGCAACTGGCGCGTCACCTTCGCCGGCTGCTCCTCGCCGTTGACGAGCGTGCGGCCGCGCGCGCCGTCGCCGCCGCCGGCCGCGCCGCGCGGAGCGCGGGCGCGCCGCTCCGCGAGCACGCTCAGCCGACAGTCCTCGAGCACGCGCAACTCGCGGACGATCCCGTCGCCGCCGCGGTGTGCACCGGCGCCGCCGCTCCCTTCACGCAGGCGCCAGCGCTCGACGCGCAGCGGATAGGAGAGCTCGAGCGCCTCGACCGGAGTGATCAGGGTGTTCGACATCGCGACGTGGACACCGGACGGCCCGTCGGCGTCCGCGCACGCGCCCTGCCCGCCGCCGATGGTCTCGTAATACGTGAAGCGGTCGTTCCCGAGCGCGACGTTGTTCATCGTCCCCTGCCCCTGCGCACGATCGCCGAAGGCCGCGAAGACGACGTCCGTGATCCGCGAGGACGTCTCCGTGTTCCCCGCGACGACGGCCGCGGGCGCTTGCGCATTGACGAGGCAGCCGGGCGGAGCTGTGACGGTGACCGGGGCGAACGCACCGCCCGACGCGGGCAGGTCGGGCTCGGTCAGGCAGCGGACGACGAAATAGCACGCGCTCTTCGTCACGCTGAGCGGGCAGTTGAGGTTGCCCGCGTGCTGCGGCGCGGTGCCTGCGAAGTCGACGCGGATCTCGTCGCCGTCCACCTCGACTGTCGCGCGTATCGGCAGCTCCCCCTCCACCGCCTCGACCACGTCCTCGGCACTCCAACGTCCGTCCGGCAGCCGCTCGATCGCGGCGCGCACCATTCGCTCGCTGTACGCGTAGAGCTCGTCCATCGCAGCTGCGACGCGCCCGCGTCCGCGACGCTCGCACAGCTCGTCGATCCGGCGCGCCGCGAGGTGGTGCGCCGCGATCTGCGCGCGGAGGTCGCCGCGGCGCTCGTCCGCGTTGCGCGCGTTCGCGAGGAACAGCTGCATCACCTCGTCCGTGAACGGCGTCGGCGGGATGATCAGCCCTTCCTGGTACAGCTCGTGCGAGAACGCAGGCAGGCTCGCCGGCTCCATCCCGCCGACGTCGGCGTGGTGCGCGCGCGAGACGGCGAACCCGAGCGCGGTGCGCGAGACGAGCGTGATGTCCGGCAGGTGCGTGCCGCCGGTATACGGGTCGTTGAGGATGAAGAGCTCGCCGGGCAGGTCCATGACGGCCGCGACCGCGTCGGGCATCGCGCCGAGATGGACGGGGATGTGCTCGGCCTGCGCGATCATCCGGCCGCGCTCGTCGAAGATCGCGGTCGAGCAGTCGCGACGCTCCTTGATGTTCGCGCTGAACGCGGAGCGGATCAGGGCGGCGCCCATCTCCTCGGCGACGGCGCGGAGCGCGCTGCCGATCACCTGCAGCTCGACCGCGATCTCGATCATCGGGTCAGCACCAACGTCCCGTCGTCGTTCGTCTCGCCGTGCCAGCCGGCGGGAACCCAGCATGTCGCACCGTCGAGCTCCACCAGCTCGGGCCCACTGACCGTGTGACGATCTGTTGCAAGGAAGGACACGTCCGGGCCGGGAACCGCATCTGCCGTGCGGACGGCGACGAGCTCGACCTCGCGGCCACGGTCGGCGTAGCCGTAGCGCTCCTCGTGCGCCCGGTGGAACGCCTCCGCCGCGTCGCCGCCGAGCGGCACCGTCAGCTCGAACGACTGGCCGCGGTAGCGGAGATCCGCGTCGCCCGCGTGTGGCAAATCGTCACGAACCTCGGGGAGCGGACGAATGTACGAGACGACGCTGTCCCGACGCTCCTCGCTCGCGACGAGGCCGAGCGCCGAGAGGACGCCGGCCGCGGCCGGCACGAGCACCGCGCCGATCCCGAGCTCCTCGGCGAGCGCGCACGCGTGCAGCGGTCCGGCACCGCCGAACGCGACGAGGGCGAAGTCGCCCGGATCGTGGCCGCGCTCGACCGAGACGACCCGCAGCGCCCGCAGCATCTCCGCGTTCACGACCTCGATCGCGGCGGCCGGGTCGATGCCCGCGAATGCCTGCGCCGCCGCGTCGCGATCGAGGACGAGGCCGCCCGGGAGCTCTGCCGGCAGCCGGCCGAGCAGGAGGTTCGCGTCGGTCACGGTCGCACCGCCGCCGCGGCCGTAGCAGGCAGGGCCTGGCTGGGCACCTGCGGACTCCGGGCCGACGCGGATCGCGCCCCCCGCGTCGCGCCGCACGAGCGAGCCGCCGCCGGCGCCGACCGTATGCAGGTCGACGGTCGGCAGCCGGATCGGAAAGCCGCCGACCTCTCGCTGCGCGACGCGCGCCGCGCGCCCGTCGGGCAACAGGCACACGTCAGTGGAGGTCCCGCCCATGTCGAACGCGATCGCGTCGGCGAAGCCGGCACGGCGCGCGAGCAGCCCGGCGCCGACGACACCGCCCGCTGGCCCCGAGACGAGGATGGTCGCCGGATGCGCGGCGGCCTCGTCGACCGTGCCAACGCCTCCCGAGGACAGCATCACCAGCGGCTCCGGCAGGCCGGCCTCGCGCGCGCCCGCGGCGAGCGCGCGCAGATAGCGCGACGCGACCGGCGCGAGATACGCATCCGCCGTCGTCGTCGAGGCGCGTTCGTACTCGCGGAACTCGGGAGCGACCTCGTGCGACGCGACGACGTGCACGTCCGGATGCCGCTCCCGCAGCAGGCGCGCGACCTCGCGCTCGTGCGACGCGTCGCGGAACGCGAAGAGGAGGCAGATCGCCACCGCCTCGACGTCCGCGGGCAGCGCCGGCACCTCGCCGAGCGGCTCGAGCTCGCCGTCGGGGCCGATCCGTCCGCCGACGCCGAGGCACCGGTCGAGCGGGACGAGCGGCTCCGGGTGCGGCGCGCACAAGCGGTAGAGATGCGCGCGGGTCTGCCGCCGCGTGTGGAGCAGGTGCTCGAATCCGAGGTTGCCGACGAACGCGGTGCGCGCGCCGCGCCGCTCGAGCAGCGCGTTCGTCGCGACCGTCGTCCCGTGCGCGAACCGCGTCACGCCCGCCGCCCCGACGGCGCGCGCGGCGGCGAGCACGCTCTCCTCCTGCCGCACGGCAGTCGGCACCTTCGCGGTGCGCACGACGTCCCCGTCGAGGAGGACGGCGTCGGTGAACGTGCCGCCGACGTCGACGCCCAGGATCGCCACCCCACTACTCTGCATCGCCGTGGCGACCCGCGCCTTCCTCTTCGACTTCGACGGCCTCATCCTCGACACAGAGACGGCATCGCGCGCCGGCTGGCGTTGGCTCTACGAGCAGCATGGCCAGACGCTCCCCGACGACCTCTGGATCACGGTCGTCGGAACCCATAGCTCGTGGGACATCATGGGCCACCTCGAGGAGCTCGTCGGCGCACCGCTCGAGCGCGAGCTCTGGAACGAGCGGCGGTACGCCCATGAGCTCTCGCTGCTCGAGGCCGAGACGCTGCGGCCCGGCCTGCTCGAGTACTTCGCGTACGCGCAGGAGCAGGGGCTGAAGCGCGCGATCGTCTCGAGCGCGTCGCGGCGCTGGATCGACATGCACCTCCTCCGGCTCGAACAGACGGTCGGCTGGGACGCGATCCTCACGGCCGACCGCGACTCGACCCGCGCGAAGCCCAATCCGACGATGTATCTCGAGGCGCTCGGACTGCTCGGCGTCACCGCCGACGAGGCGATCGTGTTCGAGGACTCGCCGAACGGCATCACGGCGGCGAGGGCGGCCGGCATCTTCGTCGTCGCGATTCCGAACGACGTCACGCGCGATGCCGCACTGCACGATGCCGACCTCGTCGTCGACTCGCTCGCCGACCTGCCGCCGGCCGAGCTACTGCAACGCGCGGACGCCGGCCGTCGCGAGCGCGCCGCAGAGCACGACGAGCCAGAACGGCGCGCGGGCTAGGACGCAGACGAGCCCGGCCCCGACGCCGGCGAGTCGTGCGTCGACGACGACGTGGCGCCCGCTTGCAAACGTCTCGACGACGACGAGCGCCGCGATGATGGCGGGCGCGATCAGCTCGAGCAGCCGCTCGACAGCCGGCGCGAGGCTGCGGCCGGAGACGCCGACGGGCCCGACGGCCTTGAGCACGACCGTGCCCGCGCCGACGGCGATCACCGTCGCCCAGCCGGCGCTCATGCGCGCCTCCAGCCGAGGAAGATCGCGCCGGTCGCGGCGATGATCGGGATGCCCGGCGGCGTGAACGGGATCAGCAGCGCGGCAATCGCGGCGCCGCCGACCGCAACGGCGATCCGCGGGCGCGAGGTCAGCTGCGTGGCGAGCAGCGCGACGAACAATGCCGCGAACGCGCCGTCGAGGCCGAACTTCCCGGTGTCGCCGATCGCCTGTCCGGCGAACGCGCCGACGGCGGTCCCGCCGACCCAGGCGAACCAAAGCGTCGTGCCGACCCCGAGAAGCACCCGACGGTTGCCGCCGGAGAGCGCCCACGACTCGTCGACGACGAGCTGCGACTGCGCGAAGCGCTTCGCAATCGAGCCGCGGAACGAGTGCGCGACGCTGATGCCGATCGGCGCGTAGCGCGCGTTCAGGAGGAGTGCTGCCGCGACCGCCGCGGCGACGCCGCCGCCCGCGCCGAGCACGGACACGGCTGCGACCTGCGACGAGCCGGCGAATGTCGTCGCCGACATCACGATCGCCGCGACCGCGTCGAAATGCGCCGTCCGCGCGAGCACGCCGAACGACGCACCGAGCGCGGCCGCGGCCGGCGCCAGTGGCGCGCCGAGCCGCACTCCCCTACGCATTGCGGCTCCGGAAGCGCCGCGCCTTCTCGCGGTTCCCGCACACCGCCATGTCGCACCAGTGGCGCGACCGGTTGCGCGCGCTGTCGATGAACGCGAACTGGCAGGTGTCCGAGCGGCAGGCCTTGAGCCGGGTCCACGAGCCGTCCGCCATCGCCTCGGCGAGCACTGCGAGGATCGAGTCCGCGGGCTCGAAGACGAGCGTGCCGGCTGCGAACCCGACCCGGAGGTCGGCGGACCGGGCGGCGCGGGAAAGGACGTGCGACGCACCGGCGACGTCGACCGCGACGCCGTTGTTCGCCCGCAGCAGCGTGCGAATCGCCTCCCGCAGCTCCCGGGCGGCCGGATCTGTCAGTTCTTCCTTGCCTGCCTCGAAGTCGGCAGTGTTGACGAAGTCGCGGATCAACTCCAATGCACCCATAACCTGTGTTAGCGTATCACCGGTTACCAAACCCCAGGAGGCTTGAGGATGAGCTCATTTCGGTCGGCGAACCTCGACGAGATCGCGGCAAAGCAGTGGCCGCACTGGATCCCGGTCCGCCACTTCTTCGGGATCGACGCCTTCGGCGTCAACGCGTACCGTGCGAAGGCCGGCTCGACCGCCGTGCCGGAGCACGACGAGACGGCGAGCGGCCACATCGAGCTCTTCTACGTGGCGGCGGGCAACGCGACGTTCACGATCGACGGCGAGGAGCTCCAGGCTCCGGCCGGCACGTTCGTCTACATCGACGACCCATCCGCGAAGCGCGCCGCGCAGGCGACGGCCGACGACACCGTCGTCGTGGCGATGGGCTCGCTGCGCGGCAAGCCGTACGAGGTCCTCGGGTGGGACACGAAGTACCTCGAGGGGGACGCGTGATCGCCCGCGTCTGGCGCGGTGCCACGCTCGCCGAGAACGGCGACGCGTATGCCGCATATATCGAGGAGACGGGGATGCGCGAGGCGCGCGAGATCCCCGGCAACCGCGGAACGCTCGTGCTCCGCCGGATGCGCGGCGGCTACACCGAGTTCGAGACGATCATGCTGTTCGACAAGCTCGAAAACGTCCGCGCGTTCGCGGGCGACGAGCTCGAGGTCGCCGTCTTCTTCGACCTGGACGACAAGTACCTCGTCGAGCGCGATCTCGAGGTGCGGCACTACGAGGCCGACGTTCGCCTCGAGCCGGTGTCGACCGCGCGGTAGAAGTCGACGCCGGTTGCAGGACAGGCACCCCACAGCCCCCGGTGCGCGGCGCGTGCCCGCAGCGCGAGTCGCTGCAGCAGCCCGGCGTAGCGTCCGCGGTCGCCGCGATAGAAATACGGCGCCGCGTCGCCGTCGTGCACGAGCCGGATGTTGACGACGAGGCCGTCGCGCCCGCGCACGACGTACCGCAGCAACCGGCCGTAGCGATCGACGTGGTCGAGCCGCGGATCGGCGACGAGCCGGATCTGCGTGCCCGGCGGGAGCAGATGCTGCAGCGCGCGGGTCGCACGCTCGCCGAAGCACTCGTGCGCCGTGTAGGTCTCCGGCGCGTCGATCTGCACGAGCCGGACGTACGCGCCGGTCGTCAGCCGCAGCGTGTCGCCGTCGACGACGGAAGCGACCACCATCTCGGCGAAGGCTAGATTGCAAGACGGAGCGGCAGGGCCTGGTGGCCCAGCGCGTCTTCAAAACGCGTGAGGCGGCGCAACCCGTCGCTGGGTCGGTTCGACTCCGGCGCCGCTCCGTTCCATCGTTGGCAGCGTTTCGCGCCGCCGGCGAGTTGCTCCCCTCGCGAGGCGCCAAGGTCGGCCTCTGGGCTGGCGGGTGTGGCCGCGAGCTGGGCGTTCACGGGCGCCACGAACATGAGGCTTCCCGCGGTCAGCAGCGGCCGTCCCTTGCCTCTGCGTGGCAGCGAGCGGAGGTCGAGCCGAGCAGCCGCGGACGCTCGAGCGCGGTGGACTCGACCGTCATGTCGAACACGCGGCGCATCATTGTCATCTCGATTCCGAACCGGGAGCCGACGCCGATCGGTTCCGGGGTCAGTAGTTGGACGCGGAAGATGCGCGCGTTGAAGTTGGGCTCGTTGCGTTCGTCGGCGACGTAGTCGAAGACCTCTTCGACCGGGCGCCTGATCACGATCTCACCCTCGACCAGCGCCGAGGACGTCCTTTTCGGCGGGACATGGCTCCGGTGTCGAGTTCAGACGTGCCTGGGGACGTTGCCGGTGAGTGTGAACAGAACGCGCATCGCCTTGTGGGCTCGATCTGCGGTCGCTCCGAACATGCAGGGGCAGCCGCCGTCGATGACGGTGATGTCGTGTTCGCGGCCGTAGGCGGCCGCGCTTTCCGAGACGCTGCCGCTGCCGGGTCCGCGGTGCATCCAGACGTGCTTGATTGCGAGCTCGGCGCACTCGCGCATCGTCTCGTCGGCGCGGTCGGGTCGCGTGCCGATCACGACGGCCTCGACGCCGCCGGGGATCGAATGCAGGTCGCGGTAGGCGCTGTCGCCCTCGACGGTGTCGGCGTTGGGATTGACCGCGAAAACGTCGTAGCCGCGCCCGCGCAGGCGTTTGTAGACGACGTTGCTGCCGTGGTTGCCGGGCGTTCGCGGAGACGCCGGTGACGGCGATCCGTTTGTGGCTGAGGAACTCGGCTGCGGCTTCTTTGATCGTTGTCACGGTGACTCCTCGCCTGGGGCGGCTGGTTGTGCACTCATGCCGAAACGACCGTGCCGGGCTGAGGATCGGGGCGATCGGGCGCGAGTCGTTCGGCTCGCTGCTTGATCCCCTGCAGCATCTTGCGTTCCATGACGAGCGATCCCGATTCCATCGGCAGGAGACTCAGCCGGGCGGAGCGTGTCAGCAGGCCGAAGCGGTTGCGGCTGACCAAGCGAGTCTGCCCATTGTGTTCGGAGAGGACGAACGTCCAGACCCAGTTGCCGTCTTGGGAACGAGTTGCAAGGACACGTTCGGGCTCGACCCGTTCGGTGCGCATCGAGGTCTTGCCGAGGCCGATCGTGTCGCCGATCTTGGGGTGCTGGAACTCGGGTAGTACGCGGTCGACGCTGTGCATGTTGAGGCCGAGCACGTTCTCGATCCAGTCATAGGTGTAGGCCCCGCCGCGTGGGGAGGGTCCCATTTGGGCAAGCCAGGGCCAGACAGCGGCGGCGGGAGCGTCGATCGTGATCGCTCGGGTTGTCACTCCGTCGGCGTTCTCCAGTAGCTCGTCGCCAGGCAGACGAGCGGCGGCCTCGGCAGCCGTCGCGCCCCAGGTCCGGATCCGATGCCGCAACCGCGGCGTATAGCGGACACCGACGACGCCGAGGAGGCCGAGGGCGGCGGCGCCCAGTCCAGCCCGGCCGATCAGCCCTCGCGTACGAAGCCGGCTCGTGGCTGCTCGGCTCATAGGACGGGGAGTGGGTTACCGAGCGTGAGGGTTGGCTCGTGGTTGCCGGTGTCGATCCGGAAGGGCGGATACTCGGCCGTCATCAGCGCTGCGTATGCGCCGACCCTGATCACCCAGCGGTTGAGGCCGACCACCAGGTCGAAGATCGTTTGCGGATAGGCGCCGCGGAAGAGCAGAAGTAGGGCGGCGACGACGACCAACAGGCCGATCAGCCCCGACCAGCCGACGTTCCAGTGCGTGCCGGCCCAGCCGGTACCTCCGGCCAGGATGCCCGCGATCAGGTACTGGGGGATCCCGAGCAGCCACCAGCCGATCAACGCGAAGCCCTTCCGCTGCTGTTCGGGGTAGTCGACGGCCAGGCGGGCCGGATAGTGGTCGACCTCGCCGAGCGTGAACGGCGGATAGCGGTCGGTCGCGAGCGCGTTGTAGCCGTAAAACACAACGCGCCACGTCCAGCGCAACACGCCTACGTTGAAGCCGAAGATGCCGCGCGGATAGCGGCCCGTGAAGAGGATCGCGAAGAACGCAACGACCGTCAGCACGACGAACGCGAGCCAGAGAAACACGAGCACGATCACGTGCGGAATGAGCAGGAACCACTTCACCAGCCAGAGCCAACGACTCAGCGCCGGTGCGAGATCGCCCTCGACCTGCACCGGATAGACGGACGAGCCAGTCATTTGGTGCCTCCCCTCTGTTGACGTGCAAATGGGGTGCGCCGGGGGAACGCTCAGTCCCGGTGCTCCGACCCGTTGCGGTCTAAAGGGGCGGCCGTTCTTGCAGAGACCCGGGTCTTACGCGCCTCTCGCAATTCGAACGCTGCGTCCGATCACGCGACGCCGCAACCACCACAGTAGCGGAGAACCCCGTCTGCGAGACAGCTACCGAGCGCAGACACCAGACACGGCAGACCTGGGCCCGAAGTCTCGAGTGTGATTGCCACAGAAGACGTCCGTGAAGCGACGGCGTTCAGCTTCCACACACCGCTCTCTTCGAGATCGGAATGACGCCGCGCGCGCCGTACACGCCCCGTCTCTGCTTGCGGGGCCGCGGCCCGTTGTAACGACGACGAGCTACTGGCCGAGCCCGCGCATCCTTCGGCGCGGTTGCGAGCGGGACGCCCTGACTGTCTGGACGCAGGTCGGGCAGATCGAGTGCGAGGTGCTCAGGCGTGCGTCGATCGCGTCCAGCGCTCCGGCCGGCGCGAACGCCCATGCTTCCTCGATCCGAACGCGGCCGCACCAGGCGCAGCGTGAGATCAACTCGCCGCGATTGAACAGGGCCCAGATCTCCGCGAAGAGGCCGGGGGCGTCCTCGGATTCCCAGGCGGCAGCCATCGGGCCTACAGCCCCGGCTCGGTCTGTGCCCGACCGTTGGCCTGCGGGGGAAGGAGGAGAAGATGGCTCTG
>DATCJJ010000045.1:0-5844 GCA_036562845.1 Gaiellaceae bacterium | reverse complement strand
AGGGGGATCTCATGCTCTTTCACATCAAGCAGACGCATGCACCGCAGGACTGTCCGTACGGAAAAGGAGGCTCGCGGTCGCTCTTCGACTTCGAGTCGAAGGACGTAAAGATCCACGGCTTCTGGCTCGCGTTCCCGCAGCACACGATCTATCTCGTCGTCGAGACCGACGACATCGTTCATCTCCAGCAGTTCCTGCAGCCCGGGGCGGGCGTGACCGTCGCAGAGATCACCCCGGTCAGCGACCAGCCCGTGCCGCTGCCCGGCTAGGGGCTGCCTCGGCAGGCTCACTCCGAGGGGGGAGGCGCATCGGACCCCGTTGAGTGATGACGAGAGAGTCGTGGGTCACGACTACGCAGCCGCAAACCTCGACGCGCTCGAGCGGGCGCTTGCCGAGCGGCGCGCGGCGCTGGCCGGGATCGCGAGCGAGGACGAGCGGGAGCGGCGCGCCGCGGCCTTGTCGGCGTTCGAGGGGTACACCGCGCTGCTCCGCGAGCCGACGGAGCCCTCGGCAGGCCGCAACCCGATTCGCTACGCGTTCAAGCTCGTCTTCCCGGATGGACGGTGGTCGGTCGACGAGCGCGAGCTGCTCGCCGCCCCGCGCGAGGGCGACGTGCTCGGCTTCGACGGGATCGGCGACTGGCGGATCCAGGGGGCGCAACGCGTCGGCGTGAAGCCGGCGGGCAAGCCGCCGCGGATGTTCTTCATCTGCTCGCCCGTCGCGTAACGTTCCGGTCAGTCGTCAGACTGACTGGCATGTTCCTCTTTTCGAAGCCAACGACCATGATCACGCCCGAGGACGCCCTCCCGGGCCGTGACGACACGATGCCCGTGCCGGCAAAGCACGACGTCCTGGGCACGCCGATCGCGCCGCCGTTCCCCGACGGCCTCGAGCAGGCGATCGTCGGGATGGGCTGCTTCTGGGGCGCCGAGCGCGTCTTCTGGCAGGCGCCCGGCGTCTACACGACTGCCGTCGGCTACGCGGGCGGCTACACGCCGAACCCCACGTACGAGGAGGTCTGCTCGGGCCGCACCGGCCACACCGAGGCAGTCCTCGTCGTGTTCGACCCCGCGCAGACGAGCTACGAGGAGATCCTCCGGCTCTTCTGGGAGAACCACGACCCGACGCAGGGAATGCGCCAGGGCAACGACATGGGCACGCAGTACCGCTCGGCGATCTACACGACGTCGGACGCACAGCGCGCCGCCGCCGAGGCGTCGCGCGAGCTGTTCCAGGCGGAGCTCGCGCGTTCCGGCTACGGCGAGATCTCGACCGAGATCGCGGAAGCCGGCGAGTTCTACTACGCCGAGCCGTACCACCAGCAGTACCTCTCGAAGAACCCGAACGGCTACTGCGGGCTCGGCGGCACCGGTGTCGCCTGCCCGATCGGACTCAAGACCGCCTAAGCCGTTTCTCCGCCGTCGATCGAGATCGTGGCGCCGGTGAAATACGCGCCCTCGTCACTCGCGAGGAACGCATAGAGCGCCGCGATCTCGTCCGGCGATGCGTGCCGGCCGAGCGGGATCGTCGCGTTCACGGCGTCGAGCATCTCCTGTGAGTACTCGGCCTGCTGCATCGGTGTCAGCACATAGCCGGGGCACACCGCGTTGACGCGAATCGCGGGCGCGAGCTCGAGCGCCATCGTGCGTGCGAGCAGGATCACGCCTGCCTTCGACGCGTTGTAGTCGGCGTAGAGCTTGTGCCCAGTCAGCCCGTTCGTCGACGCGGTCATCAGGATCACACCTCCGCCGCCCGCCGTCATCCGCCGAGCGGCCACCTGCGCGCAGTGGAAGACACCCGTGAGGTTCACGTCGAGCACGCGCTGCCAGTCGGCAGGGTCGATCTCGAGGAACGGCTTGCGGACGGAGATGCCCGCGTTCGCGATCAGCACGTCGACGTCGCCGACCTCCGCGAACGCCGACTCGACCTGCGCGCGATCGGCGACGTCACACAAAATCGCACGCACGCCGGGGATGCGCTGGGCCGCGGTCGCGACCTCGTCCTCGCCGACCGCGAGCGCGGTCACGTGGGCACCTTCGTCTAGAAAGCGGCGGCTCGTCGCCTCGCCGATGCCGCTCGTGCCGCCGGTCACGACGACTCGTTTGCCTTCGAGACCCTTCACGCCGCGACTCTACGGCAGCGGCGGCTCCGCGACGAGGACGACGCCGAGTTGGTCGAGCATCTCCCGCGCCTCGGAGCCACGCTCGGATCGGCACCGGTGTCGTCGTCCGGGGTCGGGACGCAGCGCCCGTACGATCAGATCGGCGGGACGGTGCTACTCGCCGCTTTCGACTTCACGCGACCGACGATCCGCACTTCTGACCGTCAACGTGACAAAGGCGGGCAGCGGAGTCCCCGTGAAGTTCTCGCTCGCGTGGAGCGGCACGTGCCGCGACTTGACGCTGAAGTTCACGAACGGCGACACCCGCACCGCGCGCTTCAAGTTCAAGTAAGCCGTTCGGCCAGATACCGCAACGCGATCGGGTACCGGTACTCGATCGCGCTGTGCGTGCCGTCGAAGAGCTCGAAGAAGACGTCCGTCACGCCGATGCGCTCAAGTGCGGCGCGAAAGCCCTCGGCGCCGAGATCGAGGTAGTACTGATCGCGCTTGCCGGAGTCGATGTAGATCGCGCGCAGGCCGCGGAGCGCGTCGGCGTAGCGGTCGACCATCCGCACGGGATCCCAGGCGAGCCAGCGAGCCCACACCGCGTCGTCGAGCTCGCCCGTCGCGGCGTCGAACGGGAGGTCGATCGAGCCGTCCTCATTTGCGGAGTAGCACGCCGCCATCGCCCACGTGTTCACGCAGACGATGTCCGCTGACTTCGTGAGCGCGGGTCGTGAATGGAAGTCCTCCCAGAAAACGTCGAACGAGCCGTCGAACGAGTCGCGCAGCGCGCGGGCTACCTCGCGGAACTCCGGCAGGTAGCAGAGCTCGAACAGCGCGTCGCCTGCATGCGTCGCAAGCCCGCCGAAGAGATCCGGGCGCAGCATCGGCGTCACCATGGCGCCGTAGCCGCCGCTCGACTTGCCGGTAATGCCGCGGTGCGCGGCGTCGGCGAGAGTCGGGTAGTTCGCGTCGACGAACGGGACGATCTCCTCGCAGAGATACGTGTGGTACTTGCCGGTGCCGGGCGAGTCGAGGAACTGCGAGCCGCCGTACGACGTCCAGGCGTCGACGAAGACGACGCGCGCGGGCGGACAGCCGTCGTCGGCGAACAGCGCATCGACGAGCTCGACGACGTTCGGGCGGAAGGGCGACCGGTTGCGCCACATGTCGACCTGCCCCGTCATCCCCTGGATCAGATAGAGGGACGGCAAGGGTGTCTCACCGGCGCCCGGGGGCGTATAGACCCACAGCGGCCGCTCGTGCGGGTCGCCCAGGCGGTTGCCCTTCAGGGCCTCGCTTTCGACGACGTGCTCGTCAAGGCTGCCCACGAGCTCGCGCGACCAGGGACGCATGGGCGGATTCTTCCCGTTTCCGTCACATCCCGGGGCTAGAGTCGCGCACGGTGCTCCGCCGACTCGTCCTGCTCGTCGCCGTCGCGGCCCTTGTCGCCGGCTGCGGCGTTCGCAACTCGACGCCGTTCTCGCCGAAGGCGACAGCATCCTGCTTGACCACGAAGGGCTTCACCGGCGTCACGACCGATCCGGATAAGATTGGGTTCGTCGCCGCGTTTGCCGACGACGGCGGGCTCCGCGGCACTTCGCCGGATCACAACGTTTTGACGATCGCGTTCGCAGCGGATGCGGAGTCGAGCTCCACGTCGTCGCTCGAGGACTCGTTCCGCACGCACGCGCCGGCGAGCCTGCGGCCGCACATGGGCGACATCATGTCGGTGAACCGGAACGCGGTCATCGTCTGGACGATCTCGCCCTCGTCCGACGACTCCGACGCGATCAACCGCTGTCTTCGTAGCTAGACTCCTCGCCATGGCCGAGTACGGAACGATGCGCGTGAAGAGCGGCCTCGCCGAGATGCTCAAGGGCGGGGTGATCATGGATGTCGTCAACGCCGAGCAGGCGAAGATCGCCGAGGCCTCGGGCGCGGTCGCGGTGATGGCGCTCGAGCGCGTTCCCGCAGACATCCGCGCGGATGGCGGCGTCGCCCGCATGTCCGATCCCGAGATCATCAAGGAGATCCAGGAGGCCGTCACGATCCCGGTGATGGCGAAGTGCCGGATCGGCCACTTCGCGGAGGCGCAGATCCTCGAGGCGCTCGAGATCGACTACATCGACGAGTCCGAGGTGCTGACGCCGGCCGACCTCGCGCATCACGTCGACAAGTGGCGCTTCACGGTGCCGTTCGTGTGCGGCGCGACGAACCTCGGCGAGGCGCTGCGGCGCATCGCGGAAGGCGCGGCGATGATTCGCACGAAGGGCGAGGCCGGCACGGGCGACATCGTCAACGCGGTCACGCACATGCGCTCGGTCTTCGGCCACATCCGGAGGCTGACCTCGCTCGCCGAGGAAGAGCTCTACTCCGAGGCGAAGAACCTGCAGGCGCCGTACGAGCTCGTGCGCTGGGTGGCAGAGCACGGGCGGCTGCCGGTCGTGACGTTCACGGCGGGCGGCATCGCGACGCCCGCGGATGCGTCGCTCTGCATGCAGCTCGGCGCCGACGGCGTCTTCGTCGGCTCGGGGATCTTCAAGTCCGGCGACCCGGAACGGCGCGCGAAGGCGATCGTCGAGGCGACGACGCACTTCCGCGACGCCGAGATCCTCGCCCGCGTGTCGGCAGGTCTCGGCGAGCCGATGGTCGGCATCTCGACGCAGACGCTCGACCCGTCGCAGCTGCTCGAGACGCGCGGCTGGTAGGCGCGTCCGCGCGCACGGCGCGCGGGTCCGTCCGGTTCGCCTCGTAGCGTCGTCACGGCAGGCATGGAGATCCGCAAGCCGATCTGGACCTCCGCGTCCGTGCTCTTCTACACGGGAGCGCTGACCGTGCTGGGCGCGGCCACGGGCTCCCTCGGCTACCTCTCGATCCACTACGGCAAGGGCGCGCTCGCCGCCTGGGCTCTGCTGCCGCTCTGCACGTTGCTCGCGGTGGCGTTCGGCCTGCGCCGGCGAGGCCGCTGGATCGCCGGCGGCGTCTTCGCATTCGCGTGGGTGCAGGTCTGGGCGGTCTTCCTCGGGATCCTCTTCCGCTGGTGGGGCTGGAATCCGGGCGCGCAACACTCGGCCTTCGGCGGCTGGCACTGGGTGCTCTGGGAGATCGTGCTGCTCGCCGTAGCGGCCGCGATCGTGCTCCTGCGGCTGTTCCGGTTCCCGTTCCTCATGCTGTACGTCCTCGCGGGCGGCTGGTTCGTCGTCACCGACGTCGTCTCCGGCGGCGGGACGTGGACCGCCGTCGTGACGCTCGTGATCGCGATTGTCTACCTCCTCGTCGGCGTCGCGGTCGATCGGGGTCCGCGGCGCGCGTACGGGTTCTGGTGGCATCTCGCTGCGGCGCTGCTCCTGAGCGGCGCGTTTCTCTTCTGGTGGCACTCGAGCGAGTCGGACTGGTCGCTCGTCGCGACCGCGAGCGTCCTCTTCATCCTGCTCGCCGGTGCGACGTGGCGGTCGAGCTGGGCGGTGCTCGGGATCCTCGGCGCGTTCGCCGCCGCGACGCACTGGACGGGCGAGTGGGTCGCCAGCGGCTTCTCGGTGTTCGCGCCCGACCGAACCTGGGTGCCGTTCGTGGTCTACGCCGTCGTCGGGTTCTTCTTCGTCGTGCTCGGCCTCTATCTCGACTGGCGGCGCCGCCGCGGCGAGCCTGCACCGCCGCCGCCGACACCGGCCGCGCAGTAGCCCGTCACTACAATTCGCGCCGTGGAGAAGCCGCTTCGCATCGGCGTCCTTGCCGTC
>DATCJJ010000044.1:0-4554 GCA_036562845.1 Gaiellaceae bacterium | reverse complement strand
TCGGTCCCGGAGCCGACCTTCAACCTCGTCACCGACTCGACGAGCTTCTCGAGGTAGTCGTCGTAGATCCCGTCCTGAACGAAGATGCGGTTCGCCGAGATGCACGTCTGGCCCGAGTTGCGGTACTTGCAGAGCACGGTTCCGGCGACGGCCGCGTCGAGCTGCGCGTCGTCGAAGACGATGAAGGGCGCGTTGCCGCCGAGCTCGAGTGAGATCTTCTTCAACTGCCTCGAGCACTGCTCCATCAGCAACTTCCCGACCTCGGTCGAGCCGGTGAAGCCGACCTTGCGCACGATCGGGTTCGAGGTCAGCTCCCCGCCGATCGTCGGCGCATCGGCTGCGTCCCCGGTGACGACGCTGAGGACGCCTGCCGGGAGCCCCGCCTCCTCCCCGAGCTTCGCCACTGCGAGGGCCGTCAGGGGCGTCTGCTCGGCCGGCTTGAGGACCATCGTGTTCCCCGCGGCGAGGGCAGGCGCACACTTTCGCGTGGGCATCGCCGCCGGAAAGTTCCACGGCGTGATCCCGGCACTGACGCCGATCGGCTGCTTGAGCACCACGACGCGTCGATCCGGGAGGTAGGTCGGGATGGTGTCGCCGTAGACCCGCTTCGCCTCCTCGCCGAACCACTCGAGGAACGAGGCGGCGTAGACGATCTCCGCCTCCGACTCGACGAGCGGCTTCCCCTGCTCAGCCGTGAGCAGGACCGCCAGGTCATCGAGGTGGTCGAGCAGCAGGTCAGCCCAACGCTTCATGATCCTCGCCCGTTCCTTCGCGAGCAGGGCACGCCACTCCGGATACGCATCGGCCGCCGCTTCGATCGCCCGCCGGGTCTCGGCCACGCCCAGGCGAGGCATGCTCGAAACTAGCTCGCCCGTCGCCGGGTTCAGCACGTCGAACGCGGCGCCGCCGTCGGCATCGACCCACGCGCCGCCGACGTAGGCCTTGTCGCGGAGCAGGCCGGGCTCCTTCAGCAGGATGCCTGCCACTGCCGCGGGCTCGACTACCTCGATCAGCTCCTTTGCGCGTCGCAAGTCGTGAGCGCGCCGATTCTACGTCTCGGCCGTCGCCACGACGCTGCGGCCGAGGAGCCCCGCCAGTCGTTCCTCGTCGATCCCCAACTCGGTGAGCACCTCCCGGGTGTGCTGGCCGAGCAGCGGGGGCGGCCCCGCGCTGCGCAGCCCCGCGGACTCGAAGGCGAACGGAGGCGCCACGAGCTCGAGCTCGCCAACCGACGGGTGGGTGACCTGAACGGTCGCCGGTGCGGCCGCGCGCAGCGCCTCGAGCACGCCGCGGATCTTTCCGACCGGCACGCCGGCGGCACCGAGCGCGGCGACCCAGTCATCGGACGGCCGTCTTAGGAAGGCGTCGCGGAGGAGAGGCAGCAACTCCTCGCGGTTGCGCACCCGCGCCGCGTTTGTCGCAAAGCGCTGGTCGGCCGCGAGCTCGGGCCATTCGAGCGCGTCGCAGAGCCGCCGGTAGAGGCTGTCGTTGGCGGCCGCGACCGTGATCCAGCCGTCAGCCGTGGCGAAAACCTCGTACGGCACGATGCTCGGGTGCGCATTGCCGTACCGCTGAGGCTCCTCGCCGCTGACGAGCGCGTTCTGCGCCACGTTGACGAGCGCGGCGAGTGCCGAGCCGAGCAGCGAGATGCCGATCCGCTCGCCCGAGCCTCCAAGGTCGCGTCGCCGGAGCGCGGCCAGGATCGCGATTGCGGCGTGCAGCCCTGTCACGACGTCCACGAGCGCCACGCCGACCTTCGTCGGCGGCTCTTCGGGCTCCCCCGTGATCGCCATCAGTCCGCTCTCGCCCTGGACGATGAAGTCGTAACCGGGCCGATCGCGTGGCTCGCGTTCCCCGAACCCCGTGATCGAGCAGTAGACGACCCGCGAGTTGCGAGCGTGAACGGCGGCGGCGTCGAGGCCGAGGCGGGCCGCCGTTCCCGGGCGGAAGTTCTCGATCACGACGTCTGCACTCGTGCAAAGGTCGAGCGCTAGCGCGCGTCCCTCGGGCTGCTTCAGATCGAGGGCGACGCTTCGCTTGCTGCGATTGACGGCGAGGAAGTAGGCGGCTACGTCGCCGGAGTAGGGCGGGCCCCAGCCCCGTGTTTCGTCGCCCTCGCCGGGGCGCTCGACCTTCACGACGTCGGCGCCGAGGTCGGCGAGCAGCATCGTCGCGTAGGGCCCGGCGAGGACGCGTGACAGGTCGACGACCCGCACCCCCGCGAGCGGCGTCTGACCGACGCTAGCGGACGACGGCAACCGCCTCGACCTCGATCCGGGCACCGGGGACGGCGAGGGCGGAGACCTCCACAAGCGTGCTCGCCGGTCGGGTCGGCCCGAAGACCTCTCTTCGTACCGTGTTGATCCGCGGACGATCCTCGACGTCGGTAAGGAACAACGTCACCTTGACGACGTCGGCGAACGTCGCGCCGGCTGCCTCCAGGACGGCCCCGATGTTCGCGAACACCCGCCGCGCCTGAGCGACGACGTCGTCGCCCCCGACCAACCGGCCGACTTCGTCGACCGGCACGACTCCGGAGACGAACAGCAGCGGCCCCTCGACGCGCACGGCGTCGGTGTAGTGGCTGAGCGGCTCGGGCTGCCCCTCGGCGCGGATTTCCTCGCGGCGCGTCACGGCAGAACGAGAACGCGGCCGGGCGCGCCGGCGAGGCTCGCCTCGATGGCGTCGTTGACGTCATCCAGCGGGAATCTCGTTCCGACCAGCGGCTCGAGCTCGAGCGCGCGGCTGCGCACGTGCTCGAGCAGCACCGGCAACGCGCGGCGCGGGTCCTCGGAGCCGTACATGGAGCCGGTCAACTCTTTCTCCCGCCGCGTGAACTCGGCTGGATCGAGATCGAGCCGCTCACCGGCGGCGGGCAGGCCGACGAGGACGGTGCGACCTCCGTTGCGCGTCCACCGGAGAGCCAGCGCCGTCGTCTCCGGAGCGCCAACTGCGTCGACTGCGACGTCGGCTCCGTCGGGAGCCACCTCTTGCAACACCTCCGGAAGCCCCTCGGGCGGAGCCGTACGGGTCGCACCCAGCCGCGCGGCCTGCCGACGTCGCCCCTCGACCGGATCGACGCAGACAATCTCGGCCGCCCCCGCGATGCGCGCGCCCTGTACGCAGAACTGTCCCACGCCCCCGGCGCCGACGACGACGACTGTCGCGCCGGGCTCGGGCCGTGCCTGGAAGAGAACGGCGCCGACCCCAGTGAGCGCGGCACAGCCCAGCAGCGCTGCCTGTTCGAACGGTATGTCGGCGCGAAGTGGAAGGGCAACGGCGGCGTCGACCGTTAGCAGCTCCGACAGCGCGCCCGTCGCCGTCCCGCGGTAGACGGTGTCGCCGTCGGACTCGAGCCCCGTCGTCCCGTCCAGGAGCGTGCCATTGCCGATCGCGCGCTGAAGATCGAGGCAGGCTGCGGGCCGTCCGCGCCCGCAGTCCGCGCACGCACCGCACGACGGCGCCCAAGAGAGGACGACCGCGTCGCCCGGTCGGGGCGACTCGACCTCGGGTCCGACCGCCTCGACCGTGCCGGCACCCTCGTGCCCGAGCACCATCGGCTGCGGGCGCTCCCACTCGCCCTTGATCACGTGAAGGTCGGTGCCGCAGATGCCGACGGCCCGCAGTCGCACGAGCACCTCGCGCGGCCGCGGCTCGCGCAGGTCGATCTCCCGCACCCCGAGCCGCCGCCCGGCGCCATGAAAGAGCGCCGCCCGCGTCTTCACGCGACTACCCGCCGATCGCCGCGATCAGGGCGTCGCAGTTCGTCACCGTGGAGACGTTCTGCAGTGCGTAATTGATCGAGGCGTTGTGCCAGTCGGCGTTCATCGTCGAGCAGCAGTCCTCGGGGACGAACATGTAGTACCCCTTGTCGGCGCCTGTGCGAGCCGTGTGCTCGACGGACATGTTCGTCCACGCGCCCGTGACGATGATCTGGTCGCGCTCAAGCCCGCGCAGAAGCGGCTCGAGGATCGTGTCCTGCCAGCCGTTCATCCGCATCTTCTCGACGACGTGATCGCCTTCCTGGGGCTCGAGCCCCTCGGCCGGCTGCGCGCCCCAGCTGCCCTTGACGAGGGCGTTGTTGTCCTTGACGCCGGCGAACAGCGGCGCGTTCACCTTGAGCCCGCGCGACCCATCCTCGACGATGTACCAGACGTGGATGACCGGGATCCCTGCGGCTCGGCAGGCTTCGGCGAGCCGGCGGCAGTTCTCGACGGCATTCTGCTCCTTCGCGTGCGCCGGCGCGCCGGAATCCTCGAACGCGCCGCCTTCCATCATCACGTCGTTCTGCATGTCCTGGATCAGCAGTGCCGCACGGTTGCGGTCGATGTTGACGCTCTCGTTCTCGCTCATCTGCCTCCCTTGGCACTAGCTCGCCATGAACGGCTCGCGGCGGCCGCGTGTCTTTGTCTTGACTCGATAGACGGAGGTGGTGGCGGGCACGAAAAGCCAGCTCCAGTCCGGCCCGCCCCAGTGGAGGTTCCCGACGCCCTCGGGAATCTCGACGATGCCGAGATGCTCGCCCGCCGGCGTGAAGACCCACAGACCCTTCGG
>DATCJJ010000014.1:0-34383 GCA_036562845.1 Gaiellaceae bacterium | reverse complement strand
TGGATCGTCGCCGGCCTGATCGGCTACGCCGCGACCTTCGTCACGGGAATCGGCGTCCTCTCGCCGCTCGCGAAGAAGATCGAGCACTCCGCGCAGGCGAACGGGCCCGAGCACCCGGAGACGATCGCACTGATCAAGCGGATCCTGCTCATCGCACGCGTCGACATCGCAGTCCTGCTGCTCGTCGTCGCGGACATGGTTCTGAAGCCCTGGGCGTAAGAGATCATCCGACTGGTGCCTGCGTAACCGCCGGCACCAGTCGTTTCGCTTCGTTGCGCTAGTGCCCGTATCCCGAGGTCGTCGGCGGCGAATGCTTGACCACCGCCGTGCCTCTCGCGGAGAGCGCGTTCCAGACCCCACCGAAGAACGTCAGGCCTTCGCCCTTCGTCTGACCTGCCCGCGTGTCGAGCAGGTAGGTGTAGAGCGGGTGCTTCGCGTAGGTGATCTGCACCTTCCCGTCGCTGCGCCTTGTCGTCCCGAGCAGCGCTCCCTTGACGCCCGGCCCTGCAAGGGGCTTCGTCCGCGTCAGGAGCGGCGGCCAGAAGTGCGCGCAGCTGCCGCTACAGGCGCTCTTCCCGCTGCGGTCCTTGCCGAACAGATAGAGCGTGCGCCCGTTGCCGGCGACGAGAACCATGCCGAGCGTGGTCTTGCGGAGCGAGACGGCGGCACTCGCGCGTGTCGCTCCACGGGCGAACGAGCTCGCCACGAGAAATGCGACGACGGCCAGCGCTCCCAGTGCGACGACGGCCAGAGTGCGACGTCTCGCGAGATCGTCGATGACTTTGTCTTTCATCGCGACCCCCCTTTCGCGTTTTCCAGTACTACGCGTCGCGCCGGCCGGCGGATTCGAAGCGGCACTTAAGAATGCCGTGCCTACATGCCCATCGCGTGATAGCCGCTGTCGACGTAGAGCGTCGTCGCGGTCACGTTCTTCGCGCCGTCGCTGAGCAGGTACGCGGCTCCTTCCGCTACGTCGGCAGAGTCGATGTGGCGCCGAAGCGGCGCGCGCTCCTCGACGATCGCCTCCATCGTCGGGAAGCCGGCGATCGAGCGCGCGGCGAGCGTGCGCACCGGGCCTGCGGATACTGCATTGACGCGGATGTTCTTCGGGCCGAGATCCCACGCCAGGTACCTGACCGACGCGTCGAGCGTCGCCTTGGCGACGCCCATGACGTTGTAGTGCGGCACCGCCCGCTCTCCGCCGAGGTAGGTCATCGTCACGATCGAGCCGCCGCCCGCCTTCTCCATCAGCGGCTCGGCTGCGCGCGCGCAGACGACGAGCGAATACGCGCTCACGTCGAGCGCGAGCCAGAAGCGGTCGCGCGGCGTGTCGGTGAAGCGGCCCTCGAGATCCTCGGCCGCTGCGAACGCGACCGAGTGCACGAGCAGGTCGAGCTCACCGCCGAACGCGTCGCCGACCTCGGCGAAGACGCGTGCGACGTCCTCGTCGGAGCGGACGTCGCACGCCGTCACGAGCGCGGTGTCGACCGTCGACGCGAGGTCGCGCACGCCTTGTTCGATGCGCTCGCCTTGATACGTGAAGGCGAGCCGCGCGCCGCCGTCGGCGAGCTGCTGCGCAATCGCCCATGCGATCGAGCGCTTGTTCGCCACGCCCAGCACGAGCCCGCGCTTCCCTTGGAACCGTCCCGCCACCGGCGCGATCCTACGGTACGCTCCGCGCGTTGCGCCGCGCGACCTCGCTCCTCGCAGCGCTGGTGGCCTTATGCGCGGCCTCGTCCGCCGCTGCGCACCTGCGCGTCCGGCACGGGACGATCTTGACCACGACCACACGTGTCCGCGTCGTCGTCTCGCTCGGGCTGCCGCCGCTCGCGCTCCGCGACCGGCGCGGCCTCGCGGCCGCCGTGGCGAGACGGAAGCTCGACACGCACAGCGCGTCCGCGCGCGCATACCTCCGCGAGCTCGAGCACGCCCAGGCACGCGCGGCGGCGGCGCTGCGAACGGCGATCCCGGAGGCGCGGGTCGGCCGGCGCTTCCAGGTCGTGCTCGACGCCATCACGGTGTCGCTGCCGGCGGCAGAGCTGCCGACGTTGCTCCGGCAACGCTGGGCGGCCCATGTCTACCCGAGCGTCGCGTACCGGCTCGCGACCGACCGCTCGCCCTCGGTGATCGGCGCGGATGTGCTGCAGCAGACGACCGGCGCACAGGGGACGGGCGAGAAGATCGCCGTCGTCGACGACGGGATCGACCAGACGAACAGCTTCTTCGACCCGTCCGGGTTCTCGTACCCCGCAGGCTTCCCCAAGGGAATCACGACCGCGACGACGGCGAAGGTGATCGTCGCACGCGTGTTCCCCGGCCCGAACGCCGGTGCGTCGGGACGACTGCCGGTCGATCCGGAGACGTCGTTCCACGGGACGCACGTCGCAGGCATCGCGGGGGGCGACAGCGGCACGACGGCTCCCGCCGGTGCCGACCACCCGCGCACGACCGGCTTGAGCGGAGTCGCACCCCGCGCGTGGCTCGGCAACTACCGCGTGTTCACGGTGCCGACGCCGCTCGGCCGCGTGGCCGACACGCCGGAGATCGTCGCCGCGTTCGAGGCCGCCGTGAAGGACGGGATGGACGTCATCAACTTCTCCGGCGGCGGCTCGGAGGTGGAGCCCTCGAACGACGCGCTCATCGCGGCGGTGCACGCGGTCGCCGCAGCGGGAGTCGTGCCGGTGATCGCGGCCGGCAACGACCGCGACGATTTCGGCGTCGGCTCCGTCGGTTCCCCCGGAACTGCGCCGGACGCCATCTCGGTGGCGGCGGTCTCGGACACGACGGCTTTCGGCCCGCGCCTGACGGTGCCGGCGAGCCCGTCGGTCGTCGTCCCGTTCGTCGGCGTCAACGGCGAGCCGCCGCCGCGCGCCTGGCGAACGACCGACGAGACGCTCGTCGACGTCGGTTCGCTCGGTGTCGACCGCCGCCTGTGCGGACGGCCGGGAGCGCTCGACGTCGCGCCACGCCTGCCGCGCCGCTCGCTTCGCGGCGCGATCGCGCTCGTCATGCGCGGGCTCTGTCCCTTCACGACGAAGGCCGACGCCGCCCGCGAAGCCGGTGCGATCGGGATCGTGTTCGTCGACAACCGCGAAGGTGAAGCGAATCCGGTTCCGACGCAGCTCGCACTTCCCGGCGGGATGATCGCGAACCTCGACGGGCAGCGACTGCTCGCGCTCATGAACGGCGGCCGCCTCGGCGTCCGGGTCGACCGTGGGCCGTTCGAGACGGAGACCGGGCGGAGCGGCGTGATCGCGAGCTTCTCGTCGGCCGGCCCCACGGCGTTCCGTCATCTGCTCAAGCCGGACATCTCCGCGCCCGGTGGCCAGATCCTCTCCGCGACGCTCCGCAGCACGGACGCGTCGCGCTTCGCGGTCTTCGACGGCACGTCGATGGCGGCGCCGCACGTCGCGGGCGCCGCGGCACTGCTCCTGCAGCTGCACCCGTCGTGGACCCCCGCGGCCGTGAAGTCGGCGTTGATGTCGACCGCGGCGCCGGCGTGGGGCGACACCGCGCGGACGCACGAGGCGGCCGTCCCGCTCGAGGGCGCCGGGCTCGTCGCGCTGCCGTCTGCGAACGACCCTCTGCTCTTCACCGATCCCGCCTCCCTCTCGTTCGCGAACGTGCACCCCGGCGAGCAGAAGTCGATGCTGCTTCGCATCACCGACGCGGGAAGCGGCGCGGGCACATGGAGCATCGGCGTCTCCGCGCAGAGCACGACCGCCGGAGCTTCCATCGACTCCGCGCCGGTCGCCGTCGTCGCGCCGGGCGGCGAGGCCGACGTCATGGTCGTCGTCCACGCGCAGGCCGAAGCGCCGACAGGTGAGAACGACGGATTCCTGACGCTCACGCGCGACGGCGTGACGCGGCGCATCCCCTACTTCTTCCTCGTCGACCACCCCGCGCTCGCCGGCGTGGTCCCGCGGGCGCTCCGCGCGACGCAGCGAGGCGACACGCGGCGCGGGCGGAGCCTCGTCGACGCGTACCGGTATCCCGCGGCGCCGTTCGGCAACCAGCCGGACGGGCCGTCGATGAACGAGGACGGAGCCGAGATCGTCTACCGGACCACGGTGCCGCCGAAGGCGGTCAACGCGGGCGTCGTCGTCCTCGACCAGAGCCCCGGCGCCCGGATCGACCCGTGGTACCTCGGAGCGCTCGACGAGAACGCGGTCCAGGGCTTCACCGGTACTCCGGTCGACGTGAACGAGCTGACGTACGACTATCAGCAGGACATCGGCGACGCCGGCGTCGAGTTTCCGGTGGCGGGCACGTACTACGTCGTCGTCGACTCGGGACGCGGACAGTTCGACAACCGGCGCCTTGCCGGCACGTACACGCTCCGCTCCTGGCTCAACGACGTGACGCCGCCGACCCTGCAGCTGCTGACGACGCGTGTAACGGCCGGCCGGCCGACGCTCGTCTTCCGCACGACGGACGCCCAGTCGGGGGTCGACCCGAACTCGCTCACGATCGGCTACCGCGGCAACCTCGTGGGGACCGAGACCTACCACCGGGCGACCGGTCTCGCGATCTTCGTCCTGCCGGAGAGCGTGCCCACGCTCCAGCCGGGCGGCGTCCGGCTGCGGATGATCTCCTCTGACTACCAGGAGGCGAAGAACGTCGACACCGAGGGCGCCCGGATCATGCCGAACACGCGGACGCGAACGGTCACGCTCCACGTCGTCTCCGGTGTCACGGTCAACTGGCTCGTCGGCGCGTGCGGGCAGCTCGAGGTCGCTGCGGGATCGCCGCTCGGTGTCACCGCCGTGCGTTTCTCGGTCGCGGATCGCGTGGTCGCAACCGTTCGTCGCGGCGTGCACGGCGTCTGGACGGCGGCGCCGAGATTGCCACGCGGAGCACATGTCGTTGTTGCCACCGCTGTCGACGGCAGCGGACGCACGGCCGTCGCGACACGTATTGTCCGCGCATGCGGATAGCGGTCGTCACCGGAGCATCGTCCGGCATCGGCGCGGAGATCGCGCGCGCACTTGCCGCGCAGCACTGGCATTGCGTGCTCCTGGCGCGGCGTGAGGACCGCCTGCGCGAGCTCGCCGACGAGGTCGGCGGCGAATACGAGCTCTGCGACGTCACCGACCGGGAGGGCCTCGCCGCGGTCGCCTCGCGGCATCCTCGGGTGAACCTGCTCGTGAACAACGCGGGGATTCCCGGCCGCGCGAACTTCCTCGACGCGGACCCGGAGCAGATCGAGCGCGTGATGAACACGAACTATCTCGGGTCGATCTGGTGCCTGCGCGCGTTTCTTCCTGCACTCGAGGCAGCAGCGCCGTCAGATGTCGTCAACATCGTCTCGGTCGCCGGGACCATTGCGCTGCCCGCGTCCGGCCCCTATGCGGCGTCGAAGCACGCGCAGCTCGCGTTTTCGCGCGCGACGGCGGTGCAGCTGCGACGCCGGGGCGTGCGCGTGCACACGGTGAAGCCCGGCTTCGTCGAGACCGAGGGATTTCCGCAGTCCCGGCTCCCTCGCCCCGCGCAGCGAGTCGTGATCGGCCCGGCGCAGGTGGCGGCGCACGTCGTCGCCTTGCTCGAGCACGGGCGCGGCGAGACGACCGTTCCGCGCTACTACGGCGTCGCCGGCGTGCTCCAGGCCCTCGCCCCGAACGTGCTTTCACGCGGCATGGCGAATAGAATCGGGACGCAATGAGTCTCGAGACCTCTCGGGTCGTCGAGGTGGCTGAGTTTCGCGAGGCCTTGCGGCGGTTCCTCCGGCAGTCCGAGCGTGTCGCGCGCCAGTCCGGCCTGACGCCGCAGCGACATCTGCTGCTGCTGATGATCAAGGGCGCTCCCGACGGCTCGGAGCAGTCGACGGTGACGGAGCTCGCCGACCGGCTCCAGCTTGCCCAGAGCACGGTGACGGAGCTCGTCAGCCGCGCGGAGGAGGCGGGCCTCGTCGAGCGCACGCAGTCCCAGACCGATGCCAGGGTCGCGCACCTGCGACTGACGCCCGAGGGCGAGCGCCGGCTCGAGCGTTCCTTCACGGGACTCGGCACCGAGCGCGCTCAGCTGCGCGACGCGTTCTCGCACCTGGACGACAGCGACGTGGCGTCGCCGATCTAGCGAGCTAGCGGGGAGCCGGCTGCTGCGGCTGCTGCGGCGGCTGCGCCGACACGACGGTCACGAGCTCGCAGTTCTTCACGATGTCGACCTTGTCGACGACCGCGTGGTCGTTGCCGGTGCCGCAGTCGATCAGGTCACGCTCGCCGTCCGCCGCGTTCACGGTGTCGGACCCGGGCCCGGCGTCGACGTGGTCGGCGCCCGACCCGCCGGTGATCACGTCGTTGCCGCGGCCGCCGTCGATCGTGTCGTCGCCGGCGCCGCCGATGATCGTGTCGTTGCCGCCGAGGCCGAGGATCGTGTCGTCGTGCCCGCCGCCGGGGAGATAGTCGCTGCCCTGCGTCCCCACGATCCGCTTCCCACGGATGTTCGGGGGATTCGAAGCGACGGCTGCGGTCGGATCGGACTTCGCGAGGAGCGTCCCATACGCGTTCGACGCGAAGACGAAGAGCCTGAGCGTGAAGCCGACGTCGGCGGCGACTGGGAAGTACACGACCTTCGTCGCCTTCGGAATCGCGTGGCAGTCGTCGCCGACCGCGTCGCAGCGGTACCACTGCATCGACGTCGCGATCGGGAGGTCGCCGCTGAACGTCCCGATGTCGGCCGTCAGCTGCCGCTTCGGCAGTGCAGCGCCGGCGACCGACGGGGATAGGGTCGCGCTCGGCGCGAAGTGCTGCTTGTCGATGATCGGGAACGTGTGATTCGTGATCAGCGTGTCGGTGCCGGCGAGGTTCGAGCCGGTAATCCAGACACGGAGCGAGAAACCGATGTCCGCGACCGTCGGCACGTACGTCGACGACGTTGCGCCGACGATCGGGACGCAGCTCGCGAAATCGCCGACCGGATCGCATCGGCGCCACGAGTACGTGAAGGCGATCGGCACGGAGCCCGACCACGTGCCGGGGGCGACCGACAGTGTCTGGTCGACGACGTTGGTGCCGGCCGGCAGGATCGGCGGCGTCGCCGTTCCCTTCGGCGCGAGCAGGACGGTCGGCGCAGTCACCTCCGAGTTCTGCAGGGTGCTGCCGCCGGAGTCGGTCGCGGTGACGCCGACGCGCAGCCGGAAGCCTCGGTCCGCCGGGACCGGTATGTAGGTGGACAGCGTCGCGCCGGTGATGTTCGCGCAGGTGCCGTTGACGGGATCTCCCGCGTCGCACCGCTTCCACTGGAACGCATAGGTGATCGGGAAGCTGCCGGTCCACGAGCCGATGTTCGCGACGAGGAGGTGGCCGACGACCGGCGAGGAGTCGCCGCTCGTGAGCGTGATCGTCGGATAGGCGATGTTCCGCGGCCCGTTGCCCGACGTGCCGCCCCCGCCCGCGGGAAGCTGGGCCTGCCCCCAGTCCGTGTCCGCCGCCGAAAGCGTCGAGTTGATGGTGTGCGCATTGGCGCCGGTCGCGTCGGCGACGGCGAGGTTGCCGCCGTTCGAGTACGAGATCTTCGTCCCGTCCGGCGAGTAGGAGGGGTCGAAGCCGGTGATGCCGAGCGTCGTCGCCGCCCCGCCTCCGGCGGCGACCTTGAAGAGCGTCGTCCCCTCGTCGAAGACGATCGTCGTGCCGTCCGGCGACCACGACGCCGTCACGTCGTCGGCCGGCGAGCTCACGAGCCCCGCCGTGCCCCCGCCGAGCGTCAGGACGAAGAGGTCGTACGAGCCGCCGTTCGCCCGCTCGTAGACGAGCTTCGTGCCGTTGGGCGAATACGCCGGGTCGCCGTCGACGCCGGCTCCGCTCGTCAGCTGCGTCTCGACACCCCCGGCGCGTTGGTAGATGTGGCTGTCGCTCGTCTTGACGTACGCGAGCGTCGTCCCGTTGGGCGCCCAGGCGGGATTGGTCGCGCCGCTCGCGAACAGCGCCTGGTTCGTCCCGTCGGCGTTCGCCGTCCAGATGTCGCCGCTCCGTGAGAAGGCGATCTTCGAGCCGTCTGGCGACCAGACTGCGTCCGTCCCGTTCGAGATGAGGACGCCCGCGCTCGAGCCGTCGGGAACCGCCTGGCAGACGCTGAGCCCGCAGGTGAAGGAGATCAAGCCGTTCGTTCCGGGAAACGCGCCTTGGGCCGAACCGAGAAGGCCGAGCGCCGCAGACGCGGCGGCGAGGAGGATCACGAGGCGCCGCACTCGCATTTTGTATCGGGTTCTGCGCGGATCCGCTAGGTATGACGGAGCATGTACCACGCCACTTCTGCCACGAAGACGTCGCGGCCGTGCGGCGCGAGCGCCACGGCTCGCTCGCGCGCCTCGCCCTCGCACGCGGCAAGGTCGAGGTACGGCTCGAGCTCGCGGCGTTCGGTCCGGCGCTGCTCGCGGACGAGGAGTAGCCGGTTCGCCTCGAAGAGCTGGCGGAAATCCTGGTCGGAGAGGAGCCGCTGGTGGTCGGGATCCCGGGCGCGTTCGAAGCGGTCGACGGCGAGTGCCTCGAGCGGGTCGAGCGGCGCGAGCTGGTCGACGACGAGCACGCGGCCGCCGACTCGCGTGACCCGTGCGAGCTCGGCGAGCGCGAGCTCCGGGCGATGGACGTGGTGGAGCGTCCGCAACGTGCCGGCCAGGTCGAACGAGCCGTCGGCGAACGGCAAGGCCGTCGCGTCCGCCTCCTCGAACGTGACGTTCGCCGGCGCCCGCTCGCGGGCGCGCGCCAGGAGCTCGGGCTCGACGTCGACGCCGACCACCTCGGCGACGAACGGCGCCAGGGCAAGTGCCAGCGCACCCGCGCCGGCGCCGACGTCGAGTGCGCGCTCCTCGCCCGCCGGCTGCACAAAGGCGTGCACAGCCGCCGACAGCTCCGCCGCCCGTGCGTCCTGACGCGCGGCGACGAGGTCGGCGGTGCGCGCAAAACGATTCATGAAAGGACGACGCGGCGCGCGCGCGTGGGGTCGCTGTTGATTCCCGTCGCGATCTCGTACCCGATCGTCCCGGCGACCCGCGCATGCGTCTCGATCGGGAGGCCGCGTCCGATCAGCACGACGGGCGTTCCGACCGGCAGCTCGCGGTCGAGCTCGACGGCGAGCGCGTCCATCGACACGCGTCCGACCACGCGGCGCGCCTCGCCGGCCACCCGGACCTCGGTGCCGCTCATGTCGCGGCGGAAGCCGTCCGCGTAGCCGACCGGCACGACCCCGATCCACGTGTCGTGCTCGGCGACGAACTCGCGCCCGTAGCCCGTGCTGTGCCCGGCCGGCAGTCGCTTCGCGAGCGCAACGTGGGACGTCCACGCGAGGACCGGCTCGAGCCCGTCCTCCGTCGGATCGGTGCCGAAGGGGGAAATGCCGTACAACGCGATCCCGCAGCGGGCGGCGTCGAAGCGGGCGCTCGGGTAGCGCAACGCGCCCGCGCTGTTCGCGATGTGCCGCGTCAAGTGCGAGTACGCGGCGGTCGCCCGCTGGAAGCGCTCGATCTGCCACTCGGTGTACGCCGCGTCGGAGTCCGCGGTCGCGAGGTGGCTCATCAGGCCGACGACCTCGAGCCCCGGCGCTCCCGTCAGCTCGCCGAGCCCCCACCGTCCCATGCCCGTGTCGAGCTTGACGTGCACGGCGACCCCCGGCGGAATGTCGTCGGTCGAGACGACGAGCTCGAGCCGTGCCTCCCTCGCCTGCCCCATCTCGCGATTCGTCGCCGGCCCCATGACGACGATCCGCGCGGTCGAGAACTCGCGGCGGAGCGCGAGCCCCTCGGGCACCGTGGCGACGCAGAGCGCGGTCGCGCCCGCGCCGAGCGCCGCGCCCGCGACGTCACGCGCCCCGTGCCCGTAGCCGTCTGCCTTGACGACCGCCCACAGCTCCGCCCCTGCGAGCGCGCGCAGCAGCGTCGAGCAGTTCCGCCGAAGCGCCGTCAGGTCGATCGTGATCTCCGAGCGGTACATCAGCGGTCGAGTGCGCGCGGCAGGGAATCGAGCAGATCGCCGGCGACGAGCCCGCTCCGCTGCGTCGCCTCGACGGACGCACGCTGGTGCGCGACTGCAGCAGCGGCGGCGGCCAGCTGCGGCTCGAGGCCCTTCGCGAGAAACGCCGCGACGATCCCGGTCAGCACGTCGCCGGTTCCCGCCGTTGCGAGCGACGGGAGCCCGCACGCGGAGACGAGCACGTCGCGGCCGGGCTCGGCGACGAGCGTGTCCGCGCCCTTGAGCAGGACGACGCAGCCGAATCGCTCCGCCGCTTCGCGCACCGCGGCAAGCCGGTGGGCCGCGACGTCGTTCCGTCCGAGCAGGCGGCCGAGCTCGCCCTCGTGCGGTGTGAGCACCCGCGGGCCGCCCCAGGCGACGGGCTCGAGCTCGAACAGCGCGTCCGCGTCGACGACCATCGGCAGCTCGATCTCCGCGAGCAGCCGCCGCACGAGCGTGCGCGCGCCGTCATCGCGGCCCAGTCCCGGGCCGAGCGCGACGGCGGACGCCTTCTGCGCGAGCTCGAGGACCGCGTCCGCGGCCGCGTCGCCGAGCGCTTCCGGCAGCGGCTTCTTCACGGCCTCGACGAGCCGTTCCTCGAGCACGGGCAGTGACGACTCGCGCGCCGCGACGGTGACGTAGCCGGCGTCCGCACGCATCGCCGCGCCGGCCGTGAGCGACGGCGCACCGGTCAGCCCGGGCGAGCCGCCGACGACGAGCACGTGACCGGCCGTGTACTTGTTGTCGCGCTCCGACCGACGCGGGACCCGCCGCAGGAGCCCCGGCAGCACGAGCTGCACGGTCGTCCGCCGCGGTTCGAGCCCGATGTCCGCCACATGCACGCGGCCTGCGTGAAACCGGCCCGGCGCGACGATGATCCCGACCTTGCGCCCGTGGAACGTGACGGTCGCGTCGGCGTCCACCGCGGCGCCGGGCACCTCGCCCGTGGAGGCGTCGACGCCGGAGGGGACGTCGATCGAGAACACCTTCGCGGGGTGCGCGTTGATCCGCTCGATCAACGCGGCAGCGTCCGGGCGCGGCTCGCCGCCGAAGCCGGTGCCGAAGAGCGCGTCGACGATCACGTCCGCGTCGCCGAGGTCCGTCTCGCGCGCCTTCGCGTCGACGACCCGGACATCCTTGCCCTTGGCCTCCAGGTGGCGCGCCATGATGCGGCCGTCCCCGCCGTTCGCGCCGCCGCCCACGACGACCGTCCAGCGGTCGAGCCCGTGCATCTCCTGCAGGCCTGCCTCGGCCGCCAGCGCGCCGGCCCGCTCCATCAGCACGGCCGTTTCGTGGCCGGCCTCGGCGGCGCGCATCTCGTCGGCGGTGTACAGCGGCTCGGAGTCAGGAGGCACGGGGGCCGCCCCCTTCCTGTCGGGCCGCGCGAAGATCAAGCAGCGCAGGGACGCGGGGAGGCTGCATACGGACGTATGCGGCCGAGCCTCCGGCCTGTCGGCGGGAAGGCCGCGATGCGCCGATTTGCAACCGGCCGGGCAGACGAGTGTGGCCGCCCCCGTGCCTACGCATCGATGATCGCGACCGCTTGCGCAAGCTCGCGTGAATGCGTCATCGAGAGATCGATCGCCTGCACGTTGCGCGCGGCGGCGATCTCCGCGAGCCGGCCCGTCAGGCGGACGCTCGGCTTCGGCCGGCCGACGATCTCGATCTCCTTCCACGCGAACGCGCGCGCGACGCCGAATCCGAGCGCCTTGCCGACCGCCTCCTTGCCGGCGAAGCGGCCGGCGTAGCTCTCGGCGGGATTGCGGCGAGAGTCGCAGTACGCCTGCTCGGCCTCGGTGAAGCAGCGCTCCTTGAAGCTCGGGTAGCGCGCGAGCGACCGTGCGATGCGCGCGATCTCGATCAGGTCGGTGCCCACGCGCGTCACAGGTGCGCCTCCAGCCATTCGGGGAGCTCGCGGATCGACGAGACGATGCCGTCGGGCTGCGTGCGCGACGCCTCGACGCTGTCCGGCCGGAACTTGCCCGTGCGCAGCAGCACGGTCCGCATGCCGACGCCCTGCGCACCGGCGATGTCGATCTCGAGGTCGTCGCCGACCATCCACGTCAGCTGCGGGTCGGCGTCGAGCGCCTCGAAGGCCGCGGCGAAGTACTGCGGGCTCGGCTTGCCGAGCACCGTCGCCTCGACCTGGGCCGCGTACTCGAGACCCGCGACGAATGCGCCCGAGTCGAGCAGCGGGCCGCGATTCGTCTGCCACCAGCGGTTGCGATGGAGGCAGTACAGCTCGGCGCCGAGCTCGAGCTCGGCGAACGCGCGCGCGAGGTTCATGTAGGAGAAGACGAGCCCCGTCTCCGGCGTCTCGTCCGCGCCGCCGATGAGCACGGCCTCGGCGCCCTCCCCCACGAGCTCGAGCCCCTCGAGGTCGTGGACGAGCGCGTGCATGGTCAAGGCGAGCACGCGCTTGCCGCGGAGGACGTTGACGGCGGCGCGGGCGGAGGTCTGGATCTCGTCGTCGTCCAGCTCGATCGAGTGCGAGCGGAGCAGCTCGCCGAGCTGCGCCCGCGAGCGGACGGTGGTGTTTGTCACGAATCGGAGCCGGTGGCCGTTCTCGCGCAGGCGCTGCACCGCATCGGCGGCACCGGGCAGCGCTTCGCCGGAGACGTGCAAGACGCCGTCGACGTCGAGAAGAATGGCGGCCATGACCGCACCCGAGTCTATTCGCGTCACTCGCAGCGTCGTCGTGCCGCGCTCGGAGATCGAGCTCCGCACCTCCCGCTCGAGCGGCCCCGGCGGGCAGCACGCGCAGAAGTCGGAGACGCGGGTGGAGGCGGTCTTCGACGTCGAGGCGTCGGCTGCGCTCAGCGACGTGCAGAAGCGGCGCGTCGTCGCACGCGCCGGCCCGGTCCTGCGGGCCGTCGCGCAGGACGAGCGCAGTCAGGCCCGCAACCGCGAGCTCGCGACCGAGCGTCTCGTCGCGGCGCTGCGTGCGGCGCTCCGCGTCGAGCGGAGGCGTGTGCCGACGAAGCCGAGTGAAGCGTCGAGGGAGCGCCGCCTCGACGAGAAGCGGAAGCGCGGGGAGCTCAAGAAGCTCCGCCGCGAGCTGGACTGACTACTCGACGGTGACGGTCTTCGCGAGGTTCCGCGGCTGGTCGACGTTCAGGCCGCGGAGCCGGGCGATCCGATAGGCGAGCAGCTGCAGCGGGATGACGGCGAGCGCGGCCTGGAGGAACGCCGGCGTCCGCGGCACGTAGATCACGTCGTCCGCGTGATGCTGGATGTCCTCGTTGCCCTCCGTCGCGATCGCGATCACGTGCGCGCCGCGTGCGCGTGTCTCCTGGATGTTGGAGATGATCTTGTCGTAGACGTGGCTCTTCGTGGCGACGACGACGACCGGCGTCCCCTCCTCGAGGAGCGCGATCGGCCCGTGCTTCATCTCCCCCGCCGAGTAGGCGTCGGTCGGGATGTACGAGATCTCCTTCAGCTTCAGTGCGCCCTCGAGGGCGACCGGCAGCCCGATGTGCCGGCCGAGATAGAGGAAGAACTCCTTCTGGTGGAAGCGCTGCGCGATCTCCTCGATGCGGTGCCGGCCGCCGTCGACGTCGTCGAGGAACTGCTTGATCCGGTCCGGCAGCTCGTGCAGGCGGTCGAGGATGAACTCGATCTCGTCCTCGGGCAGCGACCGCCGAATCGACGCCAGCTTGAGCGCGAGCAGGCTGAGGAGGGCGACCTGGGCGGTGAACGTCTTCGACGCGGCGACGCCGACCTCGAGCCCGCACCGCGTGAACAGCGTCGCGTCCGCCTCGCGGCTGATCTGCGTCCCCATCAGGTTCGTGACCGCGAGCGTGCGGGCACCGGACTCCCGCGCGAGCTTGACTGCGTTGATCGTGTCGCGTGACTCGCCGGATTGCGAGATGCCGATGACGAGCGTGTCCTTCGAGAGCACCGGGTTGCGGTAGATCCACTCGCTGGCGATGTCGGGCTCGACCGGGACGCGCGCCCATTCCTCGACGATGTAGCGCCCGACGACACCCGCGTGGTACGAGGTACCGGCGGCGACGATGACGATGCGGCGCAGGTTCCGCACCTCCATCTCGGTCAGGCCGATCGCCTCGAGCAGCAGTGCATGGCCGCGCACGCGATCACCGATCGTCTCGCGCACCGCCTCGGGCTGCTCGTAGATCTCCTTGAGCATGTACGTCTCGTAGCCGCCCTTCTCGGCGGCCTCGTCGTCCCAGTCGAGCTCCTCCACGGCGGAATGCTCCACCTCGAGGCCGTCCTTGAAGAAGCGGACCGACGCCGGCGTGACCTCGACGATCTCGCCGTCGTCCGGGAAGACGGCGCGCTTCGTCTCCGCCAGAAACGCGGCGACGTTCGACGCGAGGAAGTTCTCGCCGCTCCCCAGACCGACCACGAGCGGCGTCTCGTGACGAACGCCGGCGAGCACGTCGGGCTGGTCATGGTGGATGGCGACGATCGTGAAATGTCCTTCGAGCTTGTCGTAGACGCGCCCGAGCGTCGCCGCGATGTCGCCGTCGTACTCCTGCTCGAGCAGGTGAACGACGACCTCCGCATCCGTCTCGGAGTTGAACGCGTGTCCGGCGCCCGCGAGTTGCTCCCTGAGCTCGCGATAGTTCTCGACGATGCCGTTGAGCACGATCGCGAGCTTGCTCGCGTCGCAGCCGACGAGCGGATGTGCATTCTGCTCGTTGACCGCGCCGTGCGTCGCCCAGCGCGTGTGTCCGACACCGTGCCGCGCGCGCGAGCCGTTCGGCCCGGTTGCGTCGACCAGGTTCTGCAGGTTGCCGACTGCGCGGACGTAGTCGAGGCCTCCCTCTTCGCGCAGCGCGATCCCGGCGGAGTCGTAGCCGCGGTACTCGAGCCGGCGCAGCCCCTGCAACAGCAGCGGCTTCGCCTCGCGACTCCCGACGTATCCGATGATCCCGCACATATCGCCTCCCGGTTACCCCGGTTATTCCCGCAAAGCGGCGGTAAATCTTCCTACAAACACAACGAGCCCGGCTATGGGGCCGGCCCGCAGCGTCGCGGGACGGTCAGCCGAGCTCTTGGGTCACGAGCGCCGCAACGGTAGCACAGAGATCTTCGGCCTCTGCCAGCGTCGGCGCCTCCGTGAGGATCCGCACGAGCGGCTCCGTGCCCGAGGGGCGGACGAGCACACGCGCCTCCTCGCCGAGGTCGGCGTTCAGCGCGTCGATCTGGTCGAGCAGCAGCTGTGGGAGCGGGGCCCGGTCGGCGCGGGGCAGGTTCTTCGTCACCTGCGGGTAGCGGATCATCGCCCGCCGGACCGTATGCAGCGGGTGCCCTTCGAGGGCGCCGCACAGGAGCAGTCCCGCCGCGAGCCCGTCGCCCGTCACGTGGTCGCGGAGGCAGATGATGTGCCCCGACTGCTCTGCACCGAGAATGCCGCCTTCGCGGTAGAGAGCCTCGAGCACGTACCGGTCGCCGACGTCCGTGGTCAGCACGCGTATGCCGTGCTCGCTGAGCAGCTTGTGCAGACCGAGGTTCGACATCGACGTCACCGCGACGAGATCCACGTTCAGATGGAAGGCGAGAATCGCGACGATCTCGTCGCCGTTCGCGATCTCACCCTGTCCGTCGACGGCGAGCATCCGGTCGCCGTCGCCGTCGAACGCGATACCGAGGTCGCAATTGGCGCCACGGACGAGACCCTGCAGCGCGCGCATGTCGGTTGCGCCGCACCGGACATTGATGTTGCGCCCGTTCGGCTCGTTCGCCATCGCGACCACCTCCGCACCGAGCTGCTCGAACGCTCGCGGAGCCAGCCCTGCATACGCACCGTTCGCGCAGTCGACCGCGATGCGCATGCCGGACAGATCCGTGCCGAAGCGCTCGACGACGTGCTCGAGGTAGCTGTCGGCGGCGACGTCGACGTGGGCGATCGTCCCGCCGCCCGGCGCGTTCGCGTCGAGCAGCGCCTCGATCTGCTCCTCCTGCTCGTCGCTGAGCTTCCGGCCCTGCCGGTCGAAGAACTTGACGCCGTTGTACTCGGGTGGGTTGTGCGACGCGGAGATGACGACGCCCAGGTCGAGGCGCAGCAGCGCGACCGCCGGCGTCGGCACCACGCCGGCGAGCACGGCGTGCCCGCCCGCACTCGCGACACCGCGCGCGAATGCCTCCTCCAGCTCGGGCCCCGATCCGCGCGTGTCGCGCCCGATGAAGACGCGCGCGCCCTCGCCGGCCCACAACGCGGAGGCCTTGCCCACGCGCTCGACGAGCTCGGGCGTGATGAACTCGCCGACGATGCCGCGGACCCCGTCCGTGCCGAAGTACTGGCGCACGGAGGAGGAGCCTAACCCGAAGCGCGTCAGCGCTTCGAGAACTGCGGCGCTTTGCGGGCCTTATGCAGGCCGGCCTTCTTGCGCTCGACCTGGCGGGCGTCGCGCGTGAGGAAGCCCTCGCGCTTGAGCGGGGCGCGGAGCTCCGGGTTCGCCTCGACGAGCGCGCGGGCGATGCCGTGACGGACGGCACCGGCCTGGCCGGTCAGCCCGCCGCCGTGCACGCGGACGCGCAGGTCGTACTGGCCCTCGACGCCTGCGACCTTGAGCGGCGCCGTCGCGATTGCGCGCCAGATCGTGCGCGGGAAGTACTCCTCCATCGACTTGCCGTTCACCCAGGTGCCGCCGTCTCCCGGCCGCAGGATGACGCGCGCGACCGAGGTCTTGCGCTTGCCGGTGCCGCGGTATTGCGCGATCTGACTCAAATCACCGCTCCAAGGTCAGTGGCTGGGGATTCTGCGGCCCGTGCGGGTGGTCCGGGCCGGCGTAGATCTTGAGCTTCGTCAGCTGCTGCGCGGCGAGCCGGTTCTTCGGGAGCATCCCCTTCACGGCCTTGCGCAGCACCTCGGTCGGCCGGCGCTCGAGCTGCTCGCGCAACGTGCGCTCCTTGAGACCGCCGGGATACCCGGAGTGGCGGTAGTACATCTTCTGGTCGAGCTTCTTGCCGGTGACCGCGATCTTCTCGGCGTTGACGACGACGACGAAGTCGCCCGTGTCGACGTGCGGCGTGTACTGCGGCTTCCGCTTGCCGCGGAGCGTGTCGGCGATCAGCGTCGCGAGCCGGCCGAGGGTCTGGCCGTCGGCGTCGACGAGATACCACTCGCGCGTGACTTCTCCAGGCTTCGCTGTGTACGTCTTCATGAGAAGGGGGCGGACGAGGCGTCCGCCGGGGCGGCAGTGTAGCGAAACCTGCGCGAACCGATCCACAGCGCGGGCAGGGCGGCGAGGGCCGCCGCGGCCAGCGCCAGGGCGGTGACGCCCGCCGCCGTGTAGACGACGCCGCCGAGCAGGGCAAGGCCGGCGGCCGTGAAGGAGGCGCAGAGATCGGCGAAGCCGACCATACGGCCGCGCTCGCGCGGGCTCGTGAGCGACACGAGCTCGGTCGTCGCGGCGACGTAGGAGAGGTTCCAGCCGAGGCCGAGGCCGAAGAGGGCGAGGCTCATCCCGCCGACACCGCCCAGCCAGGTCAGGGCCGCGTTCGACACGGTCATCAGAGCCAGCCCGGTGTAGAGGCCGCGGCGGCGGCCGAAGCGGTCGAGCAGGTCGCCGACGACGAGGACAAGGCCGTACATCCCGAGGATGTGGACGCTGATCATCGTGAAGACGTCGCCCTCGTGGTGGCCGTGCCCGACGGCGACGTAGCCGGCGAGGTTCATCACCGACGCCATGACCGCGAAGCTCGCGACGACGGCGAGGACGGCCGGCGGGACGCCGTCGCGGCGCAGCATCACCCTGACGGACGACGGCGGGACGGAGTCGTCCGCGTCGGACGGGTAGCGCGCGGAGATGTCGCGCGGATCGGTCCGGACGAAGAGCGAGATCGCGAGCCCGGCGAGCATGAACGGCACGCCGAGGAGCCACGGGCCGACGAGCCCGTGCGCGTCGATCGTGCGGTGCGCGAACAGCGGGCCGAAGACGACGGGCCCCCAGATCGCTCCGGACACGGCGCCGAAGAGGACGAACGACATCCCGCGCGCGCGACGCTCCGGCGGGAACATCTCGGCCGCGGCCGCACGCGAAAGCTGGATGACGCCGCCCGAGCCGCCGATCAGCGCCAGCCCGAGCGCGACGAGCCCGCCCGACGTCGCCGAGCACCCCGCCGCGACGACGGCGCAGCCGATCGCGCCGCCGACGAAGGCGGCTCGGATCACGAACATGCGGCCGTAACGGTCGCTGATACGGCCGGCCGGGCCGACCGCGAGCGCGCTGGCGGCGAGGAAGATCGCGGGGCCGAGGCCGAGGATCCCCTTGATGCCGGTCACGGCGACGAGCGTCAGCGAGCTGAGCGCGGCGGCGAGCTGGAACATCCCGGAGTTGCAGATCAGCCCGCCGGCGAGCAGGAACGCGTTGCGCCTGACGTCGCTCGTCACAGATCGAGCATATTTCGCAGGCCGGTGGCGAACGCGGCGGCGCCGCCGTGCGACGGGTGGCGGACGTACGGCGCGTCCAGCGCCGCCGCCGCGACACGGCCGACCGCGATGACGGCGCGGCCGGCGACGAGCGCGTCGAGGAACGGTCGCGCCGCGTCGATCTCGCCGCGCGTCGGCGTGCGGTTCGAGCTCGCGGTGCCGGGATGCGTGGGCACGACGTTCCAGAGCAGGACGTCCTCTTCGATCCCGAGCTCACGCAACACGCGGTGCACGATCGTGGCACTCGCCTCGGCCGGGCCGCGGCCCGTGAGCTGCCGCTCGGACGTGAACGGGATGCCGCTCACGCGCGCGCCGCGGTAGCCGGCCGCCTCGCCGACGACCAGCACGCCCGCACCGGCGTGCGACTCGAGGTACGCGCGCAGGCGCCCCTTGCGGAGCGCCGAGCGCGCGTACTGGTTGTAGGTCCCGCCGATGCGCGCACGCGCGAGGCGGTCGACGAGGTCCGGGCTACGGCAGATAGGCGAGATCCTCCGGCACCAGCGAGGTCGGCGTCTCGAAGTAGGGAAGCGCACCGTCGGGATCGATCACGGTCTGGCCGTCGCTCGCGAGGAACGTCGCCATCTGGGTCTGGGCCTCGATCGCGAACTGCGCCTGCACCGGGACGAAGAGGTTGGTCAGGAACGTGTGCGGGTTCGTCACGGTGTAGCCCGGGACCTGTGCGAATGCGAGATCGTTCCGGAACAACGTCGCCCGGGCGGCGAGGCTGCCTGCACGGAGGATCGCGCTCGTCGTCGGGTTCGGCACGGTCTTGTCGCCGCGTGCGAACTGGATGATCACCGGCTGCGTGATGTCCGGTGCGTACGCCGCCGGGTTGCCGGTCTGCTGCTCCCAGACGTTCCAGTCGAGGAACTGCTGGATCGCCACCTGGTCCGGCGTCGCGATCACCGGCGGCTGGTCGCGAAGCGGCATGTTCTCGTTGAAGTTCGTCAGGGTCACCGGCGTGGCGTTGTAGAGCGACGGCACGTGTCCGAGCAACCCGAGACCGACGAGCGGCCGGAACGCGGGGCTGAGCCGAGCGATGTCCGTGATCGACCCGCCGGGCACATTCGGCACGCCCGCCCGGATGTCCGGATCGAGACCGAGCAACTGCACGCCGTAGATCCCGCCGAACGACTGGCCTGCGTAGTAGATGCGCGAGGTGCTGAGCCCGGCGATCGACCCCTGCTGCAGCACCTTGCCGAGCTGCATCAGGTCGATCGTCGTCTGGCGCAGGCCGTCACGCGTCGCGACGAGCTCGTTCGCCGCGCCGACGGCACTGACGCCTTCGACCTCCTGGTCGTAGACGCCGTTCCCGTTCTGGTCGACGCCGCGACCACCGTCGGGGAGCGTGACGACTCCGCTCGTGGTCGTGGCCGTGTAGAAGCCGCCGGGGAAGCCGCCGTGACCGACGACGTTGATCGCGATCGTCGCGAGATGCGCCCGCGCGAACGCGCTCGCGACGAGAACCGGCGCGCCGTCCTTCGAGTCGGTGAACCCGTGCCCGAAGATCACCGTCGGCCAACCGCCCGCGGGCGGCGCACCCGCCGGCTCCCACAGCGTGAACTGCACGTGGTTGACGGACTGCACCGCGGGGACGCCGGTCTTCGTCCCGTACGCCGGGATGACGGCCTGCGGCGTCTCGTAGTTCGGCGAGTCGTACGTCCCGAACGCGACCGAGCCGATGCCGGCGAAGAGCGGGGACGACGGCGCGAGGATCGGCAGCGGCGACGGATCGAACGTCGAGGTCCCGGTCTGGTGCGCGACGGTGATCAGCGGCGTCGTCGCTGCGGAGAACACCGTCCGTTCGCCGTGCGTGCCGAGATTGAAGTTCACGGTGCTGCCCGTGAGCTGGTCGCGGATCGTCTCGCCGAGCGCCGTGATGCTCTGCGTCGTGAAGACGCTCGCACCGGCGATGCTCGACGGATCCGCGAGCGGGAGCGCACCGAGCAGCGTCTTCCGGTACGCCTTCAACACGGGATCCTTCGTCTGGCCGTAGTTGAGGTCGTGGCGGAACGTCGTCGCGTCGAGCGGCGCGCCGTTCGCGTCGTGGACGCCGGTCGTGACGACGAGCAGGTAGGTCGTGTGCTGCGCGAGCTGCTGGTCGCTCTCCGCGAAGAGCGTGTTGGTCGCGGGCTCCCAGACGAGCTGGTTGATCCCGACCCTCGAGCCGTCGGGTCCGACGAGGAAGATCGTCGAGCTCGAGACGGTCGCGACGTCGATCGGCCCGGAGAACGGGATCGTCAGGCGCGGCTGGATGTTGAAGCCGTCGAGCTGGTCGAGCTCGGCGACGTCCGCGCAGTCGGACGGATGCGTCGTGCAGTTCGGCTCCGGCAGCTGGACGTGGAGCCCCGTGAGCTGCGTCGCGTCCGGAACCGTGTCGAGGTTGGTCGGGAAGAGCTGTCCGACCGTGGTGGCAGCGAGCGCGCTCCCCGGCAGCACGAGCGCTGCTGCCGCGGCTGCGGCGGCGAGACGGATGGCAGGGGCCATGGGCGAGCCTCCAATCCCCGAGTGGTGATCCCGGGACGCTACTGGGCGGTTGACTTGCTAGTCAACGTAGGCGATCAGCTCGAGCAGCGAGCCGTCCGGATCCCGGAAGTAGACGCTCGTGCCAGGGCCGGCCGCACCGGTCCGCGGGACCGGCCCGAGCTCGACCTCGACGCCGTGCGCTTCGAGGTGCGCGACCGCGTCCGCAGCGGTGCCGGCCCAGACGAAGCAAAGATCGCTGTTCCCCGGCCGCACCGGGTCGGCGGCCCGCGGGTGCGGTGTCGATCCCGGCCCGTGGACGTTCAGCCGCTGCCCGCCCGGAAGGACGTAGGCGACCCGCCCGTACTCGACCTCGACGACCTCGACGCCGAGCACGTCGCGGTAGAACGCGTGCGAGCGCTCCCACTCGCTCACGGCGATGACGACGTGGTCGAGCGCCTTCAGTCCCACGTGTTCCAGTGCACGACCTCGTCCAGCGTGCGGCGACGCTGCGTCGCGCGGCTCGCCGCCTTGCTCCACCCCGGATCGGGCGCGCGGCGTCCGAGCGTGATGCCGGCGACGATCGCCAGCTCGTCGGGGATGTGCAGGAGCTCGCGAACGCGCGGCTGGTCGTCGAGCGGGATCCCGTAGACGCCTGCGGCGAGGCCCTCCTCGAGCGCGGCGAGCAGGACGAGCATCAGCGCCGCGCCGGCGTCGACGTGCCAGTAGGGAACCGGCCAGTCGATCTCGGTTCCGCCGGTCACGTCGAGCTTGTCCGGCGACGTGTAGCGGTCGTGATAGTCCTGCTCGCGCGTCAGCACGAGCACGTGCGCGGCGGCGGTCGCGAACCACGGCTCCATGCCTTCCGGCGCGTCCGCCTCGTCGAGCTTCGCGAGCAGCGCCGGATCGTCGACGACGAGCAGCCGCTGCCCCTGCGAGAACCCTGCGCTCGGCGCGCGCCGCACCGTGGCGACGATCCGCTCCAGCACCTCGCGCGCCACGCGCTCGCCGGTGTAGTGCCGGACCATCCGCCGTTGCCGCAAGAGCTCGTAGAGGCTCACTCGGGGAGCCTTTCATCGGGCGCCGGCCTCAGCACCGTTTCGATGTAGTCCTTGGTCGCCGCATCGATGCCGACGTCCTTGCGGGCGCGCTCCGACAGGAACCAGCGGTGCTCGAGCAGCTCGTGGAAGAGCTCCGCGGCGGCACGCCTCCCGCGCAGCTCCTCCGGTACCGCGGCGATCGCCGGCTCGAACACCTCCGCCAGCCATCGCCCTGCCGCCGCCGCGTCGGAGACTGGCGCCTGCCCCCTGCGCTGGACGTACGCCTGGAACCGCGAGATGTCGTTCAGCAGCCGCCGCGCCTGGTTCTCCTGCGTCTCGAGGCCCGTCAGGCGGAGCAGCCGCCGGCGGTGGTGGCCGGGCTCCACGACCTTCGGGTGGAGGATGAGGCGTGCCTCGTCGCCGCTCGCGACGACCTCGACCTCGTCGACGTCGAAGCCGAGCTCGTTGAGACGCCGCAGCCGTTCTTCGAGCCGGTGGCCGTCGTGGGTGGCGAAGATCTCCTCGCGCGTCAGCTCGTCCCACAAGTCCGTGTAGCTCGTGCCGACGCCTTCCGCGAAGGCGACGGGATCGTCGACGACGGAGCGGCCGAGCTCCGCCCCGAGGTCGAGCAGCTCCCCCATGATGTTCTCGACGGCGATCGCGACGTCGTACTCGCGCTGGCCGTCGGAGAGACTGTCGTGCATCTCGCCGGTCTCTATGTCGACGAGATGCGCGAGCAGTGCGCCGGCGTCGCGGCGGAACAGCGCGTTCGAGAGCGAGCAGTCGCCCCAGAACACACCGGCGAGATGGAGCCGCACGAGCAGGTCGGCGAGACCCGCGCCGATCGACTGCTCGGGGCACGGCAGCGTGCCGTGCTTGAGGATCAGGCGGTACGGAAGCGAGAACTCGAGGTAGCGCGTGATGAGCACCGCCGGCAGGTCGCCGCGCTCGACGACGCCGACGATCTCGACGGACGGCACCTCGTCGTCCTCGAGCGCGGTGAGGAGGCGGTACTCACGCCACGCGAGCTGTTGCGGCAGCTCCTTGAGCGCGAACAGGCGGCCGTCGAGCGAGACGAACTTGACGACGTGGCGATGGATCCCGACCGCCGCCTCGGCGAATGTCTCCGGCGGCCACTCCTCGAGCGGGCGAGCCCACGGCAGGGCGAAGAGCGCACCCTGATCGCTGCGGGCGACGAGCCGGAACTCTGCTGGAGCCTCTAGTGCCAGTCGACGAACCCGCCGAGGAAGAGCGCGAGCGCGCGCGGATTCGCGAACAGCCGGTTGTGCGCGACCGTCGCCTCCGACTCGAACTCGACCTCGAGCGCAATTCCCGCCCGCATCTTGTTGCCGGTCATGTCGTCGCGCCTCGTCTCCGTGACGGTGTTGTGCTCGAGCTCGCACATCGAGTGATCGCCACACAGGATGCCGATGCCGAGCGCGCTCGTGACGGTGTTGTGCGACACCTCACCCATCGACATCTCGACCATCGAGATCCCCGTCATCGCCGTGCCGCTGACGTCGTTGTGCATGAACATCCCCATCGAGCCGTGCATGACGATGCCGTCGCGGCCGCCGACCACCGTGCAGTGGTCGACGACGCTCGTGCCCTGGATGAGGCCGTACGAGATGTCGATGCCCTGCCCGAGTGCGATCCCGCGCATGTCGACCTTGCAGTGATGGATCGCGACGGAGGAGTGGCGCGTGTGGATGCCGTCGAGCCTCGCGCGCTCGACGGTGACGTGGTCGAGGGTCACGTTGCGGACGCCGAGGACGGAAATGCCGTATTCGCCGCCGATGACGCGGACGTTGCTGATCGTGACGTCCCGGTGGCGCACGACGATGCCACCGCGGACCACGGCACCGGCCTGGCCGACGAGCCGCTCGCGCCGGTCGATGTAGATCGGCCCCTGGTGCACGCCCGCGCCGAGACGGACGAGCGGCGGCAGGCTGTGCCAGTAGACGCCGCCGGCGCCGGCAAACGGCAGAGTCAGCAGCGCCGCGGCGACACTCGTCGCACGAACCCCGAGCTCACCACCGTCCTCGGCCCACGACATCCGCCAGAGGGGCAGCAGGGCGTGCGCGAGCAGCTGCGTCCAGAGCCAGGCACCGGTGTAGAAGACGATCGCCCACGTCAGCGGCGCCCGGATGTCGAGCGCATACATGAGCGCCGTCACGATCCCGAGCTCGAGCAGCCCGATCGGGACCGCGGCCCACCCCGGCTGGTACGCGAGCGGACGGTGATACGTGAGATCGAGTGCAAGGCCGACGGCGGCCATCAGGCCGGCGAGCTCGATCGTCCACCATTCGTGGATCGCGGCCGCCACGAGCACCGGCAGCACGAGCGCCGCCAGCCGCGACTCGAGCCGCCCTCTCAGCGTGTACGACATCGCCTCGCGAAGGAGTGCGCGACGTAGCGCGCGCCCATGAGCGTGTCAGCCGCCGGGTATGCCCACTGCGCCGCAACGCCCCCGAGCGCGAGCGTACGCGTCGCGTCCGTCAGGGTCGGCACGGTCGCGTCCGGTCCGAGCTCGATCCAGCCGTTGACGGTCGCAGGCCGGTGCTCGTCGACGAGCCGGGCGAGCAGCCGGTCGTGGCGGAAGCCCTGGAGGAAGCCGGTCGCGCAGATCACCTGGTCGGCTCCGTTGACGCGCCGCTCGACCGGAACCTCGACGTGCGCCTCGCGGGGATACGACGGCCCGAGCAGGTCGTGCAGCGTCGCAGCGCGCACGTCGGCGTCGAGCCGATGGAAGCGCGCAAGCCCGCGCTTCGAGAGATACGGGCGCGGCACGTTGAGCGGCCGGTGGGTCGGCTCGCGCCGGCGGACGGAGGTGACACGCGCGCCGGCCGCGAGCGCGTTGCGCCACTCGGTCGCGGCCGCGAGGCCGGCGCCGACGACGCACACGGTCTCCGCGTAGTCGTGCGGCTCGTACGCGTGCACGGCGCGCGGGTCGTCGCGCAGCTCGTCCGGAACGGAAAGCCCTGGATGCCCGGTGGCCACGAGCACGTGCTCGAACACACCGTGGCCGTCGAGCTCGAAGCCGCCGTTTGCCGCAGCGATGCGCTCGATGCGCGTCGCGACGGGGGCCCATCCGCTCGACGCGCGCAGCTCGTCGACGTGGACGAGGAACGTCTCCACGGTGGGGTGGTAGCGGTCGCAGACGCTCGCGACGAGCGGAGCGGGTGTGCGGCGTCCCAGGGCTTCACGCACGGCGAGGCCGGGAAACGACGTCGGCAGGCAGTGGCCGTCGCTCTCGGAGCGCATATGCGTCTGCCGAATCGCCGATGCACGCCGCCGGAACGCGGCCGCCGGATCCGATTCCGGCGAGAAGACCGTGACGTCCTCGACACCCGCGCGCCGAAGGGTGAGATAGGCGGCGAACCCGCAGAGCCCGCCGCCGACGATCGCGGCGCGCGGCATTTACTTCACCGAGCCTGCGAGCAGTCCCTGGACGAAGTAGCGCTGGAACGCGAGGAACACGATCAGCGGAACGATCAGCGAGACGAACGAGGCCGGCGCGATGATGTCGATGCTCGTCCCGAACTCGCGCAGCTGTCCCGCGATCCACACGGTGATCGGCTGCACGTTCTGGCCGAAGACGAGGGCGACGAGCAGGTCGTTCCACGTCCAGAGGAACTGGAAGATCGCGAGCGACGCGATGGCCGGCAGGCCCAGCGGCAGGATCAGCCGGAGGAAGATGATGAACTCGTTCGCGCCGTCGATGCGCGCCGATTCGAGGATGTCCTTCGGCAAGCCGATGAAGAAGTTGCGCAAGAGGAAGATCGCGAAGGGGAGCCCGAACGCGACGTGGAAGAGGATGATCCCGATCACCGTGTCGAAGATCCCGAAGATGTCGTAGAGCTTGAACATCGGGATCAGCGCCATCTGCAGCGGGACGACGAGGAGCCCGATCACGCCGACGAAGACCCAGTCGCGGCCGGGAAACTCGAGCCACGCGAATGCGTAGCCGGCCATCGCGCCGATGAGCACGATGATCAGCGTGTTGCCGACGGCGATGTACGCCGTCGTCTTGAGCGCTTCGGTGAGGCCGCTGTTGTGGAAGAGCTCGTGGTAGTTCGACCACGTCGCCTCGCTCGGGTGCGAGAAGATCTGCCACCAGCCCTTCGACGCGACGGACTGGACCGGCAGGATCGACGTGATGAAGAGTCCGAACGTCGGAACGAGCCAGAGCAGGCCGAGCGCCGCAAGAAAGATCTGCAGCGGCGCATTCGCGACCGCGCGCACGATCTTTGCCGCGACGGTGTCGCGCTGAGCAGGAACTTCGATTGCGGGCGCGGCGGCTGCCATCAGAGCTCTCTCCTGAAGCGTCGGATGTTGAGGGCGAGAACCGGGATCACGAGCAGGAACAGGAAAACGGCGATCGCGGAGCCTGTCCCGAAGTCGTTCTGACCGCCGAATGCTGTCCGCCACATCGCGAGCGCGATCACGTTCGCCTGCGTTTGCGTCGACTGCGGCGCGAGCGCAAACACGAGGTCGAAGACCTTCAGGACGTTGATGATCATCGTGATGAAGACGACGCTGAGGACAGGCGCGAGCAGCGGCACCGTCACACGTCGGAAGACCTGAAGCTCACTGGCGCCGTCGGTGCGCGCAGCCTCGAGCACATCGCGCGGCATCGCCGACAGGCCGGCGGCGATCACGACCATCGCGAAGCCGGCCCAGATCCAGATGTACGCAATGATCAGCGACCAGGTGATGAGATTGGGACCGAGCCAGGCCCAGCCGCCGAAGGGTTTCGCGAACGTCGACGCGCCGATCGCCGTCTGGTAGCTCCCAGCCGAGACCTTTGCGAAGTCGAAGCTCCCGTCCGACTTCGTCGTCGCGGTCTGCACGACCTTCCCGCTCGTCGAGCGGAGCTGGACCTTCACGCCCGGAAGGCCCTGCTCGCCCGTTTCGACGACGCCCGGTTTGCCGCCGCCCGGCTTGAAGTCGCGCCAGACGACGCCGACGATGTCGCCCGGCTTCGCGGTCGGGTCGGCCGCCTGCTTCGCACCGCTCGGGACCGCATCAGGCGGGATCGCGGTCAGGCCGAGCCGCGCGACGCTGCCCGGATGCAAGAGCGTCTTGAGCTTGAGCCCGCTCTGCGGCGATCCCTGCAGCGAAGGCGTCGATGCGGAAGCATCTTGCAGGACGCCGGCCGGATGCAACGCCTCGTCGAACGAGCGGGTGAGCGCGTTGACCGCCCCGAGGTTCGGATCCTGCTGGTACATGATCCGCCACGTCACGCCGGTCGCGAGCGCGGAGATCGCCATCGGCAGGAAGACGACCAGCTTGAACGCGACCGCCCAGCGGACGCGCTCCGTGAGCACGGCGAAGATCAGGCCGATTGCAGTCACGAACGCCGGCACGACCGCGACCCAGATGAAGTTGTTCTTGATCGCCGTCTTCAGAGACGACGTCGTGAACAGCGTGTGGTAGTTGTCGAAGCCGACCCAGTGGCCGAGGTAGCCGGTCTGGCCGAAGAAGCTGCGGATGACCGTGTAGACGACCGGATAGACCATCCACACGAGCAGCATCAGGATGGCCGGCGCGAGGAAGCCGACCGTCACCGCGTAACGGCCGAGGCGTCCCGGCTCAGCGGAGGGAGGCGGAGCCGCCGCGACGGGCGGCTCCGCGGTGATCCCACCGGAACTACTCACTTGCCTTTCTTGTATGCCTTCGCCGCTGCGGCCTCGAGCTTCTTCGCGATCCCGTTGACGTCCTTCGGGTTCTTGAGGAAGTCCTGGAAGAGGCCCCACTCGCCCTGACCGGCCGTCGCGCCGAACGCCGACGGCTGCTGGTCGGACATGTCGAACACGACCGATTTCGCCTGCAGCACCGGCGTCGCCGTCGCGCGCGTGATCGCGTCAGGGAAGACGCTCGGCTTGACGTTGTGGTTGCCGGTCGAGAAGCCGCCCTGCTTCGCCCACACGGTCGCTGCCTCGGGCGACGCGAGATAGTTCACGAACGCGCGGATCGCCGGCGTGTCACGGAACGTGACGAACAGGTCGCCGCCGATCTCGACGCCGTTGGAGCCGCTCGAGCCGGCCTTCACCACCGGGAACGGCGCGACGTTGAAGCCGCTGGCGGCCTTCGCCTTCGTCGACGAGAGGATGACGCCGGCGACGAAGTCGCCCTCGAACACCATGGCGCCCTTCGCGGGCGTGCTGAACGCGTTCGTGACCGAGTCGTTGAATCCGGCCTGGATCGCGCCCGACGAGCCGCCCGCAAGGTTGCTCGTGTCGCCGAGGACCTGCCCCATCGTCTTCAGCGCCGCGATCACCGACGAATCCGTCCACTTGGTCTTGTGCGCGCTGAGCGACGCGTACTTCGCCGGCCCCCACATGCGCAAGTAGATGTTCTCGAAGAGGTCGGTGAGCGTCCACCCGTCCGCGCCGCCGATCGAATAGGCGGGCGTCCCGGATGCCTTCAGCGTCTTCGCATCGGAGATCAGCTGCGCCCACGTCTTCGGAGCCTTGATGCCTGCTGCCTTGAAGGCCGGGACGTTGTACCAGACGAGCGACTTGTTGGCCGCCTTGAAGACGAGCGCGTAGAGCTTCCCGTCGAACGTGCCGAGCTGCTGCCACGCCGGCGCGAAGTTCTTCGCGATCGTTCCCTTGGCGTACGTGATCGGCTTCAGCTTCCCCTGGTCGGCGAGCTGCTTCACGAAGCCCGGCTGGGCGATGTCGGCCATGTCCGGCGGGTGGCCGCCGGCCACCGCGGTCGAAAGGACCGTCGGAAGGTTGTCGCCGACAGGCTTGTACTTGATCTTGACGTTCGGGTACTTCTTGTTGAAGGCGGAGATCACGTCCGCGAACTGCTTCGCGCCGGACGACGACGTCCAGATGCCGTCGAACGTGACCGTCCCGGAGACTGCGGTGTTCACCCCGGCCTTCGCATGCGATCCACGCGCCGCCATCGCCAGGCTCGCGGTGACGAGCCCGACTGCGACAACGAGGACGGCGACCGCGATGCGTTTACGACTCATGAAGCTCCTTTCGTCGACCCTCCGTCGTAGATCCCCAACCCCGTCTGGGGATCGAAGAAGTGCAATGCCCTCGTATCGACGGCGACGTCGACGTCATCGCCGTTTCGCACGCGAGAGCGGGCGCCGAAGCGGCCGACGAGCGTCGCCTCTTCGTCTGCGTGCGTGGGGACGCGGTCGTCGCCCGTATCCTCGGCGAGCTCGCGAACCTCCTCGGTCACCGCATGCCGCGCGTCGATCGTGAAGTGCACCATGATCTCCGAGCCGAGCGCCTCGGTGAGCTGCACCTTGCCGCGCAGCCGGTGGCCCTCTGCCGTGCCGGACGCGAGCGAGAGATCTTCGAGATCCTCGGGGCGGACGCCGAGCACGACGTCGCGGCCCTCGAACTCCTTCAGTCCGGGCCGCTGCGACAACGTTTCGCCGTCGAGTGCGATCGACTGCGATCCGACCTTCGCCGCGAGCCCGCCGTTTTGCCGCTGGAGCGTCGCCTCGATCATGTTCATCGCCGGGCTGCCGATGAAGCCGCCGACGAAGAGATTCACCGGCCGGTCGTACAGCGTCTGGGGTTCGGCGACCTGCTGGAGCTCGCCCTTCCGCATGACCGCGACGCGATCGCCCATCGTCATCGCCTCGACCTGGTCGTGCGTGACGTAGATCGTCGTGACGCCCAGGTCTCGCTGGAGCGCGGCGATCTCGGCGCGCATCTGCACGCGCAGCTTCGCGTCGAGGTTCGACAGCGGCTCGTCCATCAGGAACGCAGACGGCTCGCGGACGATCGCGCGGCCCATCGCGACGCGCTGACGCTGACCGCCGGAGAGCGCCCGTGGCTTCCGCTTCAGGTACGGCTCGAGGTCGAGGATCCGCGCGGCGTTCTGGACGCGCTTGTCGATCTCGGCCTTGGCGATGTGCTTGATCTTGAGGCCGAAGGCGATGTTGTCGTACACCGAGAGGTGCGGATAGAGCGCATAGCTCTGGAACACCATCGCGATGTCACGGTCGCGCGACGGGACGTGGTTGACCACGCGGTCGCCGATCTTCAGGACGCCACGGGAGATGTCCTCGAGGCCGGCGACCATGCGAAGCGCGGTCGTCTTCCCACAGCCGGACGGCCCGACGAGCACCATGAACTCCCCGTCCTGGATGTCGAGGCTCAGTTCGTGGACAGCGGTCGTACCGTCCGCGTACGTCTTCGTCACGCCGTCGAACGAAACCTCGGCCAAATTCCCACCCTCCGCGCTCGGTTTGCGGGTGTTCTAACAGACGGGATCCAATTCCCGCAGAAGATCAGGAGCGCGCTTAGGGAGTTCTCATTCCCACTCGATGGTGGCCGGCGGCTTCGACGTCACGTCGAGCACCACGCGGTTCACGCCTGGGATCTCGTTGACGATCCGGGCGGAGATGATCTCGAGCAGGTCGTACGGGAGCCGCGCCCAGTCGGCCGTCATCGCGTCGTCGCTCGTGACCGCGCGGATGACGATCGGATAGCCGTAGGTGCGCTCGTCGCCCTGGACGCCGACGGAGCGGATGGCCGGCAGGACGGCGAAGGACTGCCAGAGGCCGCGATAGAGGCCGGCGCGGCGCACCTCCTCCTGCAGGACGGCATCGGCGTCGCGCAGGATCTCCAGCCGCTCCCGCGTGACGTCGCCGATGATCCGGATCGAGAGGCCCGGCCCGGGGAAGGGCTGGCGCCACACCATCCGCTCCGGCATGCCGAGCTCCTCGCCGACGCGCCTGACCTCGTCCTTGAACAAGAGGCGCAGCGGCTCGACGAGCTGCATCTTCATGTCGTCCGGCAGGCCGCCGACGTTGTGGTGCGACTTGATCGTCGCGGCGACGCCCTCCGTGCCACCCGACTCGATGACGTCGGAGTAGAGCGTGCCCTGTACGAGCCAACGCACGTCGCCGAGCTTTCGCGACTCGTCCTCGAAGACGCGGATGAACTCGCGGCCGATGATCTTCCGCTTCTGCTCGGGGTCATCGACGCCGGTGAGCAGCTCGAGGAAGCGGTCCTGCGCCTGCACGTGCACCAGGGGCACGTGGAAGTGGTCGCCGAACGTCTCGACGACCTGCTCCGCCTCGTTCTTCCGCAGCAGCCCGTGGTCGACGAACACGCAGGTCAGCTGGTCGCCCACCGCCTTGTGCACCAGCAGAGCGGCGACCGCGCTGTCGACGCCGCCGGACAGTGCACACAGCACGCGCTCGCGGCCGACCTGTGAGCGTATGCGCTCGACCTGCTCCTCGATCACGGCAGCAGGCGTCCACGCGGGCGGCGCCTCGGCGATCTCGTAGAGGAAGTTCTTCAGCACGCTCATCCCGTGCGGCGTGTGCACGACCTCGGGATGGAACTGCACGCCGTACAGCCCGCGTGCGCGTGACTCGAACGCCGCGACGGGCGTCGACTGCGACCGCGCGACGACGTGCGCGCCCTCGGGTGCCGCGACAACCGTGTCGCGGTGCGACATCCAGACGGTCTGCTCGGCCGGAGTGTCCTTCAGGAGCGCGGACTCCTCCGCCTGCAGCTGCGTCTTCCCGAACTCCGACGCGTCGGTGCGGTCGACGCGGCCGCCGAGGTCGAGCGCCATCAGCTGCGCGCCGTAGCAGATGCCGAGCGTCGGGATCCCGAGCTCGAAGATGCGCGGGTCGACGCGCGGCGCGCCGTCCGCGTAGACCGAGGCGGGCCCGCCGCTGAGGATGATCGCGTGCGGGTTGCGCGCGCGGATCGCCTCGGGCGAGATCGTGTGCCCGACGAGCTCCGAGTAGACCCGGCACTCGCGCACCCGCCGGGCGATCAGCTGTGCGTACTGACCGCCGAAGTCGAGGACGAGCACCGGCCGGTCGTCCCCCAACCCGGCGACGCTTCCCGGGAACTGGACGACGTTCGTCGGCTCAGCGGCGATAGTTCGGGGCCTCTTTCGTGATCGTCACGTCGTGGGGATGCGACTCGCGGAGGCCGGCGCCGGTGATGCGGATGAACTGCGCGTCCTTCATCTCGGCCGTCGTGGCGGCGCCGCAGTAGCCCATCGCCTGCCGCAGCCCGCCGACGAGCTGGTAGACGATCGGCGCGAGCGCGCCCTTGTACGCGACGCGGCCCTCGATTCCCTCGGGCACGAGCTTCTCGACGTCTTCGACGTCGCCCTGGAAGTAGCGGTCCTTCGAGAACGAACGGGCGCGCATGGCGCCGAGCGAGCCCATGCCTCGGTACTCCTTGAAGCGCTCGCCCTGGACGAGGATCACCTCGCCGGGCGCCTCGTCGGTGCCCGCGAGGAGCGAGCCCAGCATCACCGTGTCCGCGCCCGACGCGATCGCCTTCGCGATGTCGCCCGACGTCGTCATGCCGCCGTCGGCGATCACCGGCACCTCGACGGCGGACGCGACGTCGTAGATCGCCGTGATCTGCGGAACCCCGACACCGGCGACGACGCGGGTCGTGCAGATCGAACCCGGCCCGATGCCGCACTTGACGGCGTCCGCGCCGGCTTCGACGAGCGCGCGCGCCGCCTCCGCCGTCGCGATGTTCCCGGCGATCACCCCGACCGCCACCCGCGACTTGATCGTCGAGACCATGTCGACGACGCCGCGCGAATGGCCGTGGGCGGTGTCGACGACGAGCACGTCGACACCCGCCGCAACGAGCGCGTCAGCGCGCTCGACCGCGTCCGGCCCGACGCCCACGGCCGCGCCGACGCAGAGCCGGCCCCGCTCGTCCTTCGTCGCCTGCGGGTGTTGAATCTTCTTCTGGATGTCCTTGACGGTGATCAGCCCGCGCAGGACTCCGTCGGCGTCGACCACCGGCAGCTTCTCGATCTTGTTGCGGTGGAGGATCTCCTCCGCCTCCGCGAGGGTCGTCCCGACCGGGGCGGTGACGAGGTTCGTCGCCGTCATCAGCGCCGACACCGGCTGCTCGACGTCGTCCTCGAAGCGGAGGTCGCGGTTCGTCAGGATCCCGACGAGCACGCCGCGCTCGTCGGTGATCGGGACGCCGGAGACCTTGTAGCGCGCCATCAGCTCGAGCGCGTCGCGCACGAGCGCGTGCGGCGGCAGCGTGACCGGCTCGACGATCATCCCGGACTCCGAGCGCTTGACCTTGTCGACCTCGGCGACCTGATCCTCGATCGAAAGGTTGCGATGGACGATGCCGATGCCGCCCTCGCGGGCGAGCGCGATCGCGAGCCGTGCCTCCGTCACCGTGTCCATCGCCGCCGAGACGACGGGGATCGCGAGCTCGATCGTCCGAGTCAGGCGGGTGCGGGTCGAGACGTCGTTCGGGAGCACGCGTGACTCCGCCGGCACGAGCAGCACGTCGTCGAAGGTGAGCCCTTCCTTGCCGAACTTCCGGTCCAGTGCCAGGAGCCGGTGCAGGTCTTCCTGGCGGAGCTCGACGTCCAAGGTCGCCCCAGGGTACCAAGGCGTCCTGACACCCTCCTAACAGCCGAGGGCTACCGTGCCTGTCGATGGGCTGGCTGGTCGCCGTGGTCGCCGCGCTGGCGACTGTCGTGTCACCTGCAGCGACGAGGGCACAACCGCAAACCGTCTGGGTGTCGCCGCCGCATGGGACGATCGCGGCCTTCGCCCAGGACGGGTCGGAGATGGCGTGGTTCGCGCCCGGCGGACGGACCTGCAACCTCGTCCACCTGCGGTCGACGACCGCACCGGTCGAGGTCGAGCTGCCGTCGCAGGCGGCGCACAACGTCACCTGTCACTTCGTCCGCAGCAAGCGCGACCCGGTGCAGGTGGCGGTGGCCGAGAAGAGCGGCAACGTCCTGTGGACCCTCCCGCTTCAGTCGCCGCTCGCACTCGACTACGTGCTCGGCGCCGGTGTCGCGCCGACGCAGCGGGCAGAGGTGCGGCTCCTCGAGGCCGCGCACTCCGGCAAGGGCGTCGGCCAGTGGCTCGGAGGAATCTCCGGCGACGGCGACACGCTCGCCTTCGCCGTGACCTCGGTCGCCTGGACGGACGAGTCCGGCTGCCTCGCCGGCGTCGCGCCGTGCACGCTCGTCAAGTCGGGCGGCGGCGTCTACGTCGTTCGCGGGCGTTCCCGCGTGCACGTCAGCGGCACGAGCGCCGCCGTCGAGGTGGCGACGTCGGGCGACAGGATCGCCTACGTCCCGACCGGGCTGATCGGCAAGGGCGGACAGCCGCGTGCGACCGCCGACCTGCCGATCGACATCGTCGCGACGGCCACGGGCGAGCGGATCGCAAGCGTCGTCCCTCAGGGCGTGCCGCTCGCAATCGCCCTGTCCCCGCACGTGCTCGCGACGCTCGAGCAGACCCCGCTCGGCGAGCGGCTCGCGTGGTACGACGCCGCGACCGGGCGCGTCCGCGGCGCCGTGCCGGTGCCGAAGAAGACCGCACCGTCGCTCACGGCAAGCGACGAGCTCATCGTCTTCCACGTCGGCAGGTCGCTGCGGTCGGTCAGCGTCGCGACCCATCGCGTGCGCGTGCTCGCGCAGGCGACGGCAATGCCGATCGGCGTCTCGCTCGAAGGGCGCCGCGTCGCGTGGGCCGAGAACCTGCCGCTCTACGCGCGGATCCGCGCGCTCTACGTCAGCGGCA
>DATCJJ010000001.1:0-9960 GCA_036562845.1 Gaiellaceae bacterium | reverse complement strand
GCCGAGAGCCGCGCAGACACCAAAGAGGACGTAGCCGGCCAAGGGCGCCCCACCGTAGCCGAGCGTTCAGCCGGCCGCCCGGCCCCACCGAAGCTCCACCAACGACTAGCCGCACGGCCCATATTCACGTCCGCTCAGCCGAACCGGGCCACCCGGCGACACGCAGCGAACCGGCGACTACCTCGTCTTTGCGCTGAGCGTCTTCGTCGGCCTGGGCATCGTCGCCATCGCGGTCTGGCTCATCGCCGGCGGCAACAGCCTGTAGCCGCAAGCCGTTCAACCTGACCCACTCCCCGCCCCATCGCCCCATGAGGACGTCGGTTTGCTTCCGCTCCGCGGTCGATCGGGATGTGAACGGCCGTCGCTCGCTCTTCCGTCTACGCCGGCCGCCAGACCATCAGGACGAGGATGACGAGCAGGAGGCCGCCGCTCAGCCAGCTGAGCAGGAGCGACGGCCGGTGCGCGACGAGCGCCCGCAGCTCGTCGTCCGGCTCGTCCGCCCCCGCTGCGAGCTCTTCGGCGCGGTAGCGGGCGCGGCGTGCGGTCCGGCCGCCGGCCGCTCCGAGCCCGACCGACGCGAGCCAGAGGCCGAGCGCCGCGCGGATCCATCCCGGCGTCAGGCCGAAGCCGTCGTGGTGGGCGAGCGCGATCCCGAACACGAGCGTCAGCACCGCGCCGGCGAGCACGAGCAGGACGCCGACGCGGGTCAGCCGCAGCAGCGTGAGGATCTCGCTCGGACGCTTCCGGCGCAGGGCGCCGAGCTGCAGCGTCCCGGCGACCGCACCGCCGGCGAAGAAGCAGAACGCGCCGAGGAGGTGAAAGAACAACAGGAAGTGATACGCGGTCACCGCCTCCCTACGATATTTCCGTGCACGCGCGCGAGCGGCACCTCCGCCTGTTGACCGAGACGACGGCCGCCGTCAACTCGACGCTCGACCTCGAGGAGGTTCTCCACCTCGTGGCCGAGAAGGTCGCGGGCGCGCTCGACGCGGACGCCTGCTTCGTCTACCTCTACGACGAGCGCGGCGACGAGCTCGTCCTGCGCGCGACGCACGGGACGAGCATCGAGAAGATGACGCGCCGTCCGCGGATGCGGCCGGGCGAAGGGATCACCGGAACGGCCGCCGCCGAGCGCGCGCCGGTGATGATCCCGTCGGCCGCGCACCTCGATCCACGCTTCAAGCTGTTCCCGAATCTCCCCGAGTCGCAGTACGAGTCGATCCTCGCGGTGCCGATCCTCGTCCACGGCGAGACGCTCGCCGGCGCGCTCAACGTCCGCACGCGCCAACCGCGCGAGTACGACGCGAGCGAGATCGAGCTGCTGACGGCGATCGCCGACCAGGTGGCGCAGTCGATCGTCCACGCACAGCTGTACGCGCAGGCGCAGCGTCGCGTGGCGGAGCTCGAGGCGCTCGCGCGGATCAGCGAGGCTGTCTCGGAGTCGCTCTACCTCGAGGAGTCGCTCGAAGCGATCGTCAAGACGACGATGGACGCGGTCGCCGCGACCGGTGCCGCGCTCGTGCTCGAGGACGGACGGATCGCGTGGCCGGAGGGCCGCGCCGGCACGCACGCGGTGCGCACGCCGCTCCGCTGGAAGCGGCGCGTGATCGGCGAGCTCGTCGCCGACCGCGACGTCCCGTTCTCGGACGATGACCGGGCGCTGCTCGAGGCGATCGCGCACCATGCCGCGGTCGCGCTCGAGCATGGGCGCGCGGTGATGCGCGGCGTGCTCGCGCAAGAGATCCACCACCGCGTGAAGAACAACCTGCAGACCGTGGCCTCGCTGCTCCGGCTGCAAGCGCGCGCCGAGGGCGTCGACCCGCGGGAGGCGCTCGAGCACTCCGTCAACCGGATCCTCGCGATCGCGGCGGTGCACGAGGTGCTCACCGAGCAGCGGGAGGAGGACGTCGACCTGCACGAGCTGCTCGACCGGCTGCGCGCGTCCATCGTCCAGGGGCTCGCCGGCGGCCGTCCGGTCGAGGCGTCGCTCGAGCACGTGTCGCTCGCAGGGAGCCGTGCGACGGCGCTCGCCCTCGTCTTCAGCGAGCTGCTGCAGAACGCGCTCGAGCACGGCGCCGGCGCCGTCCGGATCGAGCTCGCACGCCGGAACGGCGACGTCGTGCTCGCGATCGCCGACGAGGGCGACGGCGTGAACGGCGTCCCGAGCGGCACCGGCCTTTCGATTGTGCGTGCGCTCGTCCGCGACGAGCTGCAGGGCAGCTTCGACCTCACCGGCTCGCGCGCCGAGGTGGTGTTCCCGAGGTGAGCTTCCTCGTCGTGATGCGACCGGCCCGTGACGGGATCGAGTCCGAGCACGAGATGCTCGAGGCGCACTGGGACTATCTGCGCGGCCTTCATGCCGCCGGGAAGCTCGTCGTCGCCGGGCCGTCGTGGACGGGCGACGATTCGCTCGGCGTCGGCATCTTCGATCTTCGCGACCGCGAGGAGGTCGAGGCGATCGTCGCCGAGGACCCCGCCGTGACGAGCGGTGCGATGCGCGCCGAGATCCGGCCGCTGAGGATCGTCACGCGGTGATCCGCGAGTGCAAGGTGATGGTTCGCCGAGGCGGCGAGCTGCTCGCCCTCCTCCGTTGCGAGGCCGACGGCGGGTACTGGCACACCGTCGCGGGAGGAGTCGATGACGGCGAGACGTACGCAGAGGCGGCGGCGCGAGAGCTCCGAGAAGAGGTCGGTCTCGACGCCCGGCCCGTCGACCTCGGCGCGACCTTCGTGTACGACGGGGCGGTCGAGGTGCAGGCGTTTCTCGTCGAGGTGGCGGCGGGATGGGAGCCGACGCTGAACGACGAGCACGACGAGTACCGATGGCTCCCGCCTCACGAGGCTGCCGCACTCTTTCACTGGCCGGAGACGCGAGAGCTCGCCCTCACGCTGTGACGGTGCTCTGGCATTTCAGCGAGGACCCGTCGCTCGGGCGCTTCGCGCCGCGTGACGGGAAGGTCTGGGCGATCGCCGACGCGTACAGCTGGCTCTACTGGTTCCCTCGCGACTGTCCGCGCGCGTGTTTCTGGGCCGTCCACACGACCACCCACGACGACGTCGATCTCTGGCTCGACGGGGACGAGCGGCGGCGTGTCGCGGTCATCGAATCGACGTGGCTGGAGCGCCTCCGCTCGGTGACGCTCTACGCATACCGGATGCCGAGCGAGCCGTTCGCCCTCGTCGAGGACGAACGCTTCTACATCGCCTCGACGACCGTCGACGCGCTCGAGTGCGTCGAGGTCGGCGATCTCCTCGCCCGGCATGCGGAGGCGGGGATCGAGCTGCGGATCGCCCCTGCGCTCTATCCGCTGTGGGACAGGGTCACTGCGACGTCGCTCGACTTCAGCGGCATCCGCCTCAGGAATGCGGTGCGTGGATGAGGATCCTCGTCGCGGAGGACGAGACGATCATCCGTCTCGACCTCAAGGACCTGCTCGAGCGCGCCGGCTTCGAGGTCGTCGCGGAGGCGAAGGACGGCGAGGAGGCGGTTGCGCTCGCGCGGAGCGCGCAGCCCGACCTCGCGCTGATGGATGTGAAGATGCCGCGCCTCGACGGTATCGAGGCGGCACGGCGGATTCTCGACGAGCGGCCGATCCCGATCGTGATGCTGACCGCATACGGGCAGCAGGAGCTCGTCGCGCGCGCGGCCGAGGCGGGTGTGTTCGGCTATCTCGTGAAGCCGTTCCGCGAGCAGGATCTGCTGCCGGCGATCCAGACGGCGCGCGCGCGGCACGAGGAGCTGCAGGCGCTCCGCGAGGAAGCGGAGTCGCTGCAGGAGGCGCTCGCGGCCCGCAAGGTGATCGAGCGCGCGAAGGGCCTGCTGATGGAGAAGGAAGGGCTGACCGAGGACGAGGCGTTCTCGCGGCTGCGCCGCGCGTCGCAGGCGTCGCAGCGGCCGTTGAAGGTGATCGCGGAGGCCGTGGTCGCGACGCTCGGCGGGGACGGCGAGTGACGCACCCGAATGCGGAGCTCGTTCGCCGGTTGTTCGGCGCGTTCGGCAACGACGCAAAGCAGATCAGCGCGACCTTCGATCGCAACGTGCTCTGGCGCGTGCCCGGCGACACCGTGATGAGCGGCGAGTACCGCGGCCGCCGCGACGTCGTCGACTTCCTCCGGCGCACGGGCGTCGAGACCGCGGGCACCTACCGCTCGCGGCTGCATACGGTGTTCGCAGACGATGCCTGGGGGCTCGCGGTGTACCGGGCCTGGGGCACGCGCAACGGCATCGACCTCGACGTCGAGCAGGCGCTCGTCTTCAAGTTCGAAGACGGCATGATCACCGAGGTGACGGCCGTCCCGCTCGACTCCGCGTTCGATGCATTCTGGGCCTGAGCCCTTCGACTCGCCCGAGGTGCAGGCTCTCTGCCTCGCCCAGCAGGCCGAGATGCACGGTGTGTACGGAGAGGCGGACATCGGGCCGACCCGCGAGGCGCCGATGTTCGTGCCGCCCGACGGTATCTTCCTCGTCCTTCGGGACGACGCCGGCCGCGCAATCGGCTGCGGCGGCATCGCGCGCTTCGACGACCGGCGCGGCGAGGTGAAGCGGATGTACGTCGTCCCGGAGGCGCGCGGGCGGGGGCTCGGCCGGCGGCTGCTCGAGGAGCTCGAGGCGCAGGCGCGCGCGCTCGGCTACACGGGCGTCGTCCTCGAGACGGGCGACCGGCAGCCCGAGGCGCTCGGCTTGTACGAGTCGGCGGGATTCGCAAGGATCCCGTGCTACCCGCCGTACGACTCGCGGGCGCTCAGCCTCTGCTTCGAAAAGCGACTGGAGGGATGACGGTGAAGGACTTCAAGGAGTTCCTGCTCCGCGGCAACCTCGTGGACATGGCGGTCGGCATCGTGATCGGTGTCGCGTTTGCCGCCGTCGTCACCGCGCTCGTCGGCGACCTGATCACTCCGTTGATCGCGGCGATCGGGGGCAAGCCCGACTTCGGCAACCTGAGCTTCACGATCAACAAGAGCCACTTCCTGTACGGCGCCTTCATCAACGCGGTGCTGACGTTCGCGATCATCGCGGCCGTGATCTTCTTTCTCGTCGTGAAGCCGGTGAACATGCTGATGGCGCGCTACAAGACCGAGCCGGACGTCGAGCAGACGACGAAGGGCTGCCCGCACTGCCTCAGCTCGATCCCGATCGGCGCGTCGAAGTGCGCCTTCTGCACCGCGGACCTCTAGCTCGACGAAGCCTGCTCGAACAACGTCTCCCACCGCTCGAGGAGTGACGCGAGGGCGTCGCGCGACCGCTTGTGCGCGGCGAGCGTCTCGACGTTCGACCAGTCCTCGGCGAGGCGCTCTTCGAGCAGCGCGAGCTCCGCCTCGGCGTTCGCGATCTGCGCCTCGATCCGCTCGAGCTCGGTCGGGCCCTTCGACGTGGGCGGTTTGCGCGGCTTCGGCTTCGGCGTCTTCCTGACGACGACGGGCTCTGGGGCGCGCGCGGCTCGCTCCTCGCGCCGGCGCAGCATCTCGGCCCAGCCGCCCTCGTACGACTGCAGGCGGCCGTCCTCGATCGCAAGCGTGCGCTCGGCGACGGCGTCGAGCAGGGCGCGGTCGTGCGAGACGAGCAGCAGCGTCCCGGGGAACGCCTCGAGTGCGGCCTCGAGCGCCTCGCGCGACTCGAGGTCGAGATGGTTCGTCGGCTCGTCCAGCACGAGGAAGTTCGCGCCTGACGACACCGTGACCGCGAGCGCGAGCCGGCGCCGCTCGCCGCCGGACAGCACCGCGACCGGCTTCTCGTGGTCGTCCCACCCCGAGAAGAGGAACTTGCCCAGGAGGTTCTGCGCGTCGGGCCGCGACAGCCCGGTCATCGTCTGGACGCACTGAAGGACGGAGCCGCGCGTGTCGAGCTCCATTTCCTGCTGCGAGAAGTAGCCGACCTGCACGCCGTGGCCCAGGCGCGGGCCGCGCTCGCTCACCATCGCCTCGAGCAGCGTCGTCTTCCCCGAGCCGTTCGGCCCGACGAGCGCGGCGTGCTCGCCGCGCTCGAGCGCGAACGACACGTCGTCGAGCAGCACGCGGCCGCCGACGGAGAGCGTCAACGCGTCGGCCTCCACGACCGTGCGGCCGCTGCGGGCGGGCTTGAGGAACTCGAAGCCCAGCGAGCGGTTGCGCCGCGTGAGCAAAGAGATCTCGGCCGCGTTTTGCGCGCGCTCCTGCTCGAGCCGGCCGATGTGCGTCAGCTTCGCCTGCGCCTGCTTCGCCTTCTCCTTCTTGTATCGGAACCGCTCGACGAAGCGTTCGAGCCGTGCGATGTCGGACTGCACGCGGTCGACCTCCTTCTGCGCATGCAGGAGCCGCGCCGCCTTCTCCCGTCGCCACGCATGCCACGGGCCCGGGAAGAAGGTGCCGCGGCCCGCGACGACCTCGAGCGTCGCGGTCGTCACCGCCTCGAGGAACCAGCGGTCGTGCGCAACGAGGATGACCGCTGCGTCGAGCGACTGCAGCTCCTTCTCGAGCCATTCGAGGGAGGCGACGTCGAGGTGGTTCGTCGGCTCGTCGAGGAGCAGCAGATCGGGATCGCCGCCGAGCGCGCGGGCGAGCGAGGCGCGTGTCAGCTCGCCGCCGGAGAACGTTCGCAGCTTGCGGTCGAGATGCTCTTCCGAGAAGCCGAGCCCGCGGAGCACGGCCGTCGCGTGATCGCGCCAGTTGTAGCCGCCGGCGTGCTCGAGCCGCGCCTGTGCGGCGGCGTAGCGGTTGAGCGTCGCCTGGTCGTGCGCACCCGCCGCCATCGCCTGCTCGAGCCGCTTCAGCTCCTCCTCGAGCGCGACGAGGTCGCGCGCGCCCGAGATGACGTACTCGCGGAGCGTCAGGTCTTGCTCGAGCGGGGGCCGCTGGTCGTGGAGCGCGACCCGCGTTCCCTTCTCGAAGGCGAGCTCGCCGCCATGCTTCTCCGTCTCACCGGACAGGATCCGGAGCAGCGTCGTCTTGCCGGCCCCGTTCGGTCCGGAGAGCGCGACGCGGTCGCGCCGCTCGACGCTGAAGGAGACGCCGTCGAACAGGACGTTGCCGGCGAACTCCTTGCGGAGGTTGGAGGCGATGACGACTGCCACGCCTCCCAGGGTACGGAGGTCAGGCGGTCGCGGCGAGCAGCGCTTCGGCGTCGCGGATGCGGCGTGTCGCACGGACCTCGCGGAAGAAGTCGAGTGCCCGTTGCAACTCGACCTGGTCGCCGTCTCGCCGGGCGATGCGGAGCCGCATCTCCGCCTCGGGCCAGCGCGCGCCGAACCGCTCGAAGACGGCGGCCGCGGCCGCGAGATCTCCGCGCCACGCTGCGACGCACGCCTTCGTCCAGGGATCCACGGTGTCCCCGCGATCGAAGATCGCGATCGATTCGGCCGCCAGGGCGAGGTCGAGCGTGGCCCAGAGAAGGGTTATCGCCACGACGTAGTAATGGCGCTCGAGCGGTCGGGCGAGGGCGAGGGCCTCCTCGACGGCGACCCGGCCGGCGTCGATCCTGCCCTCGCGGGCATAGACCTCGGCCAGGTTGCCGAGGGCCGGCAGGATCGTCTGCGGGTCCTTCGTCTCGCGGGCCACGGCGACCGCGCGCTCGGAATCCGCGATTGCGCCGGCGGAGTCGCCGCGTGCGTGGCGAATGATCGATCGCGTCGCGCGGATGTCGGGCTCGAGGTAGTGGGGCGGTCCCGACTCGATCTCCCCGATCAATGCGTCGGCCGTCATGAAGGCGGAGTCCCAGTCACCGGCGACCAGACGAACGCTGGCCTCCTGCGCGCGGACCCAGAGAATCTGCCCGGCAGAGCCGACCTGCTCCGCCTCGCGCAGGAAGCGGTCGTAGATTGGGCCGGTCGCGGCCAGGTCGCCCCTGCGGATCAGGCGCTCGGCGAGGTTGTTCAGGCCGCGGAACAGCTGTCGCAGGTCGCGGGTCTGCTCCGCGAGCTCGATGCCCCGGTCGAGGTCTGGGCCGTCTTCGAGCGCCGTCCCGCGCGTCACGAGCGCAGCCGCGAGGATCCGTTCGCTCTGCGTCTGCTCGGCGATCTCGATCGCGGCGGTCGCGAGCTCCGCCGACGCCGTCATCTGCCCGGCGAGCATCAGGAGCCGCGCCCGCTCGGCGAGCGCCGCGGCCTTGGCCCCGGACGGAGGCGCATCCGTGAGCAGCGCAACGGCGCGTTCGGAGTGGACGTCGGCGGCGTCGCGGTTTGCGAGGTACCACCACGCGTTGGAGGTGTTCAATTCGGCGATCGCCGCGCCCTCGAGGTCGCCGAGCTCCATGCATGCGGCCACGGCCGCGTCGAGATGAGGGAGCGCAGATTGCGGATCGTCGGTGGCGATGACGGCGCCGAGGTCTCGGCGCAGCCGCGCCCATTCCGCCGTGCCCTCGGGCGTGAGCTCCAGTGCCGCCGCGAAGTGGCGTTTGGCAGCCGGGGAGGCACCGAGCGCGACCGCACGATCGCCCGCATCGTGGAACGCGTCGCGTGCACTGGCGCGCAGGCCGTCGTCGACGGTTCCCGTCGCAGCGGCGAGCTCGAGCGCCGCGCTGTAGTGGTGCGCGAGCATCTCTGCCCTGTCGACCGCGCGGTCCGGCGGCAGCGACTCGATCCAGGTGGCCGCCGCGCGATGCTTCGCCGCGCGGTCGCCACGGGGGATCTGCGCGTACGCGACGTCCCGGACGAGCGCGTGGGCAAACGAGTATTCCTGTTCGCCGGCCACCGCGCTGCGGCGCTCGCGCCGGATGAACTCCTTGCGGACGAGCAGGCGGAGGAGCTCGTCGGCCGCGCCGAGCGCGCCGGGCCAGAAGACGCGTCCGACGACCGCCGCGTCCTGCAAGAGTGCCTTCTCGTCCCTCCCGAGCAGGTCGAGGCGTGCGGCGACGATCCCCTGCACGCTGTCGGGCAGGGCATCCGGCAGACCACCCTCGGCGACCATTCGCGCATACTGCTCGGCGTAGAGCGGGTTGCCGGCGGCCTGCTCGAGCAGCGCCGATTGCGTCTCGGCCGGCAGCAACGCGCGGTCGAGCGTCGCCGCGACGATCCGGGCGGTGTCGGCGTCGCTCAGCGGGCCGAGCGAGACGGTGAGGACGTTCCGCTTCCCGCCGCCCCAACCGGGGCGGCGCTCGAAGAGCTCGGGCCGCGTCGTGCAGACGACGAGCAACGGCAGGTCGCTCGCCCAGTCGGCGAGCTCGTCGACGAAGTCGAGCAGCTCGTCGTCCGCCCACTGGATGTCCTCGAACACGAGCACGAGCGGCCGCCGGTCGGCGAGCAGCTCGATCCAGCGGCGCCAGGCCCCGAAGCGCTCCGTGCGGTCGTGCTGTTCGGCGGGCAGGCCGACGAGCGGCGCGAGATGCCGTTCGAGCCAGGCGCGCTCGGTTTCGTCGACGAGCTCCTCGAGCGAGGCCGCGAGCTTCGCCGAGGTCTCGTCACGCGTGTCGCTCTCGAGGACGCCGAGCTCGGCCTTCGCGATCTCGCCGAGCGCCCACAGGCTCACGCCGTCGCCGTAGGAGAGCGAGCGCCCGCGACGCCACGTCACGAAGTCCGGATCCGCCTCGACGAACGCGAACAGCTCGGCGACGAGGCGGCTCTTGCCGATGCCGGGGACGCCGGCGACCGTGACGAGCTGCGGCTCGCGGTCGCGGCGCACGCGCTGGAACGTGTTGACGAGCAGCTCGACCTCGTCCTCACGTCCCGCGAGCGGCGCGGCCGACATCGTCTCGACCGTGAACCGCGAGCGCGCGGCAAGCGCCTCCCAGACGGCGAGCGGCTCCGACTTGCCTTTCGCGACGACGGGCTCCTGCTCGGCGTAGTCGATGACGCCGCGCGTCGCCCGGTACGTGAGCTCGCCGACCAGGACGCCGTTGACGGGAGCCGCGCTCTGGAGGCGTGCGGCGGTGTTGACGACGTCGCCGGCCGCCATGCCCTCTCCCTCCGCTGGGCGCGCGCCGAGCAGCACGAGCGCCTCGCCGGTCGTGACGGCGATTCGCACCTGGAGGTCGTCTTCTTCCCGGGCCCAGTCG
>DATCJJ010000056.1:0-12554 GCA_036562845.1 Gaiellaceae bacterium | reverse complement strand
CTCCGACGCGTGGGTGATCGCCGGTCTCTTCATCGGCGGGCTGATGCCCTTCCTCTTTGCCTCGCTCGCGATGCAGGCGGTCGGCCGCGTCGGCGGCGAGGTCGTGCAGGAGGTGCGGCGTCAGTTCAACGACGACCCGGGAATCATGGCCGGGACGTCGCGGCCGCAGTACGGGCGGGCGATCGACATCGTCACGCGCTCCGCGATCCGCAGCATGCTCCTGCCGGCGCTCGTGCCGATCGCGTTCCCGATCATCGTCGGGATCATCAACGCGCGCATGCTCGGCGGCCTCCTGATCGGGACGATCGTCACCGGCCTCTTCCTCGCGATCGCGATGACGTCCGGCGGCGGCGCGTGGGACAACGCGAAGAAGCTGATCGAGGACGGTCTCTACGGCGGCAAGGGGTCCGACGCGCACGCCGCCGCGGTCACCGGCGACACCGTCGGCGACCCGTACAAGGACACGGCGGGGCCGGCGATCAACCCGATGATCAAGATCGCGAACATCGTCGCGATCCTGATCATCCCGCTCGTCGTCTCGATCCACACGTAAGGCTCACGACGAGGTCGCGGCGTACGCTTAGCGCGTGCGTCGCGACCTTTTCGTCGGGATCCCGGCGGCTGCGGGCGCCGTCGCCGTCGTCTCTGCGCTGATCGCGACGCTCGAGCCGCACGTCCCGGTGCTCTCGCTCGGCGTGCTCTACGTCTTCGCGGTGCTGCCCGTGGCGGTGCTGTGGGGGACGCCGCTCGCCCTCGCCGTCTCCGTCGCGAGCATGCTCGCGTTCAACTGGTTCTTCCTGCCGCCGAAGCACACGTTCCAGCTGCAGGACGCCGCGAACTGGGCGGCGCTCGCCGTCTACTGCGTCACGGCCCTCGTCGTCGGCCTCCTCGGAGCGCGGACGCGCCGGCGGAGCGCCGACGCGGAGCAGCGGCGCCGCGAGGCGCACGTCCTTGCCGAGGCGGCGGCCGACCTCCTGCGCGGCACGCCGGAGGAGCGGGCGCTCGAGCGCCTCCAGGAGCCGCTCGCTGCGGCGTTGCGCGTCGACGTGCTCCGCCTCGCCGCAGGCGAGCAGGCGGCGCAGGCCGACGAGCGTGCCCTGCCGGTCACAGCGGGAGGGAAGGTCGTGGCGACGCTGCTCGTCGACGACGGGCTCGACGTGGACGGGCACGCTGCGGCCCGGCTGCTGCCGGCGCTCGGCGCGCTCTTCGCGCTGCAGGCGGACGCGCTCGAGACCGAGGCGCTGCGCCGGAGCGACGCCCTGAAGACGGCGCTGCTGCGCTCGGTGTCGCACGACCTGCGCTCGCCGCTGACGGCGATCCTCGCCTCCGCCGGCGCGCTTGCAAACGCGAACCTGCAGCTCGATGCGGACGACCGGAACGAGCTGGCGGTCGCGATCCGGGAAGAGGCCCAGCGGCTCGACCACGTCGTCGCCGACCTGCTCGACCTGTCGCGGCTCGAGGCGGGCGCGGTCGAGCCGCATCTCGAGCTCTGGTCGGCGGACGAGCTCGTCGCTCAGTCGCTCGACGGGAGCGTGCGCGTCCACGTCGAGCTCGACGAAAGCGCGCCGCCCGTCCGTGTGGACGGTGCGCAGGTCGAGCGGGCACTGTCGAATCTCATCGACAACGCGCTGAAGTTCTCGCCGCCGGACTCGCCTGTGCTCGTGCGCGTCGAGCACGGCGCGACGGAGCTCCGCATCCACGTCGTCGACCACGGCCCGGGTGTCCGCGGCGCGGACCGTGCCCGACTGTTCGAGCCGTTCCGCGGCGAGGGTACGGGCCTCGGCCTGGCGATCGCGCGTGGCTTCGCCGAGGTCAACGGCGGTGCGGTCTGGGCGCAGGACGATCCGACCGGCGGACACTTCGTGCTCGCGCTGCCGACGTGACGCGCGTCCTCGTCGTCGACGACGAGCCGCAGATCCTGCGCGCGCTCCGCACGAGCCTGCGCGGCGCCGGCTACGAGGTCGACACGGCCGAGACTGCCGAGCAGGCGCTGACGCAGCTCGCGGCCCGCCCACCGGACGCGGTCATCCTCGATCTCGTGCTGCCCGACGGCCGAGGCACCGACATCGCACGCGAGCTGCGCACGTGGAGCAACGTCCCGGTGATCGTCCTCTCGGTCGTCGGCGACGAGAGCGAGAAGGTCGCAGCGCTCGACGCGGGCGCGGACGACTACGTCACGAAGCCGTTCGGGATCGACGAGCTGCTCGCACGCCTGCGCGCCGCGCTCCGGCGCGGCGACCCGTCGGGCGAGCCGGTGGTCGAGATCGGCGCGCTCCGCATCGACCTCGAGAAGCGTTCGGTCCACGTCGACGGGGAGCTCGTGCAGCTGACGCCGCACGAGTTCGAGCTGTTGCGCGCGCTGGCGCGCAACCCGGGCAAGCTGATGACGCACGCCGCGCTGCTGCGCGAGGTGTGGGGGAGGGCGTACGGCGACGAGTCGCACTACCTCCACGTCTACGTCTCGCAGCTGCGCCGGAAGCTCGAACCGGATCCCGCGCGGCCGCGCTACATCCTCACCGAGCCCGGCGCGGGCTACCGCCTGGTCGATCCGGCGTCTTGAGATGTTGCTGAGGCGCCTGCCGCGGATCCTGACGAGCGCTTGACGCGCGACGTCCTACCGTCGAGGCGTGGACACCCTCGATCTGCCGCGGCCGTTTCGCTCTGCCGTGCCACTCGCCGTCCTCGCGCTCGTGGCGGCGGCGCTCGACCTGGATCCACGCCTCCCGTGGCTCGCCGGCGTGTTCGCAGCGTCGTGCTTCGCCGTCGCCGCCGCAGTGCGAGCGACGCGTGCGCGCGTCGAGGTCGCGCACGTCCGCCGCGCCGCCGACCGCCTGATCGTCCACGAGCTTCGTTCGCGCGACGCGTCGGAGCTCGTCCGCTGGCGCTGCACGGAGTTGACGTCGCGCGCGTCGCTCGACGCGCTGAAGCGGGACGTCGAGCGGGTCCTCCGCGACCTCGATCGCGCGAAGCTGCCCTCCGCGTCGCCGCTGCGGCGTCCGGCGGCACGGGCGAGCGAGCCGCAGCTGCGGGCGCTCGCCGACCGGCTCGGCCAGAGCCGCCCGGTGGCGCCGCGCGGCGTGCTGCTCGTGCGTTCGCTCCTCCGCGAAGGCGGTAGCCCCCTCTACGCCGAGGACGCGGAGCTCCTTCTGCCGCGGGCGCTGGCGCGCGTGCTCGGAGCGCTCGAGCCGTGACGGAGGTCGCTGCACCGACGCGCCGGTTCCGGCGGCTCGTCGTCGGCCGCCCGATGCAGACGGAGGAGCTCGAGGAGACGCTGCTCCCGAAGTTCCTCGCGCTGCCGATCTTCGCCTCCGACCCGCTCTCCTCGGTCGCCTACGCGACGGAGTCGGCGCTCGTCGTCCTGCTCGCGGTCTCGGCGACCGCGGCGCATCTCGTCCTGCCGATCTCACTCGCGATCGGCCTGCTCCTCGCAATCGTCGTCGCCTCGTACATGCAGACGGTCCTCGCGTACGAGACGAGCGGCGGCGCGTACGTCGTCGCCAGAGAGAACCTCGGGACTCTGCCGAGCCTCGTCGGTGCCGCCGCGCTCCTGACCGACTACGTCCTGACGGTCGCGGTGTCGATTTCCGCCGGGATCTTCGCGATCACGTCGGTTGCACCGTCGCTCGACGGGCACAAGGTCGGGCTCTCGCTCGCCTGCCTGCTCGTGATCGTGCTCGCGAACCTGCGCGGCGTTCGCGAGTCGGGGCTCGCGTTCGCCGCGCCGACGTATCTCTTCGTCGCGTCGATCGCGATTCTCGTCGTCGTCGGTCTGTTTCGTCACGGACAGGCCGTGACGCCGGATCCACTTCCCGTCGGCACGGGCACGATCACCCTCTTCGTCCTCCTCAAGGCGTTCTCGTCCGGATCGACGGCGCTGACCGGCGTCGAGGCGATCGCCAACGGCGTCAATGCATTCCGCCGTCCGCACGGCCGCAACGCGGCGGTGACGCTGGCCGTGCTCGGCACGATCGCGATCTCGCTCTTCGTCGGCGTGTCGTACCTCGCGGTGGAGACGCATGCCCGTCCGAGTGCGAGCGCGAGCGTCGTGTCGCAGATTGCGCGCGCCGTCTTCCACGGCGGCTTCATGTACTACGCGATCCAGATCCTCACGCTCGTCGTGCTCATCCTCGCGGCGAACACGTCGTTCCAAGGCTTTCCGCGCCTGTCCGCGCTCCTCGCGCGCGACCGCTTCGCGCCGCGGCAATTCACGAACCTCGGCGACCGTCTCGTCTTCTCGAACGGGATGCTCGTGCTCGCCGTCGTCGCGGGACTGCTGCTCTGGATCTACGGCGCGAACACGAACAGCCTCATCCATCTCTATGTGATCGGCGTGTTCACCGCGTTCACGCTCTCGCAGGCCGGAATGGTTCGGTACTGGTTCCGCCGCGGCGGCTCCCACTGGCGGGTGAAGGCCGGCGTGAACGGCGTCGGTGCGGCGGCGACCGGAGCCGTCACACTGATCGTCGTGTATACGAAGTTCGCGGAAGGCGCCTGGCTCGTCACCGTCGCGATCCCCGTCCTCGTGCTGGCCATGTACGGGATCCGCCGGCACTACGACGGCCTGTCGAGGCGCATGCGTGCGGGTGCGGCCGCCGTCCTGGCGGCACCGGCCGCCTCGAACCGCACGCTCGTCGTCGTGGAGACGCTCGACGAGGCCGCCGACGCCGCGTGGCGGTTCGCCCGCCGGATCGGCGGCGGCGACCTCCGCGCCGTGCACGTCCCGACGGCGCGCACCGATCCGGGCATCCGGCCGCGGTGGTTCAAGCGTGTTGATTCGCCCCTCGAGCGGCTCGACGGCTCGCGGGGCGTGACCGAGGCCGTGCTCGAGCAGGTCTGGCGCCTGCCGCGGAGCGAGTCGGAGTTCGTCACCGTCTACGTGCCGGAGCTCTTCCGGAGGCGCTCGCTCTTCGAGCAGGCGCGGCACCCGCACGCGCTCGCGCTGAAGTTCCGGCTCCTTTCGGAGCCGGGCGTCGTCGTCGCCGACGTGCCCGTGCTGCAGGGTCGCGTCCCTGCCGAGCCGGCGCGCGTCGTCGCGCGCGTCCTCGTGTCCGGGGTCAACGCGGCGAGCATGCGTGCGGTCAACTACGCGCGCACGCTCGCCGTCGACGACGTCAGGGCGGTCCACTTCGCGTTCGGACCGGAGGACGCGGCCGAGATCCGCTCCGAGTGGGCACGCCAAGGCCCGCGGATCCCGCTCGAGGTCGACGAGGCGCCGTATCGCGATCTCGGCAGGCCGCTGCTCGCCTATCTGCGCGAGCTGACCGCCGAGCCCGGCACTGCGGTGCTCGTGCTCATGCCCGAGCTCGTCACGCGCGGGTGGCGCAGGCTGCTGCACAACCAGAAGGCGTTGTACGTGAAGCGGCTGCTCCTCTTCGAGCCGGGCGTCGTGCTCGCCGCGGTGCCGTACCAGCTGCTCCGGTAACCCCGCGCACTACAGTCCTCCCGTGCCCAGGCGGAGGCGGGAACAAGGGCTGGAGCGGGTCCTCGGCGCCAACGCCCTGTTCGCCACCGCCTACGGGAACGTCGGCTCGTCGATCTACTACGCGCTCGGGCTGACCGCCGGCATCGCGCTCGGCCTGACGCCGCTCGTCTTCATCATCAGCGGGATCATCTTCGCGTGCACGGCCGCGACGTACGCCGAGGGGACAGTCCGCTATCCCGAGGCAGGCGGCTCGTCGAGCTTCGCCCGGCACGCGTTCAACGAGCTCGTCTCGTTCGGAGCCGCGTGGGCGCAGATGCTCAACTACGTCATCACCGTCGCGATCTCGGTGATCTTCGTCCCGCACTACCTCTCGATCTTCTGGGAGCCGCTGAAGACGACGCCGTGGGACGTGATCGTCGGCATCGTGTTCACGTGGCTGCTCGTCGGCCTCAACATCGTCGGGATCAAGGAGGCGGCGAGCCTCAACGTCTTCCTCGCCGTCATCGACTTCGCGACGCAGCTGCTGCTCGTGCTGCTCGGCTTCTTCCTGATCTTCTCGCCGCACACGCTGTCGAGCAACATCCACTTCGGCGTCGCGCCGACGTGGTCGTCGTTCGCGCTCGCAATCCCGGTGGCGATGATCGCGTACACCGGCATCGAGACCGTGTCGAACCTTGCTGAAGAGGCGCGCGACCCGGTTCGCTCGATCCCCCGCTCGATCACGCTCGTCGCGGTCGCAGTGTTCGCGATCTACTTTACGCTCCCGTGGATCGCGCTCTCGGCGATGCCGGTTGTCCACGAGGGCGCGCACTACGTCACGCAGCTCGGCCAGAACCCGCCGACCGGCTTCAAGAACGACCCCGTACTCGGGCTCGTCAAGAACCTCGGGCTGCACGGCGTCCTCCTGCGCATCGCGGAGTACTACGTCGGCGTCCTCGCCGCGACCATCCTCTTCATCGCGACGAACGCCGGGATCATCGGCGCCTCGCGCATCACCTACTCGATGGCGACGTACCGGCAGCTGCCGGAGGTGTTCCGGCGACTGCATCCGCGGCTGCGCACGCCGTGGCTGTCGCTCATCGTCTTCGCGGGCGTCGCGCCGTCGTTGTTCCTCCTCACCGGACAGGTCGACTTCCTCGGCCGGATGTACGCGTTCGGCGCGATGCTGTCGTTCACGATCGCGCACGCCGCGGTGATCACCCTGCGGATCAAGAAGCCCGACGACGAGATGGAGTGGCGCGCGCGGCCGAGCCTCGGGCGGTGGCCCCTGTTCGCGATCATCGGCGGGCTTGGGACGGGCATCGCGTGGCTCGTCGTCGTCGAGCAGGATGCGCCGACGCGCTACGCGGGCATCGGCTGGCTCGCACTCGGCTTCGTGTTCTATCCGCTGTACCGCCGCCGGCTGGGCGAGCCGTTGCGCCGGACGGTGCGTGCACCCGTCGTGATCACGGTCGGCGCGCTCGAGTACAGCAACATCCTCGTGCCCGTCGCGGCCGGCTATCCGTCCGACGAGGCGATGGACGTCGCATGCCGGCTCGCCCGCGAGCGCCGCTCGCGGATCGTCGCGATCACGGTCGTCGAGGTGCCGCTCGACCTGCCGTTGGACGCGTATCTGCCCGAGCAGGTGACGATCGCGAACGAGCAGCTCGACGAGGCGCGCGCGATCGGCGAGTCGTACGGCGTTTCCGTGACGACGCGAATCGTCCGCGCACGGAACTCCGGGCGGGCGATCGTCGACGAGGCCGTGCGGCGTGGGGCGGAGATCATCGTCATGGGCGGGCCGCGCCGGATCCGGCTGCAGCGCGGCCGGCGTGCGATCTTCGGCGACACCGTCGACTTCGTCCTCAAGCACGCGCCGACGCGGGTCATGGTCGCGGCGGGCCGGGCCGTGGCATGACGGCGCTGTACCGGCGGTCGGTGCTGATCTTCGGGATCGTCGCGATCGCGCTCGGCTTCGCGCTCCTGATCCGCACGGCGTACGCCGGCGGCGGCACCGTCGGCTACGCAATCGGCGCGCTGTTCGTCGCGCTGGGGGCGGCGCGGCTCTATGTCCTTCGGAAGACGTCGTAGTGGCGAGAAAGCTGCCGCAGCTGCAGCGCGTCCTCGACGCTCCTGCGCTCGCGTCCGTCGCGTACGGCGAGATCGCCTCGTCGATCTATTTCGCGCTCGGCATCATCGCGCTCCACGCGCTCGGCTTCACGCCGCTCGTGCTCGGGATCGTCGGGCTGCTCTTCGTGATCGTCGCGCTCTCGTATGCGGAGGGCACCGCCTCGATCCGCGAGACCGGCGGCGCGGCGACGTTCGTGCGCGTCGCCTTCAACGACCTCGCCGGCTTCATGACCGGCTGGGTCCTCTTCCTCGACTACCTGATCGTGATCGCGCTCTCGACGCTGTTCGTCCCGCACTACCTCGGGATCGCGCTCGGCATCGATGCGATCGCCCGGTCGCCGGGAGACTGGATCTTCGCGTGCGTGCTCGTCGCCGGAATCGCCGTCCTGCGCCTCTTCCGGCGCCCGATGGTGCACACGTTCGGATTCGTTGTCCCGCTGCTCGACCTCGTGACGCAGCTGCTGCTCGTGGGGCTCGGCTTCGCGTTTCTCTTCTCGGGCGACGCGCTCACGCGAGGGCTCTCGCTCGGAACGCAGCCGACGTGGCACGAGCTCGCGTTCGCGCTTCCGCTCGCGATGCTCGCCTACACCGGCCTCGAGACGGTTGCGAACTACGCCGAGGAGGTGCGGCGGCCCGGCCGCGACCTGCCGCGCAGCCTGTTCAGCGCGATCGGGCTCGTCGTCGTCATCTATGTGCTGATCGCCTCCGTCGGGCTCTCCGCCTTCCCGTCCGAGACCGGCACGACGAAGCTCGGCGTCGACTGGCTCCGCGCGCCGCTGATGGGAATCGTCTCCGCGCTGGGCGGGCCGCTGCCCGGCTGGGCCGACGACATCATGCGCGTCTACGTCGGGCTCACCGGCGCGCTGATCTTGATCGCCGCAGCGACGACGTCGATCTCCGGCTTCGGCCGGCTCGCGTACTCGCTCGGGGAGCACGGGCAGCTGCCCGCCGCCTTCGGGCGGCTCCACCGGCGGACGCTCGTTGCGCCGATCTCCGTCGTGTCGGCGGCCGCGGTCGCGATTGCGCTCCTGATCGCGACGTCGTTCACGCGCGCCGTTCCGTTCCTCGCGTCGCTCTTCAGCTTCGGCGTGCTGCTCGCGTTCACGGCCGCGCAGCTCGCGGTGATCAGCCTGCGGCGGACGCAGCCGGCGCTGCGGCGTCCGTTCCGAGTCCCGCTGACCGTGCGCGGCATCCCGATCCCGTCCGCCTTCGGCGCGCTCTGCACCGGCGCGATCTTCGTGGTCGCGATGGAGACGCACGCCGGCGCGCGCTACGGCGGCCCCGTCTGGCTGCTCGTCGGCGTCGCTGTCTACGTCGGGGTCCGTCGCAGCCGCGGCGCCGGGCTGCTCGAGCACGTCGTGTCCGCCGACGAGCAGCAACTCCCCGGCGCCGAGTTCAAGCGGATCCTCGTGCCGATGAAGCTCGGCGAGATCGGCGAGGAGATGGTCGCCACGGCAGTGCGGCTCGCCCACGAGCGCGGCGCGACCGTCGACGCGCTGTTCGTCATGAAGGTGCCGCTCGACCAGCCGCTCGACGCGCCGCTGTACGACCTCGAGGAGCAGGCCGCCGCCTCGCTCGCCGAGGCGCATGCGCTCGGTGCGGAGCACGGCGTCAAGGTCGACGGCCGGACGATCCGCGCGCGCTCGATCGGGGAGGCGATCGTCCAGGCGGCGGACGAGATCGACGCCGATTTGATCGTCCTCGGGTCGTCGCCGCGCTGGCGCCGGCAGGCGCGCTTCTTCTCCCCGACCGTCGACTACGTCCTGCGCAAGTCGAGCTCCGAGGTCCTCATCGTCGCGTTCCCCCAGGGCGTCCTCGAGGGCTAGGCTGAGTCCGTGAAGGCACTGATCATCGGCTGCGGCCGCGTCGGCTCGACGATCGCGCTCCAGCTCCACAAGGAGGGCTGGGAGGTGACGGTCATCGACGAGAACGAGGACGCGCTGTCGCGCCTCGGCGAGAACTGGCCGGGCGCGTTCTTCGTCGGCCACGGCATGGACACCGACGTGCTGCGCGAGGCGGGCATCGAGGAGATGGACGCCGTCGTCGCCTCCACCGACGGCGACAACACGAACATCGTCATCGGCCAGGTCGCGCAGAAGCGCTTCGGGACGCAGTGCGTCGTCGCGCGCATCCTCGATCCGGCGCGCGCCGACTTCTACGCGGCGCGTGGGCTTCGGACCGTCTCGCCGACGAAGACGGCGATCGACACGTTGATGGAGGCCGTGCGTGAGTGTGAAGTGCGGCCCGTGGGGACGGTCTCGGCCTGATGTACGTCGTCATCGCGGGCGGCGGCAAGGTCGGCGCGAACGTCGCGCGCTCGCTCATGCGCCTCGGGCACGAGGTGACGCTGATCGAGCAGCGCCGCGACCGCTTCGAGCGGCTCGAGGACGAGTTCGAGCACCAGGTGCAGCGCGGGGACGCAACGGAGCTGTTCGTGCTCGAGCGCGCGGGCATGGCGCGGCCTCCGGACATCGTGCTCGCGCTGACGGGCGACGACGAGGACAACATGGTCATCTGCCAGCTCGCGAAGGAGCGCTACGGCGTCCCGAAGGTGATCGCGCGCGTCAACGACCCGCGCAACCAGGCGCACTTCGACCTGCTCGGCATCTCGCCGACCATCTGCGCGACGTCGAGCATCATGGCGCTCGTCGAGCACGAGGTTCCCGAGCACGACCTCATCCACCTGCTCGAGCTCCGCAGGGAGAATCTCGAGATCGTCGAGGTGCAGATCGACCGCGACTCGCCGTCGGCGGGCAAGCGCGTCGAAGGGCTGAAGCTGCCGGAGGGGTCGCGGCTCATCTCGGTGATGCGCGAGGGCAAGGCAGAGATCGCCGTCGGCTCGACGACGCTCGAGGCCGGGGACCAGGTGCTTGCGATTCTCGAGCCGGGGAAGGAAGACGAGCTGCGCCGCGTCCTGCTGCGCCGCTAGATGAACAGGTCGTATCTCGCCGCGCTCGCGCTTCTCGCCCTCGGTCTCGGCATCTGGGCCGGCTCCTCGCACAGCGCGCCGGCCACGGGCAACGACTGGACGCGCTTCGGCTGGTCGCCTGCGCGGACCGGCGCGCCGACGTTCTCGACCGGCATCACGAGCTCCAATCTCGAGCTCCTGCACCGCCAGCAGGTGCAGCTGCCGGGCACGGCCGACTCGTCGCCGATCTACCTCCACGCCGTGCAGGTCGGCGGGGCGACGCACGACGCCTTCTTCGTGACGACGACCTACGGCAAGACGGTCGCCGTCGACGCGGCGAGCGGCAGGATCCTCTGGACGTTCACGCCGCCCGGCTACGCGTCCTGGGCCGGCTCGCCGCAGATCACGACCGCGACGCCGGTCGCCGACCCGAGCCGTCGCTTCGTCTACGCCGCGTCGCCCGGCGGTGCGATCTACAAGCTCGCCGTCGCCGACGGCCGCGCGGTGTGGGGTGTCTCGATCACGAAGCTGCCGTCGCGCGAGAAGATCGCCGCATCCCTGAACTACGCGAACGGTCACGTCATCGCGACGACGGGCGGGTACATCGGCGACGCGCCGCCGTACCAGGGGCACGTGGCGATCGTCTCTGCGGCCGGGAAGGTGTTGCACGTCTGGAACTCGCTCTGCTCGAACCGCCGCGGGCTGATCGTCCCGTCGAGCTGCGACGCGAGCGACAGCGCGATCTGGGGGCGGGCCGGCGCGGTCGTCGACCCGGCGAACGGACAGCTCCTCGTGGCGACCGGCAACGGTCCGTGGAACGGGACGACGAACTGGGGCGACGCCGTCATCCGGCTCGATGCAAACGCGACGCGCATCGTCGGCAACTACACGCCGACGAATACCGACGAGCTCGACTCGACTGACGCCGATCTCGGCTCGACGTCGCCGTTCCTGCTCGGCTCCGGCTACGTCGGGCAGGGCGGCAAGGACGGCAAGATCCGCGTGCTCTCCGTCAAGCGGATGACCGGCGCGAAGGCGCACAAGGGCGGCGAGGTGTCCGTCACCTCGACGCCGTCGGGGACGGATCTCTTCACGGCGCCTGCGGTCGTTCGCACCGCCTCCGGCGCACGGGTCTACGCGGCCGACAACGGTGGCACCGCGGCCTACCGGCTCCGCGACGGCCACCTCGCCGTCGTCTGGCGCAACGGCACCGGCGGGACGAGCCCGATCGTCGCCGGCGGGCTGCTCTACGTGTACAGCCCGGGCGGCGGCCTCAACGTCTACACCCTGACCGGCCGCCGCGTCGCGACGCTCGACTGCGGCGCCGGCCACTGGAACAGCCCGATCGTCGTCGACCGGCGCATCGCGCTCCCCGAGGGGAACGCGAACGACCACCTGACGACAGGCGTGCTCGACATCTGGCGGCTCGGGTGAGGATCGCCGCGCTCGTCGCCGCCGCGCTGGCGCTGTGGGCATCGGGCGCTGCCGGCGGACGCCGCGACTTCACCCAGGTCGCCGGCGGCTTCGACGCTCCCGTCTATGTGACGAGCGCGCCGGGCGATCCGTCGACGCTGTACGTCGTCGAGCAGCCCGGGACGATCAAGATCGTGCGCGACGGCCAGGCCACCGGCACGCTCCTCGACATCCGCGATCGCGTGAAGAGCGGCGGCGAACAGGGGCTGCTATCCATCGCGTTCGACCCGAAGTACGCGACGAATCGCAAGTTCTACGTCAACTACACGGATACCAAGGGCGACACGCGTGTCGTCGAGTTCACCGGCGACCGGAGCCACGCCCGGCAATTGCTCTTCGTCGACCAGCCGTACGACAACCACAACGGCGGCCAGTTGCAGTTCGACGCGAAGGGCTATCTCTACGTCGGGATGGGCGACGGCGGCTCGGGCGGCGACCCGGAGAACCGCGCGCAGAACCTGACGAGCCGGCTGGGCAAGCTGCTCAGGATCAATCCCGCCCGCGCCGGCGCGCGCTGGCAGATCGTCGGCTACGGGCTGCGCAATCCGTGGCGGTTCTCGTTCGACCGGCGGAACGGCAATCTCTGGATCGGCGACGTTGGGCAGAACGCGTGGGAGGAGATCGATTTCCGCCCGGCCGCGA
>DATCJJ010000004.1:0-18113 GCA_036562845.1 Gaiellaceae bacterium | reverse complement strand
ATGAACCCGGTAGAGACGCACGAGATCACGGAGCTGATCGGCCGCCTGCGCGAGGAGGGCGGGTACACGATCCTCGTGATCGAGCACGACATGCACGTCGTCGAGGGGATCTCCGACCGGGTCGTCGCGCTCGACCACGGCGTCAAGATCTCCGAGGGGACGTTCGAACAGGTCGCCACCGACCCGCGCGTCGTCGAGGCCTACCTCGGGACGAGCGAGACCACGCGCAAATGAGCACGAACGGAACGCCGCTGCTGAAGCTCAACGCGGTCGACACGTATTACGGCCCGATCCACATCCTCCAGGGGCTGACGCTCGAGGTGCAGCCGGGCGAGCTCGTCTGCCTGCTCGGCGGCAACGCGTCGGGGAAGTCGACGACGCTGAAGACGATCCTCGGAATCGTCCAGCCGCGGAACGGGACGGTCGAGTTCGCCGGCGAGGACGTCACGCGGCGCGCGACCGCGCACCGGATCCGCCGCGGCATGGCGATCGTCCCCGAGAACCGCCGGCTGTTCGCGCCGATGACGGTGCTCGAGAACCTCCAGATGGGCGCGTACCTGCACGGCGGCGGCACGAAGGAGGACTTCGACCGCGTGTACGAGCTCTTCCCGCTCCTCTACGAGCGGCGCGCGCAGCTCGCGGGAACGCTGTCGGGCGGCGAGCAGCAGATGGTCGCGATGGGTCGCGCGCTGATGGCGAAGCCGAAGCTGCTGCTGATGGACGAGCCGTCGATGGGGCTCGCGCCGATCCTCGTCGAGCGGTCCTTCCAGATCATCAAGCAGGTGCACGAGTCGGGCGTCGCGATGCTCGTCGTCGAGCAGAACGCGAACGTCTCGCTCTCGATCGCCGACCGCGGCTACGTCCTCTCGACCGGCCGGCTGGTGCTCTCCGGCCCCGCCGCCGAGCTCCGGGAGGACGAGGATTTGCGCAAGGCGTATCTCGGCCGCTAGCCGCGCGGCCGAGACCGGCGGCGAGCGCCTCGAGCATTCGTCGACTGTCAGCAGCACCCCGATGCTCTTGCCGCCGGCCGCCGCGATCGAGATCGCGGCGGCGGAGACGTTGTCGCCCTCGGTCGGGAAACACCGTCGGGCGTGTAGCCGAAGTGGGTGAGGAAGAGCGCCTGCCACGTCCTTCCGACCCTCGACCCCGCGGCCGGTCATCCTCTTCGGAGCCGGGCCGCGCAAGGCTATGGTGGACGCGTGAAGGGAGCACTCGCGACAGTCGTCGCGACGCGGAAGTCGTCGCCGCGGCCGGTCGGCTCGAAGCTCGTGATCACCGAGGACGGCAAGCTCGAGGGCTCCGTCTCGGGCGGCTGCGTCGAGAGCGACGTCTTCGTCGCGGCGCAGGAGGTCATGGACACCGGCGTCCCGCGCCTGCTCACGTACGGCATCACCGACGACATGGCGTTGAACGTCGGGCTCCCGTGCGGCGGCGAGATCGACGTCTTCGTCGAGCCGCTGCGCGTCCGGGTCGCCGAGAGCGACGCGCGCGAGGTGCAGCTGACCGTGATCGCGGGCGAGCCCCTCGGCGCGAAGCTCGTCGTCCGCGAAGACGGGACGACCGAGGGGGACGGGCCGCCCGAGCTCGCGGCGCTCGCCGCCGACGCGCTCCGCCGCGGCCGCAGCCACACGCTCGAGCAGGACGGGCGGACCGTGTTCGCCGACGTCTCAGGCCCGCCGCCGCGCCTCTTCGTCTACGGCGCCGTCGACACGGCGGAGTCGCTGTGCGCCGCCGCGAAGCTCCTCGGCTGGAGCACCGTCGTCGCCGACGCCCGCGGGCGGTTCGCGACGCCCGACCGCGTCCCGAGCGCCGACGAGCTGCTCGTGGCATGGCCGGAGGAGGCTCTGGCCCAGCAGCCGCCGGACACGGCGACCGCGATCTTCGTGCTCACGCACGACGACAAGTTCGACCTGCCGATGTTGCAGGCCGCCGTGAGGTCGGACGCCTTCTACATCGGGGCGCTCGGCTCGCGGCGCAACCAGGAGCGCCGGCGCGAGCTGCTGCGCGAGGCGGGCCTGACGGACGAGGAGCTCGAGCGCATCTCCGGGCCGTCGGGCCTCGACATCGGCGCCGAGAGCCCGGCCGAGACGGCGATCTCGATGCTGGCCGAGGCGCTGGCCGTGCGCGCGGGCCGCAAGGGCGGATTCCTTCGTGACAGTCCGCACCGCATCCACGCCGACGTCGCAGCTGGCAAAAAATAAAATCCCACTTGCAAGCACAAACACGCGCTGCGTAGGATCGCTCCCGTGCTGCTGCGGGAGGTCGAGTACGCGAAGCCGACGTCGGTTGCCGACGCCCTCGAGCTTCTCGCCGCAAACGACGGCGCCCGGGCGCTCGCCGGCGGCCAGACGCTGATCAACGTCATGAAGGCGCGGGCCGCGTCGCCCGACATGCTCGTCGACCTGAACGGCCTCGACGAGCTGAAGGGGATCGAGCTCGGGGCCGACGGGACGCTGTCGATCGGCGCGATGACGACCTACACCGAGCTGACGCAGAGCGCGGAGGCGAAGGCGCGGCCGATCCTCGCCGAGGTCGTCGGCACGATCGCGGACGTCCAGGTGCGGAACCGCGGGACGATCGGCGGCAACTGCTGCGCGAACGACCCGACGAACCATCTGCCGCCGCTGATGGCGGCGATCGGCGCCCGCTTCACCATCGCCGGCGCGGGCGGCGAGCGCGACGTGCCCGCGGAGGAGTTCTTCCTCGGCGTCTACCTGACCGCGGTCGGGCCCGGCGAGCTCCTGACGAGGGTCACGATCCCCGCCGGCAAGCACGACGGCTTCGCCGCGGTGACCCTCGGCGTCGACGGCACCTGCATCTGCAACGCCGCCGCGAGCGTCAACGGCAGCGTGCGAGTGGCGCTGGGCTGCGTCGACGCGGTTCCCGTGGTGCTTGCGCCGGCGAGTGCCGACGAAGACGCGGTGCGCGAGGCGGTGCGCGGCGCGGGGCTGCAGCCGCCGTCCGATGTCCACGCCAGCGCCGAGTACCGCACGCAGCTCGCGGAAGTCCTCGCCGTGCGCGCGGCCCGACAGGCGCAGGAGCGAACGTGAGCTCTCACTCCGTCACGGTGACGATCAACGGCGTCGAGTACGAGCGCGACGTCGACGCGCGCAAGCTGCTCATCCACTTCGTCCGCGACGACCTCGACCTGACCGGCAGTCACATCGGCTGCGACACGGGCAACTGCGGCGCGTGCTCGATGATCGTCGACGGCACGCTCGTGAAGAGCTGCATGCTGCTCGCCGTGCAGGCCGACGGTGCGACGGTCGAGACGGTCGAGGGGCTCGCGGACGGCGACCAGCTCTCGCCGCTCCAGCAGGCGTTCAGCGACCACCACGCCCTGCAGTGCGGCTACTGCACGCCGGGGATGCTGATGAGCGCGACCGCGCTTCTGCGCGAGAACCCGAGCCCGAGCGAGGCCGAGATCCGCAAGGCGCTGCAGGGGAACATCTGCCGCTGCACCGGCTACTGGAACATCTTCGAGGCCGTGAAGGCGGCATCGCAATGACCGTCGTCACGCCGGAGAAGGTCCAGGCGCCAAAGCAGGGCTGGGCCGGCCAGAACGTCCCGCGCAAAGAGGACAAGCGGCTCACGCAAGGCCAAGGCGTCTTCGTCGACGACGTCAAGCGCCACGGGATGGGCTACGTCCACTTCGTGCGCTCGCCGTATGCCCACGCGCACATCGCGTCGATCGACGTCAGCGCGGCGGAGGAGCTGAAGGGCGTCTACGGGACGCTGACCGGCGAGGAGGTCGCGGCGCTCACCGATCCGTTCTTCCAGCTCTCGACGCCCCCCGGCGCGCACGTCAAGGACTACGCGCTCGCCGTCGGCAAGGTGCGCTACGTCGGCGAGCCGGTCGTCGCCGTCGTCGCCGAGACGCGCGAGCTCGCACGCGATGCGTCGGAGCTCGTCGAGGTCGAGTACGAGCCGCTGACGGCGATCGTCGACGCGCGCGTCGCGCTCGAGGACGAGCAGCCCGTGATCCACGAGGACTCCGGCTCGAACCTGATGTGGAACGGCGTCTACGAGTGGGGCGATCTCGACGCGGCGTTCGCGGAGGCGGACAAGGTCGTCAAGATCACCGAGCTCCACTTCCACCGCTTCAACTCGACGCCGCTCGAGTGCGACGGCGCCGTCGTCGAGTTCAATCGCGGCACCGGACAGTGGACGCTCTACACGAACAACCAGTTCCCGGGCTTCGCGCAGATCATGATGGGGCCGGCGATGCGCTGCGGCCTGGACAAGCTGCGCTTCGTCACACAGGACATCGGCGGCGGCTTCGGCAACAAGATCACGTCGCATCCGCAGCTCGTCGTCTGCTGCCTGCTCTCCCGCAAGCTCAACCGCCCCGTCAACTGGACGGAGTGGCGGACGGACTTCCATCTGTCGATGTCGCACGGCAACGAGCGCTGGTTCCACGACACCGAGGTCGCGGTCAAGAACGACGGCACGCTGCTCGGCTTCCGGACGAAGGCCCTCGACGACGCCGGCGCGTATCTCCGCTACGAGCCGCTCGGCGGCGTCATCTGGGCCCAGGTCACGCCCGGGATGTACAAGTGGCGGAACATCCGCCTCGACTTCACGCAGGTCGCCACGAACAAGGCACCGGTGTCGCCGAACCGCGGCTACTCGCGGATGCAGCACCTCTGGTTCACCGAGCGTGTGATCGACATCGTCGCGAAGGAGCTCGGCCTCGACCCGATCGAGGTGCGGAAGCGCAACTACATCAAGCACGAGGACATGCCGTACGAGACGCCGAACGGCTGCGTCTACGACTCCGGCGACTACGCGAAGATGCTCGACGTCGCGCTCGACCTGATCGGCTGGAACGAGATCGAAGGGCGGAAGGCGGAAGCGCGCGAGCGCGGCAGGCTGCTCGGCGTCGGCATCGGCTCGACGCTCGACTCCGGCACCAACAACTTCGGCCAGTCGCGGATGATCAACCCGGAGCTGCAGTTCTCCGGCAACAACGAGGTCGCGACGGTCAAGCTCGACATCTTCGGCGAGATCGTCGTCACGCTGGGCACGACGCCGCAGGGGCAGGGGCACGAGACGACCGCGGCGCAGGTCGTTGCGGACATCCTCAACTGCTCGATCGACGACGTGCACGTGCGCGCCGGCCACGACAGCTACTGGAACTCGCACGCCGGCTTCTCCGGCACGTACGCGTCGCAGTTCGCCGTGACCGGGCTGAGCGCGGTGAAGGGCGCGACCGACATGCTGGCCGAGCAGATCAAGCGGCTTGCGGGTGCGGTCTTCGGCGGCGTGCCGGAGGAGGCGCTCGAGCTCGCCGAGGGCGGCGTGCGGATCAAGGACAACCCCGAGGCGTTTCTCCCGTTCATGGCGTGCGGCGCGATCATCAACGCGAACAACGCCGGGCTGCCCGACGACCTCGACGTCACGCTCAACTGCCGCTACGTCTACCGGCCGCCGTTCCAGGTGCCGGACGTCGAGCGGAAGTTCGGGAACCTCACGCTGACGTATGCGGCGCAGATCCACGCGGCCGTCGTCGAGATCGACCCGGAGACCGGCTACTACGAGATCGTCGACTACGCCGCCGTCGACGACTGCGGCGTGCGCATCCATCCGCAGATCGTCGAGGGCCAGGTGATGGGCGCAACCGCGCAGGCGCTGGGAGCGGCCGTGCACGAGTCGTTCGAATACGACGAGGACGGGAACTTGCTGACGCCGAACTTCTACGACTACCACGTCCCGCACGCGCTCGACATGCCGCCGCTCCAGACCGGCTACATCGAGAGCGCCTCGCCGTTCACGCCGCTCGGCACGAAGGGGATGGGCGAAGGCGGCGGCGCCGGCATCCATGCCGTCTGCGCCGCGCTGCAGGACGCGACCGGGCACGTCGTGTACGACAGCTGGAACCCGTACAAGCGGGTGTGGGAGCTGCTGCACGCGCCGAAGGACGTCGTCGAGGTGGCCGCGTCGTGAACGTCGACGGAGAGCGCACGTTCGACGCGCCGCGCGCGATCGTCTGGAAGGTGCTGAACGACCCGGCGGCGATGGCGGCGACGATGCCCGGCGTCGAGTCGTTCGACGTGCACGACGACAAGCGATGGACGGCGAACGTCAAGATCCCGCTCGGCCTCGGCGGCCTGAAGATGAAGGTCGACATGGAGAAGGTCGACGAGCGCGAGCCCGAGCACGCCGCGCTGCGGGTCAAGGGCCACGGCGTCGGGGCGATGATGAACATGACGACGACGTTCGATCTCTCGGAGGCCGGCGCCGGGACGCTGATGAAGTGGGCGGCCGAGGTGAAGATCGCCGGCCCGGTCGGCTCGATGGGCCAGCGCGTGCTGCAGCCGATCGTCAACCAGCAGGTCCAGCACGTCCTCGGCGCGCTCGACGCGCAGGTGCAGCAGGCGAAGCAGACGCCGGCGGAAGGGCCGAAGGACTACGGCCAGCCGGCGCAGTCCGACGCCGATCCGGCGCCCGAGAGCGGGACGAGCGGCGCGGAGGAGGGCATCAGCCCGATCTCGGACGAGCCGTACGAGCAGTGACGCGGTGACCGACTTCCGCATCGGCGTCATGCAGCTGACGATGGAGCCGCTCGACGAGATGCTCGCGTCGGCGCGGGCGATGGACGAGGCGGGGATGGACACGATCTGGCTCGCGGAGGCGTATCCGTGGTGGCGCAAGCACGGGATGGAGGCGCGCTCGTCGACGGGTGTCGCCGCGTTGATGGGTCGCGCGACGGAGCGGTTGACGATCGGCTGGGGGATCATCGCCGCGTCGACGCGACATCCGGTGCAGGCGGCGATGGACGCGCGGGTCGTGCAGGAGGCGGCGGGGCCTGGCCGCTTCATCCTCGGCTTCGGGACGTCGAAGATCTTCCTCAACAACACGAAGACGCAGACGAAGAAGACGCTCGGCCCGATGCGCGACGCGGTGCTGATCGCGCGCGGCGTGCTCTCCGGCGAGCGCTTCGAGTACGACGGCGACACCTGGAGCGCGGACGTTCCGGCGCTCGCGGCGGACGCGCACGCGCCGCGCGAGGTGCCGCCGGTCTATGTCGCTGCGACCGCGCCGAAGATGCAGGCGCTCGCCGGCGAGATCGCGGACGGCTGCCTGACGCCGTCGATCACGACGCCGCCGTTCGTCCGCTACACGCGCGAGAACGTCGGCTCCGGGATCGACGTCGGCTGCACGGTCGTCGCGTCGATCCACGCCTCGGACCGCGACGAGGGACGCGACGGGGCACGCGAGATCGCGGGCATGTACCTCGCGAACAAGGTGCAGAACATCCAGGGTGCAGCAGACACGCTGCTCGACCTCGCCGGCATCGAGCAGGAGGAGATCCGCCCGGTCGCCGACGCGATGGAGCAGGGCGGACGCCTCGCCGCGAAGGCGAAGGTGAGCGACGCGCTCCTCGACAAGTGCCGGCCGATCGCGGGCACGCCGAGCGATTGCATCGAGGCGATCGAGGAGTACCGCGACGCCGGCTGTACGCACATCATGTTGGAGCTGTGGGGCGCGAACCGACACGAGCAGATCCGCCTGTTCGGGGAGAAGGTGCTGCCGCAATTCCGAAGCGGATAGACGAAGTGCTCCTCGAGGCACGGTCGCGGATCAGGCGGTACACCCCGCAGGAGGCGAAGGCCGATCCGGAGCTCCTGCTCGTCGACACCCGCTCGGCCGACGAGCGCGACCGCGACGGCGTCATCCCCGGCGCGACGCACATACCGCTTTCCGTCCTGCCGTGGCGGACCGACGACCTCGCCGGCCGGCGCGTCTGCCTCGTGTGCGCGCAGGGATACTCCTCGTCGCTCGCGGCCGTCCTCCTCGTCGAGCTCGGCGTCGACGCAGGCGACCTGATCGGCGGGTACGAGGCATGGTGAGCGTCGACCGCGACCGGCTCGTCGAGACGGCGAGCCGCATGATCAACGTGCACAGCTTCACCGGCGACGAGCAGCGCATGGCGGAGCTGATGACGCAGCTCTTCGAGCAGATGGGGCTGCAGACGCAGTGGCAGCAGGTGGAGGAGAACCGCGCGAATGCGCTCGGGACGTGGCGCGGCGCAGGCGGCGGGCCGTCGCTCATGTTCAACGGCCACATGGACACCTCGTACTCGGGGCGCGAGCCGTGGCTGCGCACGGTGCCCGGCTTCCAGCCGAGCGCGTTCGTCGAGGACGGGCGCCTGTACGGGCTCGGCATCTCGAACATGAAGGGCGCGCTCGCCTGCTACGTCGAGGCGGTGCGCGCGCTCCAGGACGCAGGTGTGCGCCTGCGCGGCGACGTGCTCATCGCGGCGGTGTGCGGAGAGATCGAGAAGACGCAGTACGGCGATGCGCAGGGCGCGCAATACCGCGGCTACGCCGCAGGCACGCGCTACCTCGTGTCCCACGGCGGGGTCGCTGACATGTGCCTGCTCGGCGAGCCGACGGAGGGCAAGGTCGTGCTCGGGCACTTCGGTGCGCTCTGGCTGCGCATCCGCGTGCACGGCAACTTCATTCACACGGCGTTCAGCGAAGGCAAGCAGGACCAGAACTCGATCTTGCGCGCGCACGAGCTCCTGAGCGCGATCCGCGAGTGGATCCCGAGCTGGGAGAACAACGAGTCGAACGCGTATCGCGGCGCGAAGGCGATCGTCAACGTCGGCGCGATCCAGGGCGGCTTCGGCTGGCGCGTGTCCCGCACGCCGCACCACACGGACGTCTTCCTCGACGTGCGCGTGCCGCCGACGAAGCCGATGGGAACCGCACGGCGCGAGGTGCTCGACTTCGTCCGCTCGCTCGCGGATGCACATCCCGATTGGGGCGTGGAGGGCGAGGTCTACGTCAGCGCGCCGGGCGCCGAGATCGAGGAAGGCCATCCGATCGTCGGGGCGATCGACAAGTGCCATGCGGAGGTGTTCGGCGGCGTCCCCGAGCGTGACGTGACGCGCTGGTTCAGCGACGCGTCCGCATTGACGCGCTACGGCATCCCCACGGTGAACTACGGCACGTCGACTGGCTTGATGGACGTCGAGAAGGGCGAGAACCTCGAGATCGAGGGCCTCGTGAAGACGGCGGAGGTGTATGCCCGCGTCGCGCTGGAGGTCTGCGGTGTCGCATGATGTCTACTCGCTGCCGCCGGATCTTCCCGTCCCCGAGGACGACGGCGGCGCCGACCATCTCGTCGGGCTCGAGCTGCCCGACCTGACGCTCGCGTCGTCGCGCGAGGATGTCAACGTCCGCGACTTCGCCGTTCTCTACGTCTACCCGCGGAGCGGCAAGCCCGGCGTGCCGGCCTTGCCCGGCTGGGACGAGACGCCGGGCGCACGCGGCTGCACGCCGCAGAGCTGCGCGTTCCGCGACCGCTTCCCGGAGTTCGGCGTCCCCGTGGCCGGGCTGTCCGCCCAGCCGCTCGACGACCAGCGCGAGTTCGCGGAGCGCAACGGGATGCCGTTCCCCGTCATCTCCGATCCGGAGCTCCGGCTCGGCGCGGCGCTCGGACTGCCGACGTTCGAGATCGCGGGGCTGACCCTTTACAAGCGGATCACGCTCGTCTCCGAGAATGCCCGCATCGTCGAGGTCTTCTATCCCGTGTTCCCGCCGGACGAGAACGCGGACAACGTGTTGAGGTGGTTACAGAGTCGATGAAGCTGGTGACGTACGACGACGGCAGGGTGGGGCGGGTCGACGGCGACGAGATCGTCCGCCTCGATGTCCCGACGATGCGCGAGTACTTCGCGCGCGGCGGTGCGGACGACGCCGGGGAGCGCACGCCGCTGAGCGAGGCGCGTCTGCGCGCCCCGATCGTCCCGAAGAAGTTCTTCCACACATCCGGCAACTTCCGCGAGCACGAGGACGAGTCGAAGCGCGTCAACTGGTCGCACGAGATCGCGCCGTGGATCGTCTTCTTCCAGAACGTCGATGCGATCGTCGGCCCCGACGAGCCGGTCGTGTATCCGGAGCATCTGACGGAAGAGCTCGACTACGAGCTCGAGCTTGCGGTGATCATCGGCAGCGACGCGAAGTGGTTCGGCCCGGAGGAGGCGATGGACTACGTCGCCGGCTACCTGATCTTCAACGACATCACCGCGCGCGACATCCAGCGGCGCGAGATGCGCAGCGGCGTCTTCTCCTTCTGCAAGGCGATCGACACGTTCTGCCCGCTCGGGCCGTGGATCGTCACGCCGGACGAGATCGGCGACCCGCACGATCTCAACATGGAGCTGCGCGTCAACGGCGAGACGCGCCAGGTCTCGAACATGAATCACATGTCGACGAGCGTGCCGGAGGTGCTCTCGCACTACTCTGCGCTCGGCTTCAGCGCGGGCGACGTCCTCTCGCTCGGCACCGTCAGCGGCGTCGCAGGCTTCAGCGAGGATCCGGCCGCCTGGTACCTGAAGCCGGGCGACGTGATCGAGGCGGAGATCGAGAAGATCGGCGTGCTCCGCAACCCGGTGATCTCGTGGCAGGAGGCGCACGGCGAGCCCCCGCCCCCGCGGGTGCGTTGGTGAGCGCGAAGCGCAAGGCGTTCATCACCGGCGTGACGGGGCAGGACGGCTCGTACCTCGCGGAAGTCCTCCTCGAGAAGGGGTACGAGGTGTACGGGATGGTGCGTCGCTCGAGCACCTTCAACCGCTCGCGCATCGACCATCTGCAGGGTGAGATCGAGCTCGTGTACGGCGACCTCGGCGACGGCTCGGTGTTGAACCAGCTGATGCGGACGATCAGGCCGGACGAGGTCTACAACCTCGGCGCACAGAGTCACGTGCGGGTCAGCTACGACGTTCCCGAGTACACGGCCGACGTCGTCGGCACAGGCACGCTCCGGCTGCTCGACGCGATCCGCGAGGGCGACGTGCAGTGCCGCTTCTATCAGGCGTCGTCGAGCGAGATGTTCGGCAAGGTCGCGCAGGTGCCGCAGAACGAGAACACGCCGTTTCACCCGCGAAGCCCATATGCCGTCGCGAAGGTGTACGGCTACTGGATCACGCGCAACTACCGCGAGGCGTACGGGATGCACGCGACGAACGGCATCCTCTTCAACCACGAGTCGCCGCGCCGCGGCGAGAACTTCGTCACGCGCAAGATCACGCTCGGCGTCGGGGAGATCGTCCGCGGCGAGCGGCAGACGATCACCCTCGGCAACCTCGAGGCGCGGCGCGACTGGGGCTTCGCGCGCGATTACATGGAGGGCGCGTGGCTGATGCTCCAGCAGGACGAGCCCGACGACTACGTGCTCGCGACCCACGAGACGCACTCGGTGCAGGAGTTCCTCGAGGAGGCCTTCGGCTACGCGGGCCTCGACTGGCGACAGCACGTGACGACCGATCCGCGCTTCCTGCGCCCCGCCGAGGTCGACGTGCTGATCGGCGACTACTCGAAGGCGAAGGATCAGCTCGGCTGGGAGCCGACAGTGCGGTTCCGCGAGCTCGTGCGGATGATGGTCGACGCAGACCGGTGAGCTGGCCGCGCGACGACGCGAAGCTCGAGCGCGTTCGCTCGCTCATCGCGGACGAGGGTCTCGACGCGCTCGTCGTCCGCGCGCCCGACAACGTCCTCTATCTGACGAACTTCTGGGGGATGAAGGGGTACGACGCGTGCGTCTTTCCGCGCGACGGCGATCCGGTGCTGATCTGCCTCGAAGCCTCCGAGGAGGACGCTGCCCGCACGGCCTGGACGTCGGACGTGCGCTACATCCGCGGCTACGCGCCCGATGACCCGCGGCCGCCGCTCGCCCGTACGCTCGACGCCGTCGTCGACGCTGCGCGAGATTACGGCCGGGTCGGCCTCGAGCTGTCGCTCGGCACGCAGGCGTCCGACCGGATGGTCGGCGAGCCGACGACGTTCACGAAGGCGTGGTTCGACGCGTTTCCCGGCGCCGCGGACGCCGCACCACTGATCGCCCGTGCGCGCTCGCTCAAGACAGAGCAGGAGATCGCACGGATGCGGATCGCCAACGAGATCGCGGCGCAGGCGATGCACCATGTCCGCCGCCGGCTCGAGCCCGGGATGAAAGAGTCCCAGGCGGCCGCCATCTGGCAGGGCCACGTGCACGGCGAGGGCACGGCCCGCGACGACGTAGAGCTCGCGCTCCCGTTCTCGCTCGTCTGGGCCGGCAAGGGGATCAAGACGTTCACGGCGACCGCGGACCTGCCCGTCGTGGAGGGCGAGCCCGTCCTCTTCGAGATCTGGGTCTGCGCGGACGGGTACTGGGCCGACCACACCAAGAACCTCGTGGTCGGCGAGCTCACCCCCGAATACGCCGAGCTCGAGCAGCAGCTGATGGAGGTGTACACCTCCGCCTGCGAAGGTGTCTTTAGCCATCACTCGATGTCCGACCTGGACAAATCGGTCAGGAAGGGGCTCGCCGACATGGGCTATCCGGGACAGCCGACACATCCGATCTGCCACGGCGTGGGTGCACGCGCACACGAGCCGCCCTATCCGCACCAGGCCAGCGGCGGCGAGTTCGAAGAGAACATGGTCCTCGCGATCGAGCCCGGCGTGTACTGGCCCGGCGGGGGTGGATTGCGCGTCGAGGACAACTTCCTCGTCACAGCGAACGGGGTCGAAAAGCTGTCGGCCTTCCCGGACGGAATCGTGCGCTGTGGCTGACGAGCTGATCTGGACCGGCTCGCTCAACGATCCGTACCGGATCAACGGCAGCGTCGGTCTGTACGACACGACGCTCCGGGACGGCGAGCAGACCGTCGGCGTCGTCCTCGACCCGCAGCAGAAGCTCGAGATCGCGAAGCTCCTCGACGAGCTCGGCATCGAGCGGATCGAGGCCGGCTTCCCGCGCGTCTCGCAGGACGACTGGGACGCCGTGAAGCTGATCGCCGACGCCGGGCTGCAGGCTGAGATCTGGGGGTTCTCGCGGGCCGTGCCAGCCGATCTCGAGGCGCTCGTCGAGCTCGGCGTGCGTCATGCCGTGATCGAGTCGCCGATCTCCGACGGGAAGCTCGACGCGATCGGCGTCTCGCGCGAGACGATGCTCGGCCGGATCACGAGCGCGATGCGGTTCGCGGCCGAGCACGGCATTCACGCTGCGTTCTTCGGCGTCGACTCGACCCGCGCCGACCTCGACTTCTACCGGCGCGTCTACGAGAGCTCCGTCGAGGCAGGCGCACAGGAGGTTGTCGTCGTCGACACCCTCGGCATCGCGTCGCCGCAGGCCGTCACCGATCTCGTCGGTCGCACGCTGCAGTGGGTCGACGGCGCGCCCGTCCATTTCCACGGCCACAACGACTTCGGTCTCGCGACCGCGAACGCCGCCGCAGCCGTCGCCGCGGGCGCAACGTGGGTGCAGGGCACGATCAACGGCATGGGCGAGCGCGCCGGCAACGCGAACCTCGGCGAGGTCGCACTGACCTTGCGCGCGCTGTACGGCGTGCAGACGAACCTCCGCCTCGACTGCATCCGCGAGGTCTCGGAACGCGTGCAGGAGCTGTCCGGCTACGAGCTCGAGCCGTGGAAGCCGGTCACGGGCGACACCCTCTTCCGCCGCGAGTCCGGGGCCGTCGCCTCGCAGTTCCACGACCCGCCGGCGATCGAGCCGTATTCCTCCGAGCTCGTGCGGGCGAAACGGTCGGTCGTGCTCGGCAAGAAGAGCGGGCTCGACTCGATCCGCATCAAGGCGGACGAGCTCGGGCTCGACCTGCCGGAGAACCGGCAGGCAGACGTGCTCGCCCGCGTGAAGGAGCTCGGCGCGCGGAAGCGCGGGCTCGTCGGCGACGACGAGTTCCGGGAGATCGTCGGTGGCTGACTTCGACGCGGTCATCGTCGGCAGCGGTGTCAACGCGCTCGCGTGCGGCGCGCTGCTCGCGAAGGGCGGCTGGCGTGTGTGCGTCCTCGAGCGCAACGACCGCTTCGGCGGCTGCATTCGCACCGAGGAGCTGACCGAGCCCGGCTATCTCCACGACACGCTGAGTGCGTGGCATCCGCTCTGGGTCGGCGGCGCCGCGCATGCGCAGCTCGGCGACGACCTCGCGCAGCGCGGGCTCGAGTATCTGAACACCGAGCTGCCGACGGGGACGGCGTTCCCGGACGGGAGCGCTGCCTTTCTCCTGCGGACCGCCGACGGCAACGCAGAAGAGCTCGGGCCCGAGTGGCCGGGCGTTCTCGAGACGTTCTTTCCCAACGCCGACCTCGCGTTCGGCGTGCTCGGGACGGAGCTGTGGTCGCCGTCGGGCCTCGCGTTCGGTGCGAAGGCGCTGCGTCGCCTCGGCCGCTCCGGCGCCGTCGAGTTCGCCGGCGAGCTGCTCCAGAGCAGCCGCGACTGGCTCGAGCAGACCTTCGCGTCGCAGCGGGCGCACGGCGTGCTCGCGCCGTGGGTGCTGCACACCGGCCTCGGCCCCGATCAGGCGACCTCAGGCTTCATGACGCAGGTGATCGCGGTCGCGGTGCAGGAGGGCGGGATGCCGATCCCGCGCGGCGGCGGCGCGAGGCTCGTCGATGCGCTCGTGCAGCTGATCCGCGACAACGGCGGGACGTGCGCGACGGACGTCGACGTCGACCGTGTGCTCGTCCAGTCATCTCGCGCAACGGGTGTGCGCGCCGCGGATGGTGCGACGTACACCGCGGAGCGGGCCGTCGTCGCAAGCGTGACGCCGACGGCGTTGTACGACCGGCTGCTCGCCGACACGAGCGTCCCCGGCGCGTTGCGCGACGGTGCGCGCCGCTACCGCTACGGCCGCGCCGAGATGCAGATTCACTTCGCGCTCAGCGAGCCGGCGCGGTGGGACGGCGACGAGCGGCTCAACCGCACCGCGATCGTCCACGTGACACCGGGCCTCGACGGCGTGAGCAAGGCGGTGAACGAGGCGGAGCGTGGGCTCCTGCCGGAGCAGGCGACGATCGTCGTCGGGCAGCCGCTGACGATGGATCCCTCGCGGGCGCCCGACGGGAAGGGCCTGCTGTGGATCCAGCTGCAGGAGCTGCCGCGGAATTTCGCCTGGGACGACGAGGCGCGGGACGCCTACGCCGACCGCATCCAGCGGCGGCTCGCCAAGCACATCCCGAATCTCGAGTCGTCGCTCGTCAAGCGCGTCGCACTCGGTCCGCACGACCTCGAGCGCCTCAACGTCAACCTCGTCGGCGGCGACCCGTACGGCGGTGCGCTCAGCCTCGACCAGAACTTCCTCTGGCGCCCTTTCCCGCGCAGCCCGGGCCACCGCACGCCGGTCGAGCGCCTGTGGCACATCGGCGCGAGCACGTGGCCGGGCCCGGGGCTCGGCGGCGGCAGCGGGACGATTGTCGCGCAGGAGCTGCTCAAGCCGCCGCTGACGCGGCGCGCGCTCGCGCGCGTCACCACGCGAAGATCGAGCGGCCCTTGAGCTCGACGGCGTAGATGTCCGCAGCCGTCTCGAGGTGGTCGTGCAATGCGCGCGCCGCGCGCTCCGCGTCGTGTGCGATGCACGCGTCGAGCAGCTCGACGTCGAGCTCCTCGTGGCGGTCCTGCACGGCGCCCTTCGCGAGCAGGACCGGCCGGTAGCGCGAGCACGAGTCCCACGCCGGCCGGATCAAGCGCAGGAGCCACGCCGAGCGCGCCGCGTCGTACAACGCGAAGTGAAACGCGTCGTGCGCGCGCATCGCGGTGCGGATGTCGTCCCGCTTCCGCGCCTCGTCGTAGGCGTCCAACTGCGACCGGGCCGCCTCGGCGTCGGCGTCCGTGAAGAGCGACGCGGCACGTCGCACGGCCATCCCCTCGAGCGCGAGCCGGATCGAGAAGAGCTCGCGCAGCTCCTCGACGTCGAGCCCCATCACCTTCGCGCCGTGGTGGGGGACGTGCTCGGCGAGCCCGAGCGCCTCGAGCTGCCGCACCGCCTCGCGGATCGGCGAGATGCTCATGCCGAGATTCCGGGCGAGATCCTCGAGCCGCAGCGGCGTCCCGGGCGTCAGCTCGCCCATGATGATCGCCTCGCGGAGGCGCTCCAGCGCCGCCTCCGCCATCGTCCGATGCCGCGGTGTCGCCGCGAGGGGGGAGTCCACGAAGGCGGACCTTGAATCACACTTGATCAGATGTCAAACGGGGGCGTAGGATCGCCAGATCGGCGTCCCCCGGTTCTCGATCTCGCAGGTCAGCACCCTCGGCGCGGGCTTCGCCGAGGACCTCGACGCCTATGCCGAGGCCGGGATCGACGGCATCGGCATCTGGGAGATGAAGCTCGCGGACGACTCGCTCGAGCGCTTCGAGCAGAGCGGTCTCGGCGCAGCGACCGCCGTCCCGGACATCCCCTCGATCCATCCGCTCCCGCTTCTGCCCGGGCCGGACGATCCATCCGAGCGCGTCGACGCGATCCTCCGCTCGCTCCACCGTCTCGCCCCCTTCGGCCCGACCGGCATCGTCTGCCTGACCGGCCCGGGCGATCGCGCGACGGTCGTCGAGGGGCTCCGAGAGATCGCCGCGGAGGCCGAGCGCCTGCAGCTCCGAATCGCGCTCGAGCCGTTCCAACGCGAGGGGATCGAGAACTGGTCGATCGTGAACACGCTCGGCGACGGCGTCGAGCTGATCGACGAGGTCGGCTCCGACGCGCTCGGAATCCAGTTCGACACCTGGCACCTCTGGAACACGCCCGACCTGCTCGACGAGATCGCGCAGCACGCCGACCGCTTCGTCGGCGTGCACGTCAACGACTGGCGCGAGCCGACCCGCGGCTGGGCGGACCGGGTCCTTCCCGGCGACGGGGCGATCGACCTGCCGACGATCCTCGGCGCCATCGATCGCGCCGGCTGGGACGGCTTCTACGACCTCGAGATCTTCAGCGACAACGGCGCGTTCGGCACCGCGTACGACGACTCACTGTGGGACGTGCAACCGACCGAGCTCGCGAGGCGTGCCCGCGAGAGCTTCATCACGTGTTGGAACCAACGGACAGTCACGGCATGAGAGGAGAGGCGATGTCAAGGAGCACACGGGCGCGGACCGCGCTTGTGATCGTCGCCGTCACCGCGTGCGCGCTTGCGGCAAACTCGGCGGCGCACACGAGCTCGGCGGCGGCAGGGACACCGATCGTCATCGGCTGGGCGCACGACTCGACCGGCCCGATGGCGCCGTTCGACGGCCCCGCGCTCGCTGCGGCGCAGATCCGCATCAAGCAGATCAACGCGAAGGGCGGTGTGCTCGGTCACCCGCTCGTGATCAAGACGTGCGATACGCAGGGCGACAAGCCGGCCGTCTCCAAGGCCTGCGCCGACAAGCTGATCGGTCAGGGAGCAAACGTCCTCTTCACCACGTGTGACGTCGACCTCGCAGCCCCAGCCGTGCAGGAGGGCATCAACAAGGGCCTGCTGACGATCGCTCCGTGCATCGGCACGGATCAGATGGGCCCGAAGCGCTTCGGCGCGAAGGGCAACCTCGCCTTCAGCTTCGGCAACGTCGCGCAGGATGAAGGCTCGGCGATGGCCCAGTTCGCGTGGAGCAAGGGTTGGCGTTCGGCGTCCCTCGCCACCGACAGCGTGATCGTCTACTTCAAGAACGTCATCCAGGCGTTCAAGGCGCGGTTCACGCAGCTCGGCGGCAAGATCGTCGACCAGGAGACCTACCAGGATCCGGTCTTCCACGGGAACAACGTCCAGAACGCGGTCACCCGGCTCAACCAGCACCAGGCCGACGTCATCGTCACGTCGACGGCGGGCGCGTGGAATGCGCTCGCGCCGTTGATCAACGGGCTCCGCACGCTCGGCAACGACACGCCGGTGCTGAACTCGTGGGCGGGCGACGGCGTCTACTGGCTCCCCAAGAGCCCGGCGATCTCGAACTACTTCTTCGTCACGTACGCGAACGCGTTCGGCCGCGACCCGAGCAAGGCGATCAACACGCTCGCGAAGCAGGTCAAGGCGGCGACGGGCGGCTTCATCACCGGCCCCGCCGCGATCGACGGCGTCGCGACCGCGATCCGCCGCGCGCACGGTTCGCTCAACGGCGCAACGCTCGCGGCTGTGATGGTGAAGTTCCGCAAGGTCCCGACCATCTCCGGTCTCGTCAGCTTCTCGCCGAAGCTGCATTCGGTGTTCGGCCGGGCCTACCGGATCGTCGAGATCAACGACAACAAGCCGCAGGCGCTCGGCACGGTCACGGCCAAGGTCGTGCCGTCCATCCGCTAGCGAGGCGTGGCCGCTGCTGCGCCCCTGCAGGAGCGGAGGCCCGGAGACTCGCTCCGGGCC
>DATCJJ010000173.1:0-20963 GCA_036562845.1 Gaiellaceae bacterium | reverse complement strand
GTAGTCGCGCTTGATGTGATTGATGATCGCCTCGTCCATCTCGTCGCCGCCGACGCGCAGCGACTGCGAGACGACGATGCCGCCGAGCGAGATGACTGCGACCTCGGTCGTGCCGCCGCCGATGTCGACGATCATGTTCCCGGTCGGCTCGGCGACGGGCAGCCCCGCGCCGATCGCAGCCGCCATCGGCTCCTCGATCAGGTATGCCTGGCGTGCTCCCGCGGAGAGCGTCGCCTCCTCGACGGCGCGCTTCTCGACGCCCGTCACGCCGGACGGCACGCACACGACGACGCGCGGATGGGCGAACCGGTGCTGGTGCACCTTCTGGATGAAGTGGCGCAGCATCTGCTCCGTCACGTCGAAGTCGGCGATGACGCCGTCCTTCAACGGCCGGATCGCCTGGATCGTCCCCGGCGTGCGGCCGAGCATCCGCTTCGCCTCGACCCCGACGGCGTGAACCTCGCCCGAGCGCTGGTCGATCGCGACGACCGACGGCTCGCTCAGGACGATCCCGCGCCCGCGGACGTAGACGAGCGTGTTCGCGGTGCCGAGGTCGACGGCCATGTCGCGACCGCCGAACCCACCGAGCGATGAAAACAAGCCCATGACCGTCCTCGAGTGTAGTGGCTTTTGTAAAAGCCGCAGGTGAGCCTCGACTGTTTCGTGACATTTCCGCGTCTACCTTCACGGCATGAACAGCGTGAGCCTCGTCGGGAACCTCGCGACCGACATCGAGATCAAGCAGGTCGGCGAGAAGAAGGTGGCGAGCTTCCTGCTCGCCGTCGGGCGCGGCGGCCGCGACGCCGGCGCCGACTTCGTCTGGATCTCCGCCTGGGACCGCCAGGCCGAGCTCTGCGCCGAGTACCTCGGCAAGGGGCACCGCGTCGCCGTCGAGGGCCGCCTCAAGTCGCGGACCTGGGAGCAGGACGGCCGCCGCCGCGACGCGATCGAGATCGTTGCGCGCCGCATCGACTTCCTCAACGGCCCGCGTTCGGACGACGGCGACCTCGCGGACGTGGTGCCGTTCGCGCCGGCCGCTGCACGCTAGGAAGACGACACAAGGGACCGCGATGCGGCGCTCTCGACCGGCTGACGCGTCCGTACGAGCTGTGCGAGCAGGTCTGCGAAAAGGCCGACGAGAACGACGTTTCGGGCGAACGTGACCCAGATCATCCCGTGGAGCCCGATCACCTGCCCGAACGGCTGCGGGAACCGCGCCCAGACCTGCGTCAGCGCAAGCGCGACGCCGAGCAGCACGACCGGGCGCACCCGTCGGACAAGCGGCACGAGCGGGATCAAGAACAGGAGGTACTGCGCAGAGAGCACCTTGCCGAAGGCGACGAACGCGACGGCGGTGGCGGCGACGGCGTCGAGCGTGCGCTCGACGTCGATCGGGCCCGCGCAGAACGCGCGCACAACGGCCGCGACCGCGGCGAGGAGGATGATCGTCGTCAGCGCCGCGGCGGCGCGGGCCCAGTCGCCGCCGATGTCGTACGAGAACGGCGACGTGCTGATCACGACGTGCACCGGCGCGCCGAGCCGGTGCGCGATGCCGAACAGTGAGCCGCCCAGACTCTCGACCTGCAGGCCGCGCGTCACCTGTTCCTCCAGGCTGAACCGCAAGCCGCCCGGCCCGAGGATCGCGAACGGGAGAAAGAACGCGGCGGTGACGACCGTGCCGAGGGCGAGCGAGCGCCTCGCCTCCGCACGTCCTTGCGTTCGGCTGACGGACGCGTAGAGGACGGGAGCGAGGAGGATCGGATAGAGCTTCGCCGCCGTCGACGCGGCGAGGAAGCCCGCCCCGGCGCGTGGATGCCCCCGGACGACGAGCAGCACCGCCGTCGCGGCAAGCGCCGCCGGCCACAGATCGAACGAGGAGAGCGTGAGCTGGCCGAGCAGGGCCGGGGCGGCAGCCGTGGCGAGCACTGCGTACCGCGCGGGCCGGAGCGCCGCGACAGCCGCCACCGCGGCCAGGAGGCAGGCGAGCTCGAAGACGTGGAACCAGACCACGTACGAGCCAGGCGGAAGCGCAGGGACCGCGAGCGGCGGGATCGCGCCGGGCGGATACTCGAACGAGAAGCCCGGCCGGTAGGGGATCCCACCGGCGGCGACATGCCTGCCGTAGAGCTCGAAGAGGCCGATGTTCGCGTGGCCGCCCCCCTGCCAGAGACCGACGTTCGGCAGCGAGCAGGCCGCGACCGCGACCGCCCAGCCGAGCGCGACTGTCCAGATCCGGCGCAGAGCTCGATCTTGCCACCGCTCGCTGCGAACGTGACAAAGTCGGGGCATGTCGCCGGCAGCCCGTTCGGCGCTGCGAACGTTCGCGCTCAGCCGGGCCGCGGTCTGGCTCGTCGCGGTGTACGCGTGGGTCTGGTTCTCGCCAGGCAGCCGAGGAGGAGGCGACCCCTATGTCAGGACGGTCTGGCTGCACGGCGACGCCGCCTGGTTCATCGGGATCGCGCAGCATGGGTATGAGCGCAACGGCGGCGAGGTGTTCTATCCGCTCTATCCCCTGCTCCTCGCCGGCGTCGCGCGTGTGATCGGCCACGCCTGGGTGGCCGCCGGGATCCTCGTCTCGCTCGCCGCCGGCGCCGCGGCGTTCGTGCTGCTGCACCGCCTGGCGGCGCGGCTCGTCGGCGAGGACGCAGCACGCAGGACGGTGCTGTACCTCGCCGTCTTCCCGATGTCGCTCTTCCTTCAGGCGCCGTACAGCGAGGCGCTCTACCTGCTGCTCGCAGTGGCGACATTCCTGCTCGCCGAGGACGCGCGCTGGCTGCCGGCGTCGATCGCCGCCGGGCTCGCGCTGCTCACACGGATCGCCGGCGTCGCCCTGCTGCCGCCGCTGCTCTGGATGGCGTGGCGCAGCGGCGACCGGCGACGCGCCCTCGCGAGCCTCGTCGCCGTACCCGTGCTAGGCGGGCTCTATCCGCTGTGGTTGCAGCTCCGCCTGCACGCGCCACGGTCGGAGTTTTCGAACGAGGCCGGCTGGAACCGTTACTTCTCCCACGCCGGGCCGTTGGGCGGCCTCTGGCACGCTGCGCAGGCCGCGTGGGCCGGGATCGAGCAGCTCGCCACCGCCGACGCGACGCATCGCTATTGGAACGGCGCCACGAACGCCGACCCCCTCTACGTCGCAGCGCACAACCTCGAGGACGTGGCGTTCTTCGTCCTGTTCGCCGTGCTCGGCGTCGTCGCCTGGCGGCGGCTCGGCCCGCAGTACGGCTTGTTCGTCCTCGGATCGCTGCTCATCCCCCTCACGTTCCCGGCTCGGGGCTACCCGCTCCTGTCGATGCCGCGCTTCACACTCGTCCTCTTTCCGGCGTTCATCGCCGCCGCCGCGCTGACACGCGACCCGCAGCGTGAGCGCGCAGTCCTCGGTCTCAGCGCGCTGCTGCTCGGCCTCGCCGTCGTTCAGTGGTCGGCCGGCTACTGGGTGTCCTGACCGAGGTCAGTCGAGATACGGGTTCGGCGCGACCTCGACCGTGCGCTGCGCTGCGACGTCGCTGCGCTCGGGATGATCGAACACGTGCAGGCGGTACATGTGCTGCAGCCACTCCGCGTGCTTGAACACGCGCGAGTACGGCAGCGACCGGTCGACATCGAGCTTGCGCAGCTCGTTCTCCTCGTTGAACTCGTCGATCGCGAGCAGCTCGCCCGCGAAGCGCGTGTGCGTTCGCTCGTGCACGTCGTCGACGTACACCGCGACGGTCGGCAGGTAGCACCGTGCGTCGCCGAGGAACAGGCGCAGAGCATGCGTCGACGAGCTGTAGTAGTCGACGTCGAGCGTCGCGAACGCGAGCGGCGACTCCGGCGTCAGCGACGCGACGAACGGATCGATCGTGTCGCGCAGGTCGCCGTAGACGATGCGCGCGTTCTGCGGCAGCGCCCGTTGGAGCGCGCCGTGGTCGTGCGGGAACGAGCCGGTCGAGTAGAGCTCGGGATGGTCGCGGTGGTCGGCCGGCGGCGGGAGGCCGGCGCCGGTGTCGAAGCCGACGATGTCGAACTCGACGCCGGTCGTGCGCGCGACTCGCCGCGCGAGGTCGCAGAGGTTGAGCAGGCCGGCGCCGCCGCCGACGCCGAGCTCGACGACGGTCACCCGCCGTAGCCCGCGCGCCTTCGCCTCGTCCGCGGCGTCGAGAAGGCCGTACGCGTGCTGCTGGCGCACGAGGACGTCGAACGCCGCCTTCGCGCGGGTCGACCCGGTGAGCGCGACGCCGAGCGCGATCACGTTCAGATGGATCGGCTCCGTCAGCCGCTCGACGGCGATGCGCTTCCAGATGTCGCGGCGGCGGAGGAGGCTGCCGAGCAGCGCCATCCGAACAGCGTATTAGTCCGCCGCGGCCTCCCAGCCGTCGTACTCGCCGCCGTGGTCGTGCGCCAGCCGCTCGAAGTGGGCCCGCGTCACGCGGACGACGTCGTCGTCGAGTCCGGTGACCGTCATCGCCGTGACGAGCCATGCGTCGCGCACCTCCTCCACGTCCGCGTCCCAGTCGTCGGCCGAGTTGAGGGACGAGGCGAGCATGCGCGCACCGAACTCGCCGGGCACGTAGAGGTAGTGCCTGCATTCGCGCGGCTGCCGCGGGTCGCAGCCGAGCTCGGCGAGATGGGCGAGGACGAGCGCGTCGGCCTCGATGGCGTCGTGGACGCGCTCGACGGCGCGGACGCGCCCCTGCCTCCACATTCCCATCCTCAAGAGCTACCCACAACTCCGTCGAGCGAACCCATGAATCCGACGATCGCCGCCGCGACCGCGTCCGGCCGCTCCCCGATCAGGAGATGGCCGCAGTCGGCGATCGCCCTCAGCGGCGCCCGCAGGCGGCGCGCGTACTCCATCCCGTCCTGCAGGGGGACCCAGTTGTCGGATGCGCCCCACAAGCAGAGACAGGGACAGCCCACGTGTTCCAGCTCGAGCCGCGGATCGGCCACGACGAGCGCGCGGCCGGCCGTGAGCGTGTCCCGGTGCTGCGGCGGCCCTTCGAGGAAGGCTGCCGCCGCCGCGGGATCGAGCCCGACGGGGTCGGCGACGCCCCAGCCGCCGAAGGCGAGCGTCCGCAGCCGCGGCGAGGCCGCGACGCGGGCGCTGCGCTTGCCGAGCGCGCGGCCCGGCCGGAGCACGCCGAGCACCGTCACCGTCGCCTCCGCCAGCCGCGTCGAGGAGGTGATGCCGGGCGCCGCCGCGAGCACGAGCCCCCGTACCGCCTCCGGGCGCCGCACAGCGGCGTGGAGGCCGACGAGCGCGCCGAGCGAATGGCCGACCCACGGCGCGGGCAGCACGTCCTCCGCCGCGAGGACGTCGAGGACGGCGTCGACGAACGGGTCGAGCGACCGGGCTCCGGCCGGGGGCAGGGGGTCGGAGCCGCCGTGGCCGGGAAGCTCCGGGACGACGAGCCGGTGGCCGCGCACGAGCCGCGAGGCGACCGCCCGCCAGTTCCCGGCCCAGCCGCCGAGGCCGTGGACGAGGACGAGGGGCGGCCCCGCCCCGCCGACGAAGTAGCGGAGGCCGCCCCGACGGCGCTCCCGGAGCTCGGTGAACACTCGTTTGGACTCCGTCACGGGTTGGGCATAATCTTTGACGTGATGGAAGGTTTCCCGGGGCGGGCCGAGTGATGCCCGTCAAGTCGACAAGCGAGGAACTCGACTAACCCGTCTGTGCGCTCGGCGCCGGCGGGTTTTTTCGTGTCCGAGGAAGGAGCCGTCCGAATGGCGAATCACCTCACGCCTGAGGAACTGTCGAAGGAGCTCGGGATCGACCGGCAGGAGGTGATCCGGGTCTGCGTGCAGGAAGGAGTCCCGATCTACCAAGGCAAGATCGACAAGTACCTCTTCCAGGCTCAGCTGCAGGCGCTCGGGGCGATGCCCCAGCACCACTAGCGCTTCGCCGCGGTCTTCCTGCGAGAGCCGCTCTTCGGGGCGGCTTTCGTCTTCTTGGAGGTCTGCACCTCGGCGACGCTCCGCCGGAGGGCCTCCATCAGGTCGATGACCGGCGTCTCGGCGACGGGCTCCGGCCGCTTGATCTGCTCGCCGGCGAGCTTCGCGTCGAGCATCGCACGGAGATCGCGCCGGTACTCGTTCTCGAAGTCCTGCGGGTTCCACTCGCCTGCGAGCGAGTTGATCACCTGCCCGGCGAGCTGAAGCTCGGCGTCCTTCACCTCGGTGGCGCCGACCGCCTCCTCGATCTCGGACTTCGACCGCACGTCGTCGGCGAAGAAGAGGAGCTCCATCGCGAGCACCTCGCCCTGCGCCCGGATCAGGCAGAGGTTCTCCTTGCCCCAGAGCACGAACTTCCCGACCGCCGCCATCCCGGTCTCCTGCATCGCGCGGAGCAGCAGCACGTACGGACGCCGCTGCGCGTCCGCCGACGCGGGTGCGAGGTAATAGGTGCGGTCGAAATAGACAGGGTCGACGTCTTCGAGACTGACGAAGCGGAGGATCTCGATCGACTGCGAGCGCTGAAGCGCGACCGACTCGAGATCCGACTCCTCGACCATCACGAACTCGCCCTTCGCGACCTCCCAGCCCTTGACGAGCTCGTCGGCCTCGACCTCGCGCTCGTGGAACGGGCACCAGCGCTTCTGCTTGATCGGCGTCCCACACTCGCGGTGGAGCGTGCGGAAGGAGACGTCGTCCCGCTGGGTCGCGAGGGCGAGCCCGATCGGGATGTTGACGAGGCCGAAGCTGATGGAGCCGTTCCAGATCGTGCGCATGGGCGAGTCGAATTCTAGTTGCTAGCAGCAATTCCTCTTGTGAATACGATTGGTAAACCGTGATCACCGCCCCGCCTGCGCTCGACACCCAGACGATCCCGTCGCTGTGGCAGTACGTCCTCGACCGGCGCCTCGCCGCGCCGGCGTACCTCGAGGAGCAGGCGGACGGCTGGCGGGAGGTCTCCTGGGCGGAGGCGGCCGAGCGCGTCGACGCGCTCGGCAAGGCGCTGCTGGCGCGCGGGGTCAAGCATGGCGACGCAGTCGTCGTCCTCGCGCGAACGCGCCTCGAGTGGCTGCTCCTCGACTGGGCGATCATGTCGATCGGCGCCGTCGTCGTCGGCCTCTACCCGACGAACACCGCCGCCGAGTGCTCGTACATCGTCGGCCACGCCGAGGCGGTGCTCGCCTTCGTCGAGAACGAGGAGCAGTACGAGAAGCTCGCCTCGGTCTTCGGCGGACCGATCGTGAAGTTCGCCGAGATCCCCGGCTTCGAGGCAGAGGGGCGCTCGTACGACGGCCCGCCGGCGAGCCCGGTTGCCGAGGACGACGTCGCGACGCTCATCTACACCTCCGGCACGACAGGCCCGCCGAAAGGCGTGATCCTCAGCCACCGCAACCTCGTCGCAGCCGCGTCACGCGCGACGTCGTCGACGAACGAGGACGACGTCGTCCTGCTCTTCCTGCCGATGGCGCACAGCTTCGCGCGCATCGCCCATCAGGGGTCCGCGTTCAACGGCGCAACCGTCTCGCTCGTCTCGGACGTCGCCCGGGTGCCGGAGGCACTGCAGCGCACGCGGCCGACGTTCCTGCCGGCGGTGCCGCGCGTCTACGAGAAGATCCATGCGAACACGCTCGGCGAGATCGAGCGCGCGGGCGGGCTCCGCACGACCCTGGGCCGCGGGGCGCTCCGGGTCGGTGCGCGCGTCAGCGCGAAGCGTCGCGCAGGTGAGCGGGTGTCGCCGCTCGACGTGCTGCAGGAGCGCGTCGCCGACCGGCTCGTGTTCGCGAAGGTGAAGCAGCGCCTCGGAGGGCGGCTCCGCATGGCCGTGTCGGGCGCGGCGCCGCTCTCACTCGACGTGCTCGAGTTCTTCAACTCGCTCGGCATCCTCGTCGTCGAGGGCTACGGGCTCACGGAGACGTCGAGCTCGCTGAGCGTCAATCAAGAGGACAACTTCAAGCTCGGCACGGTCGGCCCGCCGGTCGTGGACTGCCTGGTGAAGCTCGACGCGGACGGTGAGATCCTCGTCAAGAGCCCGACCGTGTTCGCGGGTTACCACAAGGACTCGGACGCGACCGCTGCGGCCTTCACCGAAGACGGCTGGTTCCGCACCGGCGACGTCGGGGAGATCGACGAGGACGGCTTCCTCAAGATCACGGACCGCAAGAAGGACCTGATCATCACCGCCGGCGGGAAGAACATCGCGCCGCAGAACATCGAGAACGCGCTCAAGGTGTCGCGGTTCGTCTCGCAGGCCGTGGCGATCGGCGACCGCCGGCCGTACGTCACCGCATTGATCACACTCGACTGGGACGAGGTGAACGCGAGCGGCCGCGACGCGCAGGAGCTCGTCCAGGAGATCGTCGACGACGTGAACCGCGACCGCGTGCGCGTCGAGCAGGTCAAGCGCTTCGCGATCCTGCCGCGCGACTTCACGCAGGAGGAGGGGGAGCTGACGCCGACGCTCAAGCTCCGGCGCCGCGTCGTGCAGGAGCACTTCGCGGACGAGATCGAGCAGCTGTACACGTGACGGCAGCTTTCCTCGTCGCCTCCGCGTTCCTCGCGAGCGCCGTCGAGTTCGTCGAGGCGCTGACGATCGTCCTCGCGGCCGGGTTGACGCGCGGCTGGCGGGCGTCGCTGACCGGGCTCGCCGCAGCAACTGTCGTGCTCGCCGCGATCGTCGCCGCGCTGGGGCCGACGCTGAAGCTGATCCCGATCGACGCCCTGCGGCTCGTCGTCGGCGCCCTCCTGCTCGCGTTCGGGCTGCAGTGGCTGCGCAAGGCGATCCTCCGCGCGAGCGGCTACAAGCCGCTGCACGACGAGACCGCGATCTTCGCGCGCGAAGCCGAGGAGGCGCGTTCGGCGGCGAGCGAGCGCCGCGTCGGCCTCGACTGGTACGGGTTCACGCTCGCCTTCAAGGGCGTGCTGCTGGAAGGTCTCGAGGTGGCGTTCATCGTGATCACGTTCGGCAGCACGCAGGGCAACATCGGGCTCGCCGCGCTCGGCGCAGGGATCGCGCTCGTGCTCGTCGCGACGGTCGGCGTGCTGGTGCGCGCGCCGCTGTCCCGCGTCCCCGAGAACACGATGAAGTTCGCCGTCGGCGTGATGCTGACGACGTTCGGGATCTTCTGGGCGACGGAGGGCGTCGGCGCGCACTGGCCGGGCGACGACGCGTCGCTGCCGGGTGTCCTCGCGTTCGTCGTGCTCCTGTCGTCCGGTGCGGTCGCACTCCTCCGCCGGCGGAGGCTCGCGTTCGCGTGAGGTTCTTCCTCTTCCTCTGGGACTTCGTCGTCGGCGACGACTGGCGCGCCGCGATCGGCATCGCGCTCGCGATCGGCGCCGCTGCATCCGTCGTCGCGGCGGGCGTCAACGACTGGTGGCTGATCCCGATCGGGGTAGCCGTCGTGCTCGCGCTGTCGTTGCGGCGCGAGACGCAGCAGCCTCGTTAGCCGAGGATCCGGCGCGCGCCGTCGTAGGTGGCGGAGTACCACCCGCTCAGCGAGGTGACCTGCACAACCGTGCCGGTGTGCGGCGCGTGAATGAACTGGTTGCCGCCGATGTAGATGCCGACGTGGCCCAGGCCGTCGAAGAAGACGAGGTCGCCCGGCTGCAGGTCGCCGCGTGACACGGGGACGCCGACGTTCCATTGCGCGCCCGTGTAATGCGGAAGCGAGACGCCCATCTGCGCGTAGACGTACAGCACGAAGCCGGAGCAGTCGAAGCCCGACGGGCTCGAGCCGCCCCAGACGTACGGGACGCCGAGGTAGTGCATCGCGATCCCGACGACGCCCCCGTACTGCGACGGCGGCGCGACGCTGCCGTCGGGCGTCGAGGCGGTCGCGCCGATCACCGCGCTCTGCGTCTGCAGCGCGGCCGCCTGCTGTGCCTGGTCGTACTGCGCCCGGGCGGCGGCGGCCGCCGCGAGCGCGCGGGCACGGTCGACGGCGATCAGATGCGCGATCTGGTCCTTGATCGACGAGAGCAGGCGCTGCTGATGGCCGAGCTCGGACGAGATGCGGCTCTTCGCCGCGGCGCGTTGCCGGACGAGCGCCGTCTGCTGGCGGTGCGCGCGGACGAGCGCACGCTCGTGCCGCGTGACCTGCCGCTTGAACTTCACGACCTGGTTCATCACGGCGACGTCCTGCGACGACACCGACTGCACCGCCTCGATGCGCGTGACGAGATCGCTGATGCTCTTCGCGCCGAGCATGACACCGAGCGTCGACTGGTCGTCGCGAGAGACGTAGATCAGGCGGAGTCGCTGCAACAACGCCGCCTGCGACGCCTTGAGGTTCGCACGCGCCGCGTGGAGGCCGACCTTGTTGATCGCGAGGTTGTGGTCGATCGTGTGGAGCTTCTGCGTCGACGCCTCGTACGCGGTGCGCGCGCGCTCGAGGCTCGCGTCGAGCCTGTTGATCTGCGCGAGCACCTGTTGCGCCTGAGCGCGCTTCGCGTCGACGCCCGGGTTGCCGACAGCGACGCCGGTTATGACGGAGACCGCAACGAGAGCGGTGACGAGTATGAGCGCCTGACGCTTGACCATCGGCTTCCGCAGGCGCACGAAATGGCGCCCGTCCGTCACAAGTTCGGCAGGTTAACAGCCGGTTCGGATACCCGCAACCGCACAACTGACGTAAAGCTCCTGCATTTCTCGACACAACCTGGTCGATCCTACGGCGGCGACGGTCCGCACAAAGTGCCCCGTTTTGCAGGTGGAACGTGGTAGGCTCCCGCCCCCATGCGCAGGGTTTCGACCATTGCGGCGGTGCTCGCAGTCGCGCTGGTCTCGGGTCTGGAAGCAACGGCCGCCGGCCCGACGCTCAACTCGCTCGAGTCGCAGCGCCGTGCTGCCGTGCTCGATCTCTACGCACTCGACTCGCGCGTGGCGGCTGCCGAGGATCGCTTGTCCGCTTTGCAACAACAAGCCGCCGTCCTCCGCGCGCAGCAGCTGCTCATCCGGCAGCAGCTTTCGGCCGCGCACGCGACACTCCTCACGTCCCGGAGTCGCCTGGCCGAGACGCTCCGTGACCTGTACAAGCGCGGAAACGTCAGCGCCTTCGCCGTCGTGCTCGGCGCGAAGTCGCTCGACGACGCGGTTTCCCAGCTCGACACGCTGAACACGGTGGCGACGCAGAACGAGCAGGTGGCGCGGGTTACGACGCGCGCGCAGGCGAGGCTCGGCTTGTTGCGCGTGACGCTCTCCGCGCATCGAACGCAGATCGCCGGAGCCCTGGCGGCCGCACGTCAGACGCTCGGGACCGTGATCGCGGCCCGAACCGCACGTGTTGCATTCATCTCGCGTCTGCAGGTGCAGGAACAGGTGAAACGAGCGCAGATCGCCGCCTGGGAGGCGCGCGTCGCCCGAGCGCAGCAGAAGGCGGCGCAGCTGACCGCCGCCGCCGCGCCTGCTGTGACGGCGGCGCCGGCGCAAGCCCCCGTTCCGGCAGCGCCGCCGCCCGGCGGCCGCGCGCTCGTCGTCACGTCGACCGGCTATTCGCTCCCGGGCCACACGGCCACGGGCCTGCCGGTCGGCTGGGGAGTCGTGGCCGTCGACCCGTCGGTCATCCCGCTCGGCACGAAGCTGACGATTCCCGGCTACGGGGAGGGTGTCGCAGCGGACGTCGGCAGCGGCGTACGCGGCAAAGACATCGATCTCTGGTTCCCGACGCTCGCGCGGGCGCGCGGCTGGGGCCGGCGGACGGTCACGATCACGCTGCACTAGAATTCCCGCGCCACAAAGGGGGAATCACCTTGAGCGAGATGGTGCAGCAGGCCGAAGAGCGTCAGACAGAGTCGCTTCGCGTCCTCATCGTCGATGACCACGACCTCTTCAGGACGGGGCTGCGCAACCTGCTCGAGGAGCAGGGCGTAATCGTGGTCGGCGAGGCGGCGGGCGGCGCCGAGGCCGTGCGGATCGTGCGCGAGCTCGCGCCCGACGTCGTCGTCATGGACTTGAACATGCCGGGGATGGGCGGCGTGGACGCGACGCGCCACATCACCGGGATCGCACCGCTGACGCGCGTCGTCATGCTCACGATCTCCGACCAGGACAACGACGTGATGGACGCGATCCTGGCGGGTGCCTGCGGCTACCTGCTCAAGGATTCGTCGATTCAGGAGCTCATGGCGGGCATTCGCGCCGCGTCGCACGGTGAGTCGCTCATCTCGCCGACCATCGCCGCAAAGGTGCTGCAGCGCGTGCGGGCGACGAGCACGCAGCCCGAGATCGCCGACACGATCCGCGCCGAGCTGTCCGACCGCGAGATCGAGGTGCTGAAGCTGATCGCGAACGGGAAGGACAACGCGGTCATCGCCGCCGAGCTGCACATCAGCCCGAAGACCGTGAAGAACCACATCTCGAACATCCTCATGAAGCTGCAGATCGACAACCGCATCCAGGCGGCTGTCTACGCCGTTCGCTCGGGAATCGTCTAGCGCCGGCCGCGCAAGGCGCGGGCGCGGTCTGCGAGCGACGCGAGCACGGCACGGAGCCGCTGCAGCTCGCCGTCGGCGTGGGTCAGGCGCGAGCCGAGCTGCCGGATCTCCGCGGCCTGGTCGCCGCCGTCGCCGCGCGCGACCTCGCCGATCCGCCGCTCGATGCGCAGCCGCTCGGCCTCGAGCTCGAGCGCGCGGGCATAGCCCTCCGTCAGCGTCTCCTCGACGTCTTCGAGCGTCGACTCGTCGTCCTGCAGGAGGTCTTCGATGTGCTGGACCACTGGGAGAGCTGCCCGTTCCACGGCCGTCTCCGATTATCGGGGTCGGGACGACCGCACGGCATGGGCCGGACGGCTCATCTTCGGCGGACGGGAGGCCTACACTTGAGCGCGATGCGGGGACGGGCCTTCGCCGCAGCGCTCTTCGCAGCGCTCGCGCCGCAACTCGATCACGCACTGCGCGTCCCGCACGTCAGCCTCAAGGCAACGGGGGCCGTCGCGATCGACCTCGCGACCGGCGAGACGCTCTACTCCCGCAACGACACGCTGCCGCTCATCCCGGCGTCGAACGAGAAGCTGACCGTGACCTACGCGGCGTTGACGGCGCTCGGCCCGGCGTTCCGCATCGAGACCGACGTCCTCCAAGACGACGCCGGCGACCTCATCCTCAAGGGATACGGCGACCCGACGCTGACGTCGGCGGATCTCACCGCGCTCGCACGCCAGGTCCGCGCGGCGGGGATCACGACGGTGCCCGGCCGCATCCTCGGCGACGAATCCTGGTTCGACATGCGCCGGACGGCGCTCGGCTGGAAGGCGTCGTTCTACATCGGCGAGTCGCCGCCGCTGTCGGCGCTCATCGTCGACCGCGGCCGTGTCGGCCGCGTCACCTCGCGTGACCCGGCGCTCGCAGCCGCGCAGCTGTTCCGTGCGGCCTTGGTCCGGGCGGGCGTTCGCGTCGCCGGCGGCCCGGCGCACGGCGTCGCACCGGCCGACGCCGTGGTCGTGGCGAGCGTCGACTCGCCGGCCCTCGCCGTGATCGTGCACCACATGGACACGGTCAGCGACAACTTCGAGGCCGAGATGCTGCTGAAGGAGCTCGGCGCCGTTCAGTCCGGGGCGGGCACGACGGCGGCCGGTGCGGGCATCGTCACCGGGCTGCTCGCCCAGGCCGGTGTCCCGCTCACCGGCGTCCGCCTCGTCGACGGCTCCGGCCTCTCGCTGCTCGACCGGCTGACGCCGGCCGCGGTGGTCGCCCTGCTCGAGGTGATGTGGGACGACCCCGAGCAGCGCCTCGAGCTCCTCTCCTCGCTTCCGGTCGCCGCGCGGACCGGGACGCTGCACGACCGGATGCTCCACACGGCCGCCGCGGGCCTGGTCCGCGCGAAGACGGGCACGACGTCGAACGCGTCCGCGCTCTCGGGCTTCGTGGGCGACCGCTACGTGTTCTCGATCCTCCAGAACGGCTGGCCGGTCTCGTGGACGTGGGCCCGGCGCGCCCAGGATCGATTCGCGACGATCCTCGCCGGCGCGTCGACGGGCTGACCGATTCGTGGGAAGATCCGGCCTGGGCCGCCCGTCGTGTGAACCGGAGGTCGGCACATGCCCAACGCGGCCGAGGCCCGCGCGCTGAACGAGAAGATGTGGCAGGTCAACATCGCGTTCTGGGACGCGACCGGCCTGTTCGTCGTCGCGTGCGAGTGCGGCGACCCCGCCTGCTCGGAGATGGTCGAGCTCGCGCCGCACGCGTACGAGGAGGCGAGGCGCAGACCGAACACCTTCGTCGTCGCGCCGGAGCACGCGACGACCGGAGTCGTCGCGGCGCACGACGGCCACTGCGTCGTCGAGCTGCCCGAGCACGCCGAGGCGCCGCCCCCGGAGCGGGCGACGACGCTCGAGTTCGCGTCGCACCACTTCCGCGCGCTCGTCGCCCAACTGCTCGACGCGCTGCCGGAGGACGGTTGGGAGGAGGCCCTTCGCCTCGCCGGGCTTCGGTTCGGCCGCCAGCTCGCCGAGCGCGCCTGCCTGCAGAGCCACGTCGACGCCGTCGCCGCGCTCGACGCGGTGTGCGCTGCCGTTCGCGGGCTGGGCTTCCACGCGGCGGTCCGCGAGATCGCGGGCGACACGGTGGTCATCGAGACGCCGACCTGTCCGCTGCGGCCGCTCGTCTCGGAGCGCCTGGAGGCTGCGCTGCTCGACCGCGGCATGTGGGCCGGGCTCGTCGAGAAGGGCTTGAAGGGCGCCGAGGCCGACGAGATCCGGTGCGAGACGGCATCGTGTCTCGACGCCGGCGAGTCGTGCCTGGTGACGGTCCGGCTGCGTGCGCTTCAGCGAAGCGGCGCGTAGGGCGAGTCGCGCGAGCACCGCCGCGCCGGCGTGTGTCCGCGCCGACAGGTGGGCGTAGCCGTCTCCGGGAGAGCGCCTTACCGGCCCAGCAGCTTCAAGAGGTCGGCCTCGGCCAGCAGCGGTACGTCCGACTTCTCCGCCTTGGTGAGCTTCGACTTGCCGGGCTCCTCGCCGACGATCAGGCCGGTCGTCTTGCCCGAGACCGAGTTTGCGATCTTCGCGCCGCGCTCCTCGAGCAGCGCCGCCGCCTCGTCGCGCGTAAACGCCTCGAGCGTGCCGGTGATGACGTACGTCCTGCCCGTGAGCGGGCCCTCGACCGGACGCTCCTCCTCCCCGGTCTCGAAGCGGAGCCCGAGCTCGCGCAGCTCGTCGATCAGACGCCGGTTCTCGTCGTCGCGGAACCATTCGGCGATCGCCTCGGCGCGCTCCGGCCCGATGCCCTCGGCCTCGACCAGCTCCTCCTGGGTCGCCGCCGTCAGGGCGTCGACGCTGCCGAAGTGGAGCGCGAGGTTGCGCGCCGTGATCCAGCCGACGTCGGGGATGTTCAGCCCGAAGAGCACGCGGAAGAACGGGATCTCCTTCGACCGCTCGATCGACGCGATCGCATTCGTCGCGCTGATCTCCCCGAAGCCGTCGAGCGCCAGCAACTCCTCGGCGCTGAGGCGATAGAGCGCGGGGATCGTCCGCACCATGTCCTCCTGCCAGAGGCGCCGGACTGTCTGCTCGCCGACGCCGTCGATGTCGGCCGCGGCCATCACCCAGTTGATCAGCGTCTCGAGCCCGCGCGACGGGCAGCCGCGATTCGGGCAGCGGTGCATGACTTCGCCCTCCGGCTTCACGATCTCGGTGCCGCAGAGCGGACACCGCGTCGGCATCCGGAACGGCTTCGTCCCGGCGCGGTGCTTGCCCGCCGGCCCGACGACCTGCGGGATGACGTCGCCCGCACGCTGGACGATCACGTCGTCGCCCTCGCGGATGTCCTTGCGGTTGATGTCCTCCTCGTTGTGAAGCGTCGCGCGCGAGACGGTGACGCCGCCGACCTCGACGGGCTCCAACATCGCCCACGGGTTGAGCGCACCGGTGCGGCCGACGCGAATCGCGATCTTGTTCAACCGCGTCACCGCGGTCATCGGCGCCCACTTGAAGGCGCGCGCCCACCGCGGCCGCTCGTGCAGCGCGCCGAGGCGCCGCTGCTGGTCGTACGCGTCGACCTTGATGACGATCCCGTCGATCTCGTAGTCGAGCTCGGAGCGGCGGAGCTCCCACGCCCGCACGAGCTCGGCGACCTCGTCGATCGACTCGAGCCGCTCGGCGAACGGGTTGGTCGGGAAGCCGCGGTCGCGCAGCCATCGGAGCGTCTCCCAGTGCGTCTCGAGCTCGAGGCCTTCCCGCGCGCCGACGCCGTAGACCCAGATCGAGAGCGGTCGTGCGGCGGTGATCGACGAATCCTTCTGCCGCAACGAGCCGGCCGCGGCGTTCCGCGGGTTCGGCCAGGTCGCCTTCCCGTCGGCGGCGAGCTGCTCGTTCGCGGCTCGGAAGCCGGGCAGCGGCATGTACACCTCGCCGCGCACCTCGAGCAGCGCAGGCACGCCGCCGCCGCGCATCTGCAGCGGGATCGCCTTGATCGTGCGGAGATTCGGCGTCACGTCCTCGCCCTGCACGCCGTCGCCGCGGGTCGCGCCGCGCACGAAGACGCCGCCCTCGTACGTGAGGTTGATCGCCGAGCCGTCGATCTTCGGCTCGACGACGTACGCGACGAGCTCGTCGGTTCCGAGGCGCTTGCGCAGATCGCTCTCCCACTTCTGCAGCGCCTCGTCGGACGTCACCTTCTCGAGCGAGCCCATCGCCTGCAGATGTCGAACCTTCTGGAACTTGTCGGAGAGCGGCGCCCCGACGCGCCGCGTCGGCGAGTCCGGCGCAACGAGGTCAGGGTGTTCCTGCTCGATCTTCTGCAGCTCGTCGTAGAGCGCGTCGTACGTCGCGTCCTCCATGATCGGCGCGTCGTCGACGTGGTACGCGATCGACGCCTCGTTCAGCTGCTCGCGCAGCTCCTTCGCGCGCTCAGAGACACTCATACAGCGCTTCCGCCGTGTCGACGATCGCCGCGGGCTGCTCGGCCTCGAGCGTTTCTCGGTCGTGGATGCGGCCCCACGTCACGGCGACGGAGTACATGTGGGCGTTCTTGGCAGCGCGGATGTCGAACGGCGAGTCGCCGACGTACGCGCAGTCGATCGGGTCGACGCCGAGGCGCCGCGCCGCCTCGAGCAGCGGTTGCGGATCGGGCTTGTGCCGCTCGGTCTCGTCGCCGCCGACCACGGTCTCGAAGAGGTGGCCGACGCGCAGCCGGGCGAATGCGAGATCGACCGTGGAACGGCGCTTGGCGGTGACGATGCCGAGGCGCACGCCCTCCTCGTGGAGGCGGACGATCACGTCCTCCATCCCGTTGCACGCCTCGAGCTCGTCATGGAGCGGCTCGTTGTGCGCGCGATAGACGCGGACGAGCTCCTCGACGCGATCCGGCGCGAGCGCGGCCATTTGCGCCTCGAGCCCAGGGCCGCCGACGGCCTGCATGAGCTCCGGGTCCGCGTACTCGCGCCCGAGCACCTGCCGGGTCGCATGGCGCATCGACGCGAGGATGATCGCGCCGGAATCGACGACCGTGCCGTCGAGATCGAAGAGAACGACCCGGAAGATGCTCACTCCGGGCCATCGTAGGCAACGCCGACGAGATAGAGCCCGTGCGCCGGCGCGGTCGCGCCGGCCGCGCTCCGCGCGGCGCCGGCGAGCAGCGGACGCACGTCGACGCCCTCGACGATCGTCCCGACGAGCGTGCGGACCATGTGCCGGAGAAAGCTGTCGGCGGTGATCTCGAAGTCCAGATGGTCGCCGCGCCGCACCCATTCGGCGGACTGGACGACGCGGACGAAGACCTCGTGCTGCGTCTCCGTCGGCGTGAACGCGCGGAAGTCGTGCTCGCCGGCGAGCAGCGCGGCCTGGGCCTGCAACCGCTCCTCGTCGGGCGGCTGCGGCCGCCACCAGCTCCGGTTGACCTCGAACGGCGACGGCGTGCGACGCGTGAACAGGCGGTATCGATAGCTGCGCGAGCGGGCGGAGAAGCGCGCGTGGAAGTCCGCCGCGGCGGGCTCCGCGCTCACGACCGTCACCTCGTCCGGCAGCCGCGGGTTGAGCGCGACCGCGACGCGCTCGGGCGGCGGCCCGCCCTCGACCTCGACCGAGACGACGTTTGCGAGCGCATGGACGCCGGTGTCCGTGCGGCCGGCGACCGCCAGGTCGGCGACACGGTCGAACGTCTCATCAAGGGCCGCGCGGATTGCGGCTTCCACGGTCGGGAGCCCCGGCTGCGCAGCCCAGCCGCGGAACGGGGCGCCGTCGTACTCGACGGTGAGCTTCAGGCGCACGTCAGGCGCCCCTGACGCTGCTTGTCAGGCGTGCCTGATGTTCTACTTGTTTGCAACCTGAATGATACACTCTACTTGATGTCGGACGAGCACACCTTCCTCCTGCAGCGCATCCAGCCGATGATGGTCGGCCTCATCGACGGGTCGCTGTCGACGCTCGCGCCGATCTTCGCAGTCGCGCTCGCCTCCCACGACACGCGATATGCCTTCATCGCCGGCCTCGCGACGTCGCTCGGAGCCGCGATCTCGATGGGCTTCTCCGAGGCGCTGTCGGACACGGGCGAGCTGACGGGACGCGGCTCCCCGGTCGTCCGCGGGTCGATCACCGGCGGAGGGACCTTCCTCGGAGGCATTCTTCATTCGTTGCCCTTCTTGATCCCGAACTACCACGCTGCGCTCTTCTTCGCGGTCGCCGTCGTCGCGTTCGAGCTCGTCGTGCTTGCCTACCTCCGCTGGCGGTTCTTCGCCGACACGTTCGTCCGCGCGCTCGGCATCGTCACGTTCGCCGGCGTCGTCATCGCCGCGGTGGCGGCAGGTCTCGGGTCGCTGCTCGGGACGCCGACGGCGGGATGATCGACTTCCTCGAGTGGCTGGCGGAGCGCCCGCGCACGTACGCGGAGACGATCGACGTCTGGAAGAGCTCTTGCCCGCGCCTGATGTACTGGGAGGACTCGATCGCAGACGGGCTGGTGCGCGTGGAGAACAGACGCGTGCACCTGACGGCTGCAGGTGAAGCACGGCTCACGCCTGCTTCAAAGCAGGCGCAAGCCGCTTAGTCCCGAGGCGCTTCGGGATCGAAGTCGACGAGCTCGAGATAGACCATCTCGGCTGCGTCGCCCTGGCGCTGGCCGAGCTTCACGATCCGTGAGTAACCGCCCGGGCGGTCGGCCATCCGCGGCGCGACGTCGGCGAACAGCTTGTGCACGACCTCCTGCGAGCGAAGCTCGCTCAGCGCCTGCCGGCGCGCGTGCAGGTCGCCGCGGCGCGCGAGCGTGATGATCCGCTCGGCGTACGGCTTGACGGCCTTCGCCTTCGCCTCGGTCGTGCGGATGCGCCCGTGCTCGATGAGCGAGCACGCGAGATTCGCGTACAGCGCCCTGCGGTGCGACGCGTCGCGTCCGAGCTTCCTGCCTGTCTTCGCGTGCCGCACGTCGTTACTCCGTCGCGGAGAATCCGCCGCCGTTGTCGCCGCGGAGGTTGAGGTTGTGCTGCGCGAGCGTCTCCTTGACCTCCTCGATCGACTTCTTGCCGAAGTTCGGGATCGCGGCGAGCTCGTTCTCGGTCTTCATCACGAGATCGCCGATCGTCTCGATGCCGACGCGCTTGAGGCAGTTGTACGACCGCACGCCCAGCTCGAGCTCCTCGATCGGGAAGTTCTCCATCGGGTGCGCGTCGGCGCGGTCGCGGCTGTCCGGCGTCGTGTCGGCCGACGGACGCGAGACGTCGATCGCGTCGATGTCCGTGAAGATCGCGAGCTGGCGCATCAGGATCTCCGCCGCCTCCGCGAGCGCGTCCTTCGGCTCGACGGAACCGTCTGTGGTGATGTCGAGCGACAGCTTGTCGTAGTCGGTGCGCTGACCGACGCGCGCGCTCTCGACCTGGTACGACACGCGCCGCACCGGCGAGAAGATCGAGTCGATCGGAATGACGCCGATCGTGTGCTGCGGCCCGCGGTTCATCTCCGCCGGCGAGTAGCCGCGGCCTCGGCCGATCGTCAGCGTCATCTCGAGCCGCCCGCGTTCGGAGAGGTTCGCGATCTCGAGCTCCGGATTGAGGATCTCGAGCTCCGCCGGCGCCTCGATGTCGCCCGCGGTGACGGTGCCGGCGCCCTTCTTCGCGATGTGCACCTCGACTTCGGGGGAGTCGCCGTGCAGGCGCGCGACGAGGTTCTTGAGGTTGAGGACGATGTCGGTCACGTCCTCGCGGATGCCGGGGAGCGTCGTGAATTCGTGCGCGGTCCCCTCGACCTTGACCGAGGTGACCGCGGCGCCCTCGAGGGAGGAGAGCAGCACACGGCGCAGCGAGTTGCCGAAGGTGTGGCCGAAGCCGCGGTCGAGCGGCTCGATCACGAAGACCCCGCGGTGCTCGTCCGCTTCCTCGTGAACGATCCTCGGGATCTGGAAAGTCATCTCACGTGTCGCCAAAGGGGGTTCTTCCTTCCTGTTACTTCGAGTAGAGCTCGACGATGAGCTGTTCCTGGACGGGCGTGTCGATCTCCGCGCGCTCCGGCTGCTTCAGCACCTTGCCGGTGAGGCCGTCGTGGTCGGCCTGCAGCCACGGCGCGACGGTGGACACGAGATCCGTTGCGTCGCGGATCGTCTGCGACGCCGACGAGTTCGGAGCCACGGTGACGATGTCGTCCGGACGAACCTGGTAGCTCGGGATGTTCACGCGACGGCCGTTCACGTGGAAGTGGCCGTGGCGCACGAGCTGGCGCGCCTGCGCGCGCGATGCCGCGAAGCCGAGGCGGTATACGACGTTGTCGAGCCGCGTCTCGAGCAGCCGCAGCAGCTCCTCGCCCGTCACGCCCGAGCGGCGCGACGCCTTCTCGTAGTACCCGCGGAACTGCTTCTCGAGCAGGCCGTAGTACCGGCGCGCCTTCTGCTTCTCGCGCAGCTGCAGCAGGTACTCGCTCTGCTTGATGCGGCCGCGGCCGTGCTCACCCGGCGGATACGAGCGGCGCTCGATCGCGCACTTCTCGGTCAGGCAGCGCTCCCCCTTGAGGAAGAGCTTCATGCCCTCGCGCCGGCAGACCCGGCACTTCGCTCCCAGATCCCTAGCCAACTACCTCAGACTCTCCTTCGCTTCCGCGGCCGCACGCCGTTGTGCGCCTGCGGCGTCA
>DATCJJ010000003.1:0-61956 GCA_036562845.1 Gaiellaceae bacterium | reverse complement strand
GTGCTCCCGCCCGTGCGACGGGTGGTACCCGTGCTCCTGCTCTTGGTCGCCCGGGCGGTGGTACGGCCTGAGGACCTCCGCCCGCTGCTCCGCTTGGCGGTGCTGCGGCGGGCGGTGCTGCGCTTCGCGGTCGCCCGCTTGCCAGTGCTGCGCTTCGCGGTCGCCCGCTTCGCGGTGCTGCGCTTGGCGGTGCTGCGCTTGGCGGTCGCCCGCTTCGCGGTGCTGCGCTTGGCGGTGCTGCGCTTGGCGGTCGCCCGCTTCGCAGTGCTGCGCTTGGCGGTGCTGCGCTTGGCGGTCGTCCGCTTCGCGGTGCTGCGCTTGGCGGTGCTGCGCTTGGCGGTGCTGCGCTTCGCGGTCGTCCGCTTCGCGGCGGTGCTGCGCTTCGCGGTCGTCCGCTTCGCGGCGGTGCTGCGCTTCGCGGTGCTCCGCTTCGCGGTCGCCCGCTTCGCGGTGCTGCGCTTGGCGGTGCTGCGCTTCGCGGTGCTCCGCTTTGTCGTACTGCGCTTGGCGGTGCTCCGCGACGATGCACGGCCTCCGCGAGCGCCGAGCGTCTTTGCCGCCGCCTTGACGCGGCTCGTGCTCCGCTTCGCGGTGCTGCGCTTCGCGGTCGAGCGCTTCGCAGCAGTGCTGCGCTTTGCGCTGGACCTTCTCCGTGCTGTTGCCATTCGCTCCCTCCTAGTGGGCGATGTCGTTGGCAACGCTGACGTGTGCAGTATGCGCGCTGCCTCGGCTGACATTCAGCAAGAACATCATCTCTCCTACTTCGAGATGTCCTCTACGAGGTCGCCTGTCTTCGCGTCGGATGCATTGCGTGCAATGTCCGCCTGGGCAACGATGCCGACGAGTCTCCCATCTTCTTCGACAACAGGCAAGCGTCGAATTTGATGATGTGCCATCAGACGTAGCGCCTCGTCCAGATCTTGCTGCGGATCGATCGTGACGAGCTCGCGCGATGCGATCTCGCCGACGGTGATCGACTCTGGCGACTTGCCTTCCGCGACGACGCGAATCGCAATGTCACGGTCGGTGACGGTGCCGACGAGCTTCCCGCCTTCGACGACCGGAATCAGTCCGGCGTCCTCGTCGCGCATCAACCGCGCCGCTTCCATCACGGTGCTCCCGCTCTCGAGTGAGCGCGGGCTCTTCGTCATCAGGTCGCGGATGCTCTCCGCCATCGCTCCAACCCCTTTCGTCTATCGCTGTTTGCCATGTGGATAACTTCCCTTAAACGTGCGTTGCAAACGACATGCACATGACGTGCACGTCGTTTGCATGCGTGATCTGATCGCGGCGTTACGACTTGCGCGCTGCTGCGCGACCGCCCTTCCGGCCGGCTGCCTTCTTCTGCGCGGTCGTCCCGCCCTGCGACGAACTGCTCTTCGACGAGCTCTTCCCACCGCGGCTGGACGCGCCCGGCGAGTTCGCAATCCGCGCCGCACGCTGCTTGGACATCCCTTTGTCCTTCAGCGCTTCGTACTGCTTCTCGTTCTTGACGTTGGCGCTCTTGTTGGGCATGGATTACGAATACCCCTGCAAATCGAGATCGAACCCTTCCGTGAACGGTCGTTCAAAGTCGTTGCGTACGACGGCGACGAGTGCGTCGGCACCGTCTTCGTCCACGAGCTGCCGCGGCTGACGCGCGGCGACTCGATGTACCTCGTCTACGACGTCGACGTGGTCGAGTCGCACCGCCGTCGAGGTGTCGGCACGGCAATGCTCGAACGTCTCGCGGCCCTCGCCCGCGAGCGGGGCATCGATGAGGGCTTCGTGCTGACGGAGCCGGACAACGATGCGGCGAACGGGCTGTACGCCAAGGCCGGCGGCGTCAGGTCGGAGGTGGTGATGTGGGACTTCGCGTACGGGGACGACTGACGGAGCTGCGGCAGGCGACCGACGAGGACGTCGAGCGGCTCGTCGCCTGGCACGCCGACCCGGAGGTCCGCCGCTACTGGGACTGGGAGACGTTCACGCCCGAGGAGATGCGTGAGAGGCTCGCGCGGGAGGACGTCGACGCCTGGATCGTCGAGGCGGAACGGGAGCCGGTCGGGTACCTGCAAGTGCATCCCGAAGGCCTCGACATGTTCCTCGTGCCGAGCGCGCGCGGGCGCGGGCTCGGTCCGGACGCCGCCCGGGCGATGGCCGAGCATCTGCTCGCGGCGGGCCGCACGCGCGTCACGGTCGACCCGTACGAGTGGAACGGGCCGGCGATCCGCGCGTGGGAGCGCGCCGGCTTCGTCGAGCTGTCGCGCGGCCATCCGCCGGACGATGACCACAGCGCGGAGTGGATCCTCATGGAATACCGCGGGTAAGCTTCAGTCGATGCGCTCCGAGCGCACATCGACACCCCGCTAGTCGGCCTCCGGGTCGTCGTCTCCGTCTGCGCGCTTCGCGGTCGGATCGGGCACGGGGGACTCCTCCAGCTCATCGTTCCTGTCGTCTTCGCGGGGGTGCATTACCGTGTCGTCGTCTTCCATGAAGGTCGTCCTTCCCGACAACTCGGAGCTTGAACTGCCGGACGGCGCCACCGGCCTCGACGCCGCGCGTGCAATCGGGCCGAAGCTCGCCGAGCAGGCGGTTCTCGTCCGCTCGAACGGTCACGTGCAAGACCTGCGGCTGCCGCTGCACGACGGCCAGCCGATCCAATTCCTGACGACGCGCGACACGCACGACCCCGACGCGCTCGCGGTCCTCCGCCACTCGAGCGCGCACCTGCTGGCGGAAGCGGTGCGACGTCTTTATCCGGGCGTGAAGATCGCGATCGGCCCGCCGATCGACAACGGCTTCTACTACGACTTCCTCTTCCCGGAGCCGATCCGCGAGGAGGACCTCGAGCGGATCGAGGCCGAGGTCAGGCGGGAGCTGAAAGAAGGACGAGAGTGGACGCGCGAGGAGATCTCGCGCGACGAGGCGAAGGCGCGCTTCGAGGCCGAGGACGAGCCGTTCAAGGTGGAGCTCGTCGGCACTGCGGAAGGCGACATCTCGCTGTATACGCAGGGAGATTTCACCGACCTCTGCCGCGGGCCGCATCTGCAGAGCTCGAAGCCGATCAAGGCGTTCAAGCTGACGCATCTCGCCGGCGCATACTGGCGCGGCGACTCCTCCCAGCCGCAGCTGACGCGGATCTACGGCACCGCCTTCTACTCGCAGGAGGATCTCGACGCGTATCTCGCGCAGCTCGAGGAGGCCCGCCGGCGCGACCACCGCCGGCTGGGCGTGCAGCTCGATCTCTTCCACCTGAGCGAGCACTCGCCGGGGTCGCCGTTCTGGCACCCGAAGGGAATGGTGATCTGGAACGAGCTCGAGGATCTCCGCCGGCGCGAGAACCTCAAGCGCGGCTACACCGAGGTCAAGACGCCGCTCCTCTACGACGTCGACACGTACATCACGTCGGGCCACTACGACAACTACAAGGACAACATGTTCTTCGTCTCCTCGAAGGAGGACTCGGAGAAGCAGTACGCGCTGAAGCCGATGAACTGTCCCGGGCACATGCTGCTTTTCGGCTCGCAGCTCCGGTCCTACCGCGACCTGCCGTTCCGGTACGCCGAGTCGTCGACCCTGCACCGCGACGAGCTCGCCGGCGCCCTGCACGGGCTCCTACGCGTCCGCCACATCACGCAGGACGACGCCCACATCTTCTGCTCGCGGGACCAGATCGAGGGGGAGATCTTCGGCTGCCTCGACTTCGCCTCCTATCTCTACGAGCTCTTCGGCCTCGAGGCGCGGTTCGAGCTGTCGACCCGGCCGGAGACGAAGGTCGGCACGGACGAGGAATGGGACTTCACGGAGGGCGCGCTGCGGGCGGCGCTCGAGCGCCGCGGGATCGACTACGCCGTCAACGAGGGCGACGGCGCCTTCTACGGGCCCAAGATCGACCTTCACATGACGGACGCGCTCGGCCGCTCGTGGCAGATGGGGACGATCCAGCTCGACGCGATCATGCCCCAGCGGTTCGGTCTCAGGTACATGGGGGCCGACAACCGCGAGCACACGCCATACGTCGTCCACCGCGCCCTGCTGGGCTCGCTCGAGCGCTTCGTCGCCATCCTGACGGAGCACTACGCCGGCGCCTTCCCGTTCTGGATCGCGCCCGTCCAGGTGCGGATCCTGCCGGTCGGCGAAGGCCATCTCGCCGGGGCGACGGCAATCGCGGAGCGGCTCCGCGCGGACAGCTACCGCGTCGAGATCGCCGAGCCGACGGAGACGATCGGCAAGCGGATCCGGGCCGCCGAGCTCGACAAGATCCCGTTCACGGTCGTCTTCGGCGACCGCGAGAGCGAGGATTCGCTCGCGATCCGCGAGCGCGGGGGCGAGCAGACACAGGAATCGCTTGCAGAATTCGCCGCCAAGCTTGCTAGGCTGAAAGCCTGAAAAGCAGGGGCGGACCCGTTCCTCACCTCCGAGGCCGCGAGCCTTTGGGGGTTCAACCGAGTCGCAGGATGACGAGGATACGGGCCGCTGCGTGCGGCTTTTCTGTGTTCATGGAATCGAGATCAGGAGGAATGAGCCCGACTTGGTGATTTGCCTTTGAGGCCGAGACGCCGGCCGGTTGAGCAGACCCGTCCCGTGAACAGGGACACGACGCGGATCAACGAGAACATCCGCGTGCCGCGTGTCCGGCTGATCGACGACGACGGGACGCAGCTCGGGATCAAGACCACCGACGAGGCCCGCGACTACGCCTATGCGAAGAACCTCGACCTGGTCGAGGTCGCGGCGCAGGCGGACCCGCCGGTCGCGAAGGTCATGGACTACGGGAAGTACAAGTACGAAGAGGAACAGAAGCGGAAGCAGGCTCGGAAGCATCAGAGTCAGATCCAGGTCAAGGAGATCAAGCTCCGCCCGAAGATCGGCGTCCATGACTACAACACCAAGAAGGGACACGTCGAGCGCTTCCTGAACCAGCGCGCCAAGGTGAAGGTCACGATCATGTTCCGGGGTCGCGAGACGACCCATCCGGAGCGTGGCCGCGACCTGCTGCTGAAGCTCGCAGAGGACGTCAAGGAGATCGGGGCGATCGAGTCCCAGCCGCTCCTCGACGGCCGGAACATGGTGATGGTGCTCGGCCCGACGAAAAACGCAGGAGTGAAACGAGATGCCGAAGATCAAGACGCACCGGGGGACGAGGAAGCGCTTCAGCGTGACGGGAACGGGGAAGATCATGCGCCGGCGCCGGCACCGGACGACGCCGCCGGGGCACCTGGTGAAGAGGAGCCCCGGGAGCCGGAAGCGCGGGCACAAGAACGAGCAAGTCGCACCTAGCGACGTCAAGGCGCTCCGGAAGAAGCTGGGGTTCTAGCGATGCCACGCGTAAAAAGGGCAGTCCACGCACAGAAGAAGCGCCGCAAGGTCCTCGAGCAGGCGAGCGGGTACTGGGGGCGCAAGCATTCCCATTACCGCTACGCGAAGGAGCAGGTCGAGCACTCGCTCGTCTATGCCTACCGCGACCGGAAGAACAAGAAGCGCGTCTTCCGACGGCTCTGGATCACGCGGATCAACGCTGCCGCCCGTGCACACGGCCTGTCGTACAACCAGTTCGTGAACGGCTGCGGCAAGGCGGGCATCGAGCTCGACCGCAAGGTCCTCGCCGACCTCGCCGTCTCGGATCCGGCCGCCTTCGGCGTCATCGCCGAGCGGGCGAAGGCCGCACTGAACGCCTGATCACCTCTCGCGACAACGAGCGGCTCAAGCTCGTCCGCAAGCTCCACGACCGGCGCTGGCGCGACAAGCTCGGGCTGTTCGTCGTCGAGGGGGAAGACCTGCTCGCCGGCGACGTCGAGCCGGTCGAGCTCCTCGTGGCGGGTGAGACCGTCGAGCCCGCGCTGCTCGCGGAGGTGTCGACGCTCGCGCATCCGCCGCGGGTCGTGGCGGTCTACCGGCGCGACGACCTGCCGCGAGGCGTCCGCCCGGTGACCCTCGCGCTCTGGCACGTCGCCGATCCGGGGAACGTCGGGACGCTCCTGCGCGCTGCGGATGCGTTCGGCGCGGGTGTCGCCCTCTCCGCCGGCTGCGCCGACCCGACGGGGCCGAAGGCGCTCCGTGCGGCGATGGGCGCCGTCTGGCGCGTCCCGCTGTCCTCGTTCGACGAGCCCGCGGGAACGCGTGTGGCGTTGGTTCCGCGCGGCGGGACGGCGCTGCCGGAGCTGTCGGTCGACGGCGACGTCGTGCTCGTCCTCGGCGCGGAGCGGGAGGGACTGCCGCGCGACGTGCTGGACAGATGTGCCTTGCAGGCGTCGATCCCGCAGCCGGGCGCCGCCGAGTCGTTGAACGTGGCGACGGCGGGCGCGATCGCGTTGTACGAACTGAGCCGGAACGAACGTACGTAGCTGAGCCGCGGACAAAAAGCAGGCCTGGCCCCGGAGGGGCCAGGCCCTAAAGATTCAGCGAGCCGGCGGCGCTTTCGTCCACCTCGTCCAACCGGCCTTCCGCCTCGGGGTTGCCCCCTCTTCGTAGAACCGCTTGGTCGGGGTTTCGACCTAGTCGCGCTCCGTGCTCGCTGCAAGGGGCAAGCTATCCAGTCGGCCGAGTTCGCGCAAGAGGAGATTCCAGTGAAACTTGTCGCAAATTGCGGACTTATCGCCGGCGTGCGACGAACACCGTGTCTTCGCCGCCGCGGTAGGGCCGCCGGTCGAACCAGCCGTACACGTGCTCGACCGTGAAGCCGGCGTCGCCGAGCAGTGCGAGCCACCGCTCGGGCTCGAGCCACCAGAGCTGCATCGTCGTCGCGCCGGCGTCGCCTCGCACCGACAGCGTCAACGTCTGCGCGCGGAGATCCCAGTCGGCGCGCTCGTCGATCCCCGGCTCGCGCTCGATCCACCGGCCGTCCGTCTCCCCGATGTCGTCCTGCGAGGGCCGGAAGACGTCGAAGATCAGCCGCCCGTCGTCGACGAGCAGCTCATGCGCCGCCCGGAGCGCCGCGATCCGGTCGTCGTCGTTCGTCAGGTGGAGGTAGGCGCGGAACGGGCAGGTGACGAGGAGGACGCGCTCGTCGACCGGCGGCCGTCGCAGGTCGCCGCCGCGCAGGTCGAGGCGGTCGGCCACACCTGCCTGAGCCGCGCGCTCCGCGCAGACGGCGAGCATCCCGGGTGAGGAATCGACGCCGATCACGTGCACACCGGCCATCGCCACCGGGATCGCGATCCGTCCGGTGCCGACGCCGAGCTCGACCACCGGCCTCGCCGCCGCCTGCAGCGCCTCGTCCACGTAGAAGCCGATGTCCTCGACGACGCCCGTGCTCCACGGGTCGTAGAGTCGCGCGATCGCGTCGTATTCGCTCACGTCTTCCGGGTCACGAAGACGAGCTCCGGGGAGTCGTCCTCGAGCGGCCGCCTGTCGAACCAGCCGTAGAGCGCCTCGACCTCGAGCCCCGCGACGTCGATCAGCCCTTCCCATTCCGACTTCGTCGCCCACCAGAGCCGGATGAGGGCGCCGTCGTCGCGCTCGATGTCGACGCGGTTGTCGGCCGGCGCGTAGCGGAGCGTCGTGACGATCCCATCGCGCTCCGTCGTCTGACCGTCGAGCTGCGCGGCGACGCGGTGGCTGAAGGCGAACGCGTTGAACGCGAACCGGCCTCCCGGCCGCAGCGACGCGGCCACCCGCTCGAAGACGCGTCGCTTCTCGTTCCAGCCGCGGAGGTGGAGGAGCGAGCGGTAGGGGACGTAGACGAGCGCCGCGGGCTCGTCGAGCTCGAGATCGCGGACGTCGCCCAGGCGCAGCTCGAGCGGCAGTCCGGCGCTTCGCCGCCGTGCGACCGCGAGCATCGCCGGCGACGAGTCGATTCCGAGCAGCGGCTTCCCGGTCGCGCGCACGACTTCGATCGCCACACGGCCGCTCCCGACCATCAGCTCGACGATCGGGCCGTCCGCCTCGCGGGCCAGGTCGACGTAGTACGGGACGTCCTCCGTCATGTCCGACGCCCACGCGTCGTAGACCGGCGCCCACGAGTCGTAGTCGCTCACACGGGTATGCTGCCCGGGATGGCCACGCGCGCGCACCGCTTTATCCAGCCCCGGCTCGTCGCCGGGGTGCGGGCGTAGGCCGCTCCTCGTCGCACACGAGCCGGGGCGTCACCCGGCCCGTCGTTCGCAAGAGAGGAGAAACCCGTTGGATAGGCTCGCCGCCGTGGATTGGGACGAGTATCTGAGCTCCGCCGAGCGCGACTACGCCGGCGCGGTGACGGCGGAGCAGCTCGGCGACGTCAACGTGGCGTACCAGGGGCGCCGGAGCCCGCTGAAGCTCGCCCTGCGCGACGTGCGGGACCGGGAGACCGGCATTCGCCTGAACGACGTCCGCCGGCGCATCGAAGAGCTCGAGGGGGTCGCCGCCGAGCGCGTCTCACGCTCGCAGCTCGCAGCCCGGCTCGAAGAGCGCGTCGACGTCACGCTCCCGTCGCAGCTCCTCGGCGACGTGAGGCTCCGCCGGCGCGGCTCGCTGCACCCGTCGACGCAGGTGCGGCGCGACGTCGAGGACATCTTCCTCGGACTCGGCTACGAGGTCGTCGACGGGCGCGAGGTCGAGACGACGCGGTACAACTTCGATGCGCTCGGCTTCCCCGAGTGGCACCCGACTAGGTCGCCGCGGGCGAGCCTCTACCTCGACGGCGACACGCTGCTCCGGACGGAGACGTCGCCGGCGCAGATCCACAAGATGGTGTCAACGCGGCCGCCGATCTACATGGTGTCGATCGGCCGCGTCTACCGCCGCGACACGATCGACGCGACGCACTTCCCGATCTTCCACCAGTTCGAGGGGCTCGCGATCGACAGGGGCATCACGATGGCCGACCTCAAGGGGACGCTGCTGTACGTCATGCGGCAGTTGTACGGCGAGGAGCGCGACGTCCGCTTCCGCACGCACTACTTCCCGTTCACGGAGCCGTCGATGGAGCCCGACGTCTCGTGCTTCAACTGCGGCGGGGCCGGCTGTGCGATCTGCAAGCACTCCGGCTGGATCGAGATGGGCGGCTCGGGGATGGTCGATCCGTATCTCTACGAGTTCGTCGGCTGGGGGCCGGAGGAGTACACGGGCTTCGCGTTCGGCATGGGCATCGAGCGCACGGCGCAGCTGCGCAACGCGATCGCCGGCATCCGCCCCTTCTGGGAGAACGACCTCCGCTTCCTGAGGCAGTTCTGATGAAGGTGCCGATGTCATGGCTGCGCGAGCATGTGCGCACCGACGCCACGACCGAGCAGATCGCGCACGCGCTCTCGATCTCGACCGCAGAGATCAACGGGATCGAGCGGCGCGGTGTCAGCGGCGACCTGTCGCTCTTCCGCGTCGGGCACGTGCTGGAGGCCGACAAGCACCCCAACGCCGACCGCCTCCAGCTGACGAAGGTCGACGTGGGCGAGGATCGTCCGTACTCGATCGTCTGCGGGGCCTGGAACTTCGGCGCCGGTGCGAAGGTTGCGGTCGCGCTTCCGGGAGCGACGATCGCAGGCGGCCTCACGCTCGAACGGCGCAAGCTCCGCGGCGAGCTATCGGAGGGGATGATCCTCGCCGAGGACGAGCTCGACCTCGGCACCGACCACAGCGGCATCATCGTCCTCGACGATGCGCTCTCGCCGGGGACGCCGCTCGTCGACGTGCTGCCGCTCGTCGAGGAGGTGCTCGACGTCGAGGCGACCGGAAACCGCGCCGACCTGTTCTCCGTCTACGGCCTCGCACGCGAGGTCGCGGCGCTGTGCGGCGGCGAGCTGCTGCCGCTCGACCCGGGCGAGCCGGCGCGCGACGGCGACGAGCCCGTCGACGTGCAGATCGACGACTTCGGCGGGTGCCCGCGCTACGTCGGCCGGCTCTTCCGCGACGTCGCGATCGGCGAATCGCCCGTCTGGCTGAAGGCGCGCCTTCGCGCGGCCGGCGTGCGTGCCATCTCCAACGTCGTCGACGTGACGAACTACGTCATGCTCGCCCTCGGCAACCCGCTGCACGCCTTCGACTTCGACACGCTGCACGGCGGACGCGTCGTCGTCCGCCGCGCCGCGCCAGGCGAGGAGCTGCGGACGCTCGACGGCACGTTGCGCAAGCTCGACCCGCGCGACCTGCTGATCGCCGACGCCGACCGCTCGATCGCCCTCGCCGGGATCATGGGCGGCGAGGACACCGAGATCTCGGAACGGACGAGGTCGATCCTCCTCGAGGCGGCGAACTTCGAGCCGATCGGCATCCTCGAGAGCTCCGAGCGGCTCGCGCTGCGCACCGAAGGCTCGAACCGCTGGGAGAAGGGCGTCGACCCCCACCTCGCCGGGCCGGCCGCGGCCATGGCGACGCGCATGCTCGTCGAGCTGTCCGGCGCACGCTGGACCGGCGCGACCGACGTGCAGGGCGAGCTGCCGCAGCCCGCCGTGCTGGCGCTGCGGCCGGCGCGAGTGACCGGCGTGCTCGGTGTCGAGGTGCCCGAGCCCGAGCAGGCCGAGATCCTCGGGAAGCTCGGCTTCGATCGTCAGGACGGCGGCTACCGCGTGCCGACGTGGCGTGCGCGCGACGTGAGACGCGAGATCGATCTCGTCGAGGAGGTCGCGCGCTTCAAGATGGAGGAGATCCCGTTCACGTTGCCGCGCCGCGACGCGATGTTCGGGAGGCTGACGCGGCGGCAGCGGCTGCGGCGCCTCGTCGAGGACGTGCTCGCCGGCTGCGGCTACTCGGAGGCGTACACGCCGACGTTCGTCGCGGAGGGCGACTATCGCCTGCCGGAGCCGCTGTCGCAGGAGGCGGCTGCGCTCCGCACTGCGCTCGCGCCGTCGCTCGTCGACGCGGCACGCCAGAACGTCGCGTGGGGGAACGTCGACATCGCGCTGTTCGAGATCGCGCGCGTCTACCGCGCGAGCGGCGAGCAGCTGCCGGTGGAGGCGTGGCACGTCGCCGGCGTCGCCGAAGGGACGGTCGCCGACGCCGCGTGGGCGGTCGAGCAGCTCTACGGCGCGCTCAAGGTCACGCCGGCCGTCGAACGGTCGGACGAGCCGCTTCTCCATCCGGGCAAGGCGGCGCGGACGCCGCATGGGTGGTTCGGCGAGCTCCACCCGTCCGTGCTCGAAGGCTCGTGGGCCGCGTTCGAGCTCGATCTCGACGCGCTCGCCGCGGAGGCCCGGGAGTCGGTGTCGTATGCGGAGGTCAGCAGCTTCCCGGAGGTGCGCCAGGACCTCGCGTTCGTCGTCGACGAGGACGTCACGGCCGCCGCGCTCCTGGCCGCGATCCGTGAGGCCGGCGCGCCCGAGCTTCACGAGGTGGCCGTCTTCGACGAGTATCGCGGGGCGCAGCTGGGCGAGGGAAAGCGGTCGCTCGCCTTCCGCGTCGCCTTCGGGTCGCCGGAGCGGACGCTGACCGACGAAGAGGCTGCGGAGATCCGGTCGCGGATCGTCGACGCGCTCGGCGAGCAGTTCGGCGCGACGATCCGGTCGGGATAGTTTTATCGGTTGTCCGTCAGTTGGCCGCGCAGATCGCGGCATCGAAGAACGTCCAGGGCGGCGCATGTCTCGTCGAGCACGAATACGAGTACGACGGCGAGCACCGCCGGCGTCGCAGGCACGACGGCGAACCTTGCGCCGTCGTCGAAGGCCAAGCACGCGAACTCGCACGGCGGCGTGCTCGGCACCGTCACGAAGGTGAACGGCGGCACGCTCCGTTCACGGGCTTCCCGCTCTGGCTCGCGGCCCTCGTCGGCCTCGGCCTGATCGGCGGCGGCCTCGCGCATCGAGCAGCGCGTTCTCGCCGCCTACGCGGCGCCGTGCAGGATCGCGATCCCTTCCGCGAGCCAGGCGCGGGCGCGGACGATGTTCGGCCCGTCCGGCGCGAGCGCGGCGGCGTCCGCCTGCAGCTCGGTCATGAGCAGCAGCGCGCGCCTGGGATCGGGCTCGGTCAGCGCCTCCTCGATTCGCTCGGCAAGGCGGTCGGGCTTGATCGGCAATGCGGCCGCGCGGTCGGCGAGCCGCTTCAGCGTCGGCTGCCACACGCGGTTCACCGCGAAGACGATGCGGACGACGCGCGCAGCGTCGTCGACCATGCGCTCGACGAGCGCCAGCCGCTCGCCCGGCCGGATGATCGTCAGGAGACCGGCGGCCGCGAACCCGCCCCAGGTCAGCGCGGCGTCTTCGATGCGGGCGGCCGCGAGCTCGTCCGGGTAGTGGCGGAGACGCTCCTGCCACTCGGCGAGGAGACCCGACGTCCGCAACGGGATGCCGTGGGCGAGCGCGTCGGCGCTCGTCGGCAGCTCGCCGGCGAAGATCGAGTCGACCGACGCCGCGGCGTGCGCATGCGACCACCAGATGAGCTCGATCGGAACGCCGTCGCGATAGCCGGACACACGCTTCGTCGGCACGCCCTGCGGGCCCCACGTCCCGAGGCCGGTGAGCCCGCAGGCGGCCGCGATCGCGTAACACTCGTCGAGCTCGGGCCGGCGCTCGGTCACGATCAGCATCTCGATGTCCGAGACGTCGTCGGCCACGCCGCGTGAGACGCTCCCCGTCAGGACGACCTCGGCGACGCCCGCTGGCAATGCGTCCGCGATCGCCTGCGCGATCGCGCGCAGCTCGACAGTCCGCGCCGTGACGGTCAGATCAGGCGCTCGGCGAGTGCGTCTGACGCTGCCGCCCGGCGGATGCGTGTCCCCAACGCTCGATCGCGTCGGCCGCAGCGCCGATCCCGCCCAACCATTGGAAAAGGCCGATTCCGAACGCGTAGAGGACGACGATCCATACCCAGGCCCACATGTCGTCATGGTACGTCCGCAGCGCACGTCGACGGAGCGGACGGGTCCGTTCGGGCGTCCCGACCGCTCCGTCGAGCGGCTACGGGACGAGCACGGTGAACGCGACTTGGTTCGAGAGCGCGATCGACCCGTGGTCGACGAACGTCTTCACTCGAGCCGGCCCGCCGCGCAGTGCCGGTGCGGGGGGTCGTACCGGACCGCCGGGAAGCCGGCGTCACCGGGAGTCGACGCCTCTTCCGAGGCGATCGCCGGCGTGTGCGCGACGTCGACTCCGGGTGCGGCGAGTCGTCGCCGGCAGTCGGTGCTGCTGACCGCGACGAAGCCGCTCGTGTGATCGGCAGCCTTGTTCCTCGAAGCGTGCCACCCGCCGGGTGTAACGGGGCGGCTAGCGGCGGTCGACGAGCCGGAACCGGCCGGCCTTCGCCTTGACGTCGCCCTCGCGGCCGCGCCGCATCACGAGCCGCATCGTCGCGCCGATGCCGCCGGCCTTGAGGAAGCCGAGCCCGAACGCGCCCGCCGCGACGAGCGGCAGCTTCGCGCGCAGCTTGCTGCCGACGTCGGCCGCATGGGCGACCGCGCCGCGCAGGTCGCCGACCGCATCGGCCAACGCGGCACGCTCCGTCCGGAGCTCTTCGCGCAGCTGCGTGTCGGTCTTACCGGCCATTCTTCAGCGCCTCCGTCGTCAGCTTCGCCTCTTCGATCGCCTGCTCGGGCACCGGCGGCGATCCCTTCGACACCATCGTGATGCCGATGAAGCCGAGGATCCCCGCAACCACCAGCAGGATCCCGGTGACGATCAGGAGCGCGAGCCACGTCGAGACGGCCGTGGCGAGCGCCGCTGCGACCGTCGCGAACGCGAAGCCGAGCATGAAGACGACGAAGACGCCGGCGCCGATGAGGAGGCCGATGCCGACGCCGAGGGCGACGACCTTCCGCTTCAGCTCGTTGACGGCGAGCTCGATCTCGAGGCGGACGATCGCGCTGACGCGCTCGCTGACCGCCCGGGCGGCGGCGCCTAGGCCGCGTTCCCGCTCGCGTTCACCAGCGTGGGTGGGCATGGCCTCTCCAATCCAACCACTTCGCGAGTGCCACGCCGAGGACAAGTGCTGCGCCGACGACGACATACGGGTTCGGGCCGGCGGTTTTCGGCGGTTTCGGGCGCCTCCCGAGCTGCGGGCCCGACGGCGCGGCGACCTCGGTCGGCCGGCGGTCGGTCGGCGCTTCGCCCTTCGCCCGCCGCTTGATCAGCTCCGGCTTGAGCTTGCGGATGAAATCGGCATCGTCCGCGAGCTCGGCTGCGAGCTTCTCCTTGATCCCGCCCTGGCCCGCGAGCTCCTGAGACTTGCGGCGGAGGGTGTCCGCGACGGAGTCGAGCGCGCTCATTTCTTGGTGGGCGGCTCCTCGCCCGTCGCGAGCCGCCAGATCGACGATGCCGTCCGCCTCGCCCCCACGGTCGCCGCGGCGCCGAGCCCTGCGTACAACCCGGTCCAGAGGAGCTTCCGCAACATGGGCTAGCTCTTGCCGACCGTGGCAATCGGAAAACGTTCGCTCCACGGCCGGGCCTCCTCGAGCTGCGCAGCCAGCCGGAACAGCGTCGCCTCGTCGAAGGGGCGGCCGACGAACTGCACGCCGACCGGCAGCCCGTTCGCGCTCGTATAGAGCGGCACGGAGGCGGCGGGCTGGCCCGTGACGTTGAGCAGCGGCGTGAAGGGCGTGAACACCGTCTGCCGCGCGAAGGCGGCAAGCGGGTCGCCGCCCGTGTCCTCCCACGTCCAGCCGATCGGCACGGGCAGCATCGCCAGCGTCGGGGTGACGACCACGTCGACGTCGGTCCAGAAGGCGACGACGTTCCGCGCGGTCGTCTGGAGCTGCATGATCGCCGCGCCGTACTCCGGGCTCGGCGTGTCCCGCGCCTGCTCGGCGAGGGCGCGGTTGATCGGCTCGAGCAGCGACAGGTCCTCGACGCCGGAGATCGCGGGGCCGACCTGCCAGACGCGGATGAACGCGAGGATCATCTCGGGCAGCTGCCAGGGCGGCGCTGCCTCGACGACGTCGTGCCCGAGCTCGCTCAGCAGCTCGGCAGTCTCGCGGAGCGCTGCGACGCACTCGGGGTCGACGGGAACGTCGGTCGGCGGGGCCGCCGTGACGGCAATGCGCAACCGTCCGGCATCGCGGTCGCACTCGTCGAGATACGGACGCTCGGGCTCGGGGGCGACGTAGAAGTCGCCCGGCTCGTAGCCGCGCATCGCGTCGAGCAGGGCTGCCGCATCGCGCACGGTTCGCGTGATCGGTCCCGACGTGCCGAGCCCGAGCGAGCCCGAGACATAGGGCGCCGGCGAGATGCGTCCGCGCGACGGCTTGATGCCGAACAGGCCGCAGCACGACGACGGGATGCGAATCGACCCGCCGCCGTCGCTCGCGTGCGCGAGCGGCAGCAGCCCGCCCGCGACGGCGGCGGCCGCGCCGCCGCTCGAGCCGCCCGGCGTCAGCGTCGTGTCCCACGGATTGAGGCACGCGCCGTTCAGCTCGGACTCGGTCTGTGCGATCGTCCCGAACTCGGGCGTGTTCGTCTTGCCGACGATGACGAAGCCCGCGTTCCGGATCCGTCGCGTCACCGCGGCGTCCGACGCGGGGATGTTCCGTGCATAGGCCTTGCACGAATACGTCGTCGGCATTCCGGCGACGTCGTTCAGATCCTTGATCGCGATCGGCACGCCGGTGAACGCCGCACCGTCGACGGGTGGCTCGACGTCGTCGGCGACGTACGTGAACGCGTTGAAGGAATCGTCGTGTGCGCGCTGCAGGTACTCGTCCGCGACCTCGCGCCAGGAGACCTCGCCGCCTCGGACCTGCGCGGCGAGCTCGAGCGCGGTCACGTCTGGCGGACGATGACTTCGCCTCGCCGGATCTCGACGACGCGTTCTGACGGGACGTATTCGGTCTTCGGCAACAGCCCGTGGGTGATCTCGACTCCGTCGAAGATGTCGGCCTCGGGGTCGCCCGTGATCTCCTTCACGCGTCCGAGCTCGTCGCCGGATTCGTCGAGCACCTTCCAGCCCGGCTCCACGACCTTCCAGCTGACGGGATCGGCCTCCGTCACACCGCGCGCTCGCCGATGCGCCAGACGGGACCCTGAGTCGCGACCGGGTGCGTGTCCGACATCGCACGCAGCACGCGCACCTCGCCGGGAATCCGCTCCTCGTCGAGCCGCGCAAGGCAGCGGCGCACCATGCCCGGCGACGCGCCGTAGCCGAACGCGTGGGCGCACCGGAAGCGGAAGCCGGGGCGGCCGGTCCCCTGAATCGGATTGAGCGGCGAGAGGAGCAGCGCGCCCTTCTCGATGTGATCGGACGATGTCAGCTCGAGCTCGCAGAGCAGATCGCTCCAATCTGCAGGCAGCACCGCGATCGCCGCGTCCCACTCCGCCGCGAGCGATGCGCGCGAGATGCCCGGCTCCGGCGCCGCCGCGTCCGAGGAGACGAGGGTCAGCGTTCCCGCGATCCCCTCGTCGTCGATGCGCTTCAGCATCCGCCGCACCGCTTCGGGTCCGACGAAGGCGCCGCCGCGGCCGACGGTGAAGCGGACGACGCTCCCCATTCGCCCAGGGCTGGATGGCCCGAGCAGTGCAGCGGCGCGGCCGATGTGCGCGTCGTCGTCGACCGCAAGCTCGAGTCGGGCGTCGCGCCACTTCGGATCCAGAGCGCTTTCGACGCCGTTCCACTGGTCGACGAGGCCCATCAATCGAACCGTACACTCCGCCCGTGGCCAAGGTCGAAGAGAAGCGGGGCGCGCTCGGGAAGGGCGAGTTGAAGGACGTGCTGCGCGAAATGCTGCTCATTCGCCGCTTCGAGGAGAAGGTGGAGGAGCGCTTCCGCGCCGGCGAGCTGCCCGGCTTCCTGCACGTGGCGATCGGCCAAGAGGCGTGCGCCGTCGGTGTCTGCCGCGCGCTCGAGGACGGCGACGTCATCTCGTCGACGCACCGCGCGCACGCGCACACGCTCGCGAAGGGCACGCACCCGAACGAGCTGATGGCCGAGCTCTACGGCAAGACCGAAGGGTGCTCGCACGGCTACGGCGGCTCGATGCACCTGTACGACGTCCAGCACGGGAACATGGGCGCGAACGCGGTGATCGGCGGCGGGCTGCCGCACGTCACCGGCGCGGCGCTCACCTTCCAACTGCGCGGTGAGCCGCGGGTCGCGCTCGCCTTCTTCGGCGACGGCGCGACGAACATCGGGACGTTCCACGAGGCGCTCAACCTCGCGCAGCTGTGGAAGGTGCCGGCGGTGTTCGTGCTCGAGGACAACAAGTGGGCCGAGTCGACGCCGGAGAAGCAGCACTCGCCGATCCGCGACCTCTCCGAGCGCGCGAAGGCGTTCGGCATGAAGGCGCTGAAGGCGGACGGCCAGGACGTCGAGGCGGTGTTCAAGACGACGCGGCAGGCGCTCGAGCACGCACGCTCCGGCAAGGGGCCGGTGTTCGTCCACCTCGACACCGCGCGCTTCAGCGGCCACTACATCGGCGACCCGCAGGTCTACCGGCCGAAGGACGAGGCGAAGGAGCTGCGCGCGACGCGGGACCCGATCGAGATCCTCCGCGAGCGGATCGGCATACGCGACGAGGAGCTCGGCGAGCTCGACGCCGAGGTGATGGAGATCGTCGAGGCGTCGGTCGAGTTCGCGAAGAACGGCACCGACCCGGCCCCCGAAGACGCGCTGAAGAACATCTATGCCTGAGCTGACCTACCGCGAGGCGGTGCGCGACGCGCTCGCGACCGCGATGCGTGAGGACGACGACGTCTTCATCATGGGCGAGGACATCGCCGAGATGGGCGGCTCGATGGGCGTGACGCAGGGGATGCTCGCCGAGTTCGGGCCCGAGCGCGTGCGCAACACGCCGATCGCGGAGATGGCGCTCGCCGGCACCGCGATCGGCGCCGCGATGCAGGGCATGCGGCCGGTCGCGGAGATCATGTACGAGGACTTCATGACGCTCGCCTCCGAGCAAGTGGTGAACCAGGCGGCGAAGGCGCGGTACATGTCGGGCGGCCAGCTGACGGTCCCGGTCGTCTTCCGCACGCAGGGGGGCGCCGGCTGGTCGCCTGGCGCGCAGCACGCGCAGCAGCTCGAGGCGTGGTTCGTGCATATCCCGGGGCTGAAGGTCGTGTTCGCGTCGACGCCCGAGGACGTCCGCGGCCTGCTCTGGTCCGCGATCTACGACGACAACCCCGTCGTCTTCTTCGAGCACCGCACGCTGTACCCGATCAAGGGGAACGTCCCCGAGAAGATCGAGCCGATCCCGATCGGCAAGGCGCGCGTGCACCGCGAGGGCGAGGACGTCACGGTGATCGCGACCGGGAGGCTGGTCCACGAGTCGCTGAAGGCGGCGGAGGAGGCGGAGCAGCAGGGCGTCTCCGTCGAGGTGATCGACCCGCGCACGCTCCAGCCGCTCGACGAGGAGGCGCTCGTCGGCTCCGTGAAGAAGACGAACCGCGCCGTTGTCGCGCACGAGGCCGTGACGCGGATGGGCTTCGGCGCCGAGGTCGCTGCGGTGCTGCAGTACCAGGCGTTCGACTGGCTCGACGCGCCGGTCGAGCGCGTCGGCGCGAAGTTCGCGCCGCTGCCCTTCGCGCCCGTGATGGAGCAGTTCGTCGTCCCGCACGCGGAGGACGTGCTGCAGGCGATCCTACGAACCGTCAACAAGGCGTAGCCGATGGCGACCGAGGTCAAGCTCCCGCGGCTCGGCCAGGGCATGGAGTCGGGGACGATCGTCAAGTGGCTCAAGTCGGAGGGCGAGGCCGTCGAGAAGGGCGAGCCCCTCTACGAGCTCGACACGGACAAGGTGACGCAGGAGGTCGAGGCCGAAGCCTCGGGCGTGCTGCTCAAGATCGCGGTCGACGAGGGCGAGGTGCCGGTCGGCGAGACGATCGCCTTCATCGGCAAGGAAGGCGAGACGATCGAGCTGACCGCGCCCGCGCCCGCGCCGAAGCCGAAGGACGAGCCGAAGCAGGAGGCGCCGACGCACGACGAGCCGGCGTCCGCGCCGGCGGAGCCGCAGGCGACGAACGGACGGATCAAGGCGTCGCCGCTCGCGCGGCGGATCGCCCGCGAGCGCGGGATCGAGCTCGGGTCGTTGCGCGGCACCGGCCCGGACGGCCGGATCGTCGCCGAGGACGTGGAGCGTGCGCAGGCGGGGGCGCCGGCGGCGCCCGTTGCGACGGCACCGACCGGCGAGGTCGAGTCGCGGCCGCTGTCGAACGTCCGCAAGACGATCGCGCGTCGCCTCACCGAGGCGTGGACGGTGCCGGCGTTCCAGCTGACCGTCGACGTCGACATGACGCGAACGCAGGAGCTCGTGCAGAAGCAGCGTGAGCTCAACGCGGACGTCCGCATCACCGTCACCGACGTGCTGACGAAGATCTGTGCGCAGGCGCTGATGCGCCATCGCGACGTGAACGTGCAGTTCACGGGCGACGCGCTGCTCGCGTTCCCGAACGCGAACGTCGGCATCGCGGTCGCCGCGCCGCACGGCCTCGTCGTGCCGGTCGTGAAGAACGCCGAGCAGCTGACGATCGCGCAGATCGCTCAGGTGCGTGGCGACCTCGTCGGCCGCGCACGCGACAACAAGCTGAAGGCCGACGACCTCGACGGCGGGACGTTCACGATCTCGAACCTCGGCATGTACGACGTCGACGTCTTCACCGCGGTGCTCAACCCGCCGCAGGCGTCGATCCTCGCCGTCGGCCAGACGCGCGACATGGTCGTCCCGCGTGACGGCGACCTGCGCGTGCTGCCGATCATGACGATGACGATCACGTGCGACCACCGCGCCGTCGACGGCGCGTCGGGCGCCGAGTTCCTGCACACGATCAAGGCGTTCCTGCAGGACCCCGGCCTCGCGTTGTAGCGTCCGGGCGATGGCGCCGACGGTCTGGTACCACGTCCGCGATCTCGAGCAGTCGCGGCGCTTCTACCGGGAGACGCTCGGCTTCGAGGAGACAGCAGTCGACTTCGACGAGCGCTGGTCGCATCTCCGCAACGGCGCGATGGAGATCGGCCTCGCGGAAGGAACGCCGGCGGAGGACGGCCCCGTCGCGCATGTCGACGTCGACGATGTGAAGGCGGTCGCCGAGCGTCTGCGCGGCGCGGGCGTCGACGTCGGCGTCGTCGTCGAGATCCCACAGGGCGTGATGCGGCTCCTGGATGTCTACGACCCGGACGGGAACCGCATCCAGCTCGCACAGGAGCTGTAGTGCTGCGGCCCGTGGAGCTTCGCGACGTGCGCTTCCTCCGCGACATGCTCCGCCACGCGTACTACTGGCGGCTCGACGAGGACACGGAGCGCCCGGTCTACCGGTACGTCCAGAACTGGGGCCGGCCCGGCGACGCGGGGGTGATCGCGCTCGAGGGGCCGCATCCGGCCGGCGCGGCGTGGTACCGGCTGTTCAGCGAGCGCGCGCCGGGCTTCGGCTTCGTCGACGAGCGCACGCCGGAGCTGACGATCGCCGTCGTGCCGAGCCGCCGCGGCCGCGGGACCGGCAAGGAGCTGCTGACGGCGCTGCTCGACCGCGCGCGCGCCGACGGCTACCACGCGGTCTCGCTGAGCGCGGCGCACGAGCAGACGGACTACTACCGGCGATTCGGCTTCGAGCAGGTCGGGGAGACGCCGTATGCCGTGACCATGCGACTACCGTTGTCGCAGTCATGACGACAAGGGAGACCGGCAATGGACGTTGACGTCGCCGTACTCGGGGGCGGCCCCGGCGGCTACACCGCCGCGATTCGCGCGGCGCAGCTCGGTGCGAGCGTCGCCTGCATCGAGAAGGAGCCCGAGCTCGGCGGGACGTGCCTCCGCGTCGGGTGCATCCCCACGAAGGCGTGGGTGCAGACGGCCTTCGCGCTCAAGGAGGCACGGGAGCACTTCGCGAAGTTCGGCGTGCGCGTCGGCGAGCCGCAGCTCGATTTCGGCGCCTCCAACGCGTGGAAGACCGGCGTCTCGAAGCAGATGACGCAGGGCGTCGCGAGCCTCTTCAAGGCGAACGGCGTCCAGTGGGTCCAGGGCGTCGGCAGGTTCACGGGTGCGAACACGATCGCCGTCGAGGGCGGGGAGGACGTCAACTTCAGGAGCGCGATCGTCGCGACAGGCTCGTTCCCGCTTCGCCCGCCGATCCCCGGCCTCGACTCGCCGCGCTGTATCGACTCGACCGGGCTGCTCTCGCAGACGGAGGTGCCGCGGCGGCTCGTCATCCTCGGTGGCGGGATCATCGGCTGCGAGTTCGCGTCGATCTTCAACCGCTTCGGCTCCGAGGTGACGATCATCGAGATGCTCGACGCGCTCATCCCGCAGGAGGACGCGGACGCTGCGCAGGAGCTCGGGAAGCAGTTCGGCAAGCGCGGCATCGCGCTGCAGCTCGGCAAGCAGTGCAAGGAGGTGCGTGACAACGGCTCGTCGCTCACCGTGACGTTCGGCGACGGCGAGACGGTCGAGGCGGACCTGATGCTCGTCAGCGTCGGCCGCGGGCCGCTCGTCGAGGGTCTCGGCCTCGAGTCCATCGGCGTCGAATTCGACAAGCGGGCGGGGATCCGTACCGACGAGCGCAGACAGACGACGGTGCCGCACATCTACGCCGTGGGCGACTGCGCCGGCTACTGGCAGCTCGCGCACACCGCCTTCCGCGAGGGCGAGGTCGCGGCCGAGAACGCGTGCGGCCACGACGCGGTGGCCGACATCCGCGCCGTCCCGCGTCCGATCTACACCGACCCGGAGATCGCAGCCGTCGGCCTGACCGAGGCCGAGGCTCGCGAGCAATACGGCGACGACGTCGCCGTCGGACGATTCCCCTGGGTCGCGAACGCCCGCGCGGTCATGCAGGACGAGACGGTCGGCTGGGTCAAGTCGATCCACGAGACGCGGTACGGCGAGCTGCTCGGCCTCGTCATGGTCGGCCCGCACGTGACCGACATGATCGAGGCGGGCGTCGTCGCGATCGACGCCGAGTCGACCGTGGAGACGGTCGCCGACGGCGTCGCGCCGCACCCGACGCTGTCGGAGGCGATCAAGGAAGCCGGGCTCGTCGCGCTCGGGCGGGCGATCCACGTCCCGAACCGGAAGCCGAGGGCCGCGGCGCCTGCGTAACCGTTGGGAGAGCGGGAACGTTGCTCAGGCGATGTCTCTCGCTCTCCTGTTCGTCCTCACGTTCGCAGCCGCCGCCGGCGGGATCTGCTCGCTGGCGTACGCCGTCTCGAGGCGCTGACCGGGCGGGCCTGCGATGGCCTCGGCGACGGCGGACTTCGAACGGATCTACCGTCGGCATGCCCGCGACGTCTATCGGTTTGCGCTGTCGGTCGTCCGCAACCCGCTCGAGGCCGAGGACGTCACCCAGACGACGTTCCTGAATGCCTACCGCGCGCTCGAGCGCGGCGACCGGCCCGACCGCCCATGCAGCTGGCTGCTCGCGATCGCACACAATGCGATCCGCTCGCGCGACCGCTGGCGGCTGCGGCGCCCGACCGAGGTTCCGCTCGACGTCGCGGAATACCGGCTCGCCGCGCGGCCCGACGAGACGCCGACCGTCGACGAGCTGCTCCACGCCCTCGGCGACCTGCCCGACGCCCAGCGCGAGGCGCTGGCCCGGCGCGAGCTGCAAGGGCAGACGTATCCCGAGATCGCCGAGGTGCTCGGCGTCTCCGTCTCTGCGGTCGAGTCGCTCATCGCCCGCGCCCGCCGCGCGCTCCGCGCGCAGCGGGACCGCCTCGCCGGCATTGCCGTGCTGCGCAGGCTCTGCGAGCAGGGGGACGGCGGTTTGCCCGGCGTGGCCGCCAAGGCCGCTGTGGCGGTCGCCGCGGCGACCGCTCTCGCAGGCGGCATGGCGGTCGAGAGCCGCGTGGCCGGACCGCCGCGCGCCGACGCTGCGCCGAGGGCTCCGGCGGCGGCGCCGCGTCCGGCGCCTGCCTCGGCGCCCGCTTCGGCGCCCGTCGTACCCGTCGTGCACCCGGCGTCGCGCACGGACGCACCGCAGGCGCCGCCGGGCACAGCCGCGACGACCGTCTCTTCAGGCGATCCGCCGACCACGACGCCCCCGGCCGCCGGCGCGGCCGCCGCACCGGCTCCGGCGACGAGCCCGGCGGCGACGACCCAGCCGCTCACCGCAGGGGCGACGACGGCCGGTGCCGCGACCGTAGCGACCGCCGCCGACGCCGTCGTCTCGGCGCCGGCGGCGACCCTGCCGGCGGTCACCGCCCCCGCGGCGACCGTGCCCGCCGTCACCACACCGGTCGCCACGACTCCCTCGGTCACGGCCCCCACCGTCACGACCCCCGCCGTGACGACGCCGACGGTCACGCTGCCGGCCTTGCCGCCGCCGCCGACGGTCCCTTTGCCCTGAGGAAAGCGCAAGTTTCCCCCGCACGCGGTATCAAATAGGACATGGCGCCACTGCTTGCGCACCGGCCGGGCGTGGACCGCGCGTTCGAGCGGCTCTACCGCCGGCACGCCCTCGACGTCTATCGCTATGCCCAGGCAGTCCTGCGGAACCAGGCGGACGCCGAGGACGTCACGCAGACGACCTTCATGAACGCCTACCGCGCCCTCGAGCGCGGCGAGCGGCCCGAGTCGCCGCACAACTGGCTGATCGCGATCGCGCACAACGTCTGCCGCCAACGCTTCCGCGCCGCGTCCCGGCGCCCGCAGGAGGTCATGATCGAGGACGACGTCGCCGACCACCTCGTCCAGCCGGAGGACGACGACGCACCCTCGTCCGAGGACATCAAGCGCGCGCTCTCGCATCTCGCCTTCAACCAGCGGGCCGCGCTCGTCATGCGGGAGCTCGAAGGCCGCTCGTACACCGAGATCGCCGACCTGCTCGGAGTCTCGGTCAGCGCCGTCGAGACGCTGATCTTCCGCGCGCGGCGTGCGCTCCGCGAGCAGCTCGAGGCGACGCTCACCTGCGGCCAGGCCGAGCAGCTGCTCTCCTGCCAGCTCGACGGCGAGCTCGGCAAGGCCGAGCGGGCCCAGCTGCGCGCGCACGTTCGCGAGTGCGCCGCCTGCCGGAAGCTCGCCCGGAGCCAGCGCGCGCAGCGCAGCGCGCTCCGTTCGCTCGGCGCGCTCCCGCTTCCTTCGTCGCTCGCCTCGCTGCTCGGCGGCACGGCGCCCGTCGCGACGAAGGTCGCCGTCGCAGTCGTCACCGCGAGCGTCGCGAGCGGCGTCGGCTACGACCTGCATCACCAGCTGTCTCTGCCGAAGACGCATTCGACCCCGCCGCAGGCAGTCGTGAAGCGCGGCCACCCGGCGTCGCCGGCGACGCAGGGGCCGGCATCCGCCTCGGCGGGCGTGACGCCGGCGGCGGCGACCGCCCATCCGACCGCCGCGCATCACGTGCGCGTCCGGCACCACGGCAAGCCGGCCTGGGCGCGCCACCCGCTGCGGCGGCCGGCCACGACCGTCTCGACGCCCGCTGCCGCGCCGCCCACTGCCGCGCCGCCCACCGTCACGCATCCTTCGCATCCGGCCCGGTCGCAGGCGCCGGCCCAGCATCCCGCTGCGACGACGCACGGCAAGTCCGGCACGCCCCCGAAGAAGAAGACGGGGAATCCGCACTCCGCCTCGACGCTTACGAAGTCTTCACATACGAAGGCCGCAAGGAAGGCGGGGACGCGGCATCTACATCCATAGGACGTGCCCTCGTCCCTACGGCCCTCCGGAGCCATGCCGCCCGCGCGGCTCCGGGGGGCCGATTTTCGTCGAGGGCTGGTACGGTCCCCGGCATGGCGATTCTCAATAGACGGAATGCAGTTGTCGGCTGGGTCGTGACGAAGGTTGCAAAGCGGGTCGTGAAGAAGAAGGCGGCAGGGGTCGCGCCGAGCGCGCGGACCGGCGGCGCCGCGGCCGGGGCGCTTGCGGCAATCGGCGGCGCGCTCGTCTTCTGGAAGAAGCGCGGCGGCAGCTCCGAGTGAGCGTCTTCCGGCGCGCGATCGCCGACCTCGTCCCGTACGAGCCCGGCAAGCCGGTCGAGGAGGTGCAGCGCGAGCTCGGCCTCGAGCGCGTCGTCAAGCTCGCGTCGAACGAGGGCCCGTTCCCGCCGTTCCCCGCTGCGCTCCATGCGATGGAACGCGCGGCGCACGAGCTCAACCGCTATCCCGACGGCGGCGCGTTCGCACTGCGAACCGCGCTCGCCGCGCGTCACGGCGTGCGGTTCGAGGAGATCGTCGTCGGTGGGGGCGCCGACGGCGTCATCGACCTCCTCTCGCAGGCGACGCTCGACCCGGGCGACGAGATCGTGTGCGGCTGGCCGTCGTTCCCGAGCTACGTGCTCGACGCGGTCAAGCTCGGCGCGACCCCGGTCAAGGTCCCCCTTCGCGGGCACACGTACGACCTCGAGGCGCTGCTCGCCGCGATCACGCCGCGCACGAAGCTCGTCTACGTGTGCCACCCGAACAACCCGACCGGCACCGGCAACCCGCGCGCAGAGCTTCACTCCTTCTTCGACGGCGTGCCCGAGCACGTGCTCGTCGTCCTCGACCAGGCCTACTTCGAGTACATCGACGACCCCGAGTACGCGGACGGGGTCGCCGAGGTCTTCGCGCAGGGCCACCGGGTCGTCGTGCTGCGGACGTTCTCGAAGATCTACGGCCTCGCCGGCGAGCGCGTCGGCTACGGGGTCGCGCCGGAGGACGTCGTCGCCGCGACGAGCAAGGTGCGGCGGGCGTTCGACGTCACCGCCACCGCGCAGGCGGCCGCGATCGCCAGCATCGGCGACGAGGAGGAGCTTGCCCGCCGCCGCGCGGCAAACGCGGAGGGGCGCGCGCAGCTCGAGCAGGCGCTCCGCGCGCACGGGCTCGAGCCGGCCGGCCCCGCGCTCGGCAACTTCCTCTACGTCGAGGTCGGCGACGGGCGCGCGCTCTTCGACCAGTTGCTCCGCGAAGGCGTGATCGTGCGACCGCTCGCGGGGTTCGGGGCGCCGGAGGCGATTCGGGTCTCGGTGGGGACGGAGGAGGAGAACGCCTTCTTTGCCGCCGCGCTCGGACACGTCCTTTCGGGCGTCTCGTCATAGTCCCCGGCCCCTGCTAGCGTCCGCCGCGCCGTGCTCCGCCGCCCAACGCTCCGGCAGTTCGAGCCGCTGCGGCTCTCCGGCTTCCGCCTGCTGTTCGTCTCGACGCTCGCCTCGAGCCTCGGCTCGCTGCTCGCACAGATCGCGCTGGCGATCGACGTCAAGGACCGCACCGACTCCGGCCTCTGGGTCGGCGCGGTGCTCGTCGTCGGCTTCCTGCCGACGATCATCGTCGGGCTGACGCTCGGCCCGCTCATCGACCGGCTCGAGCGGCGCACGCTGATGATCGCGGCCGACGTCATTCGCGCGGCCGTCTTCTTCTCGCTCGTCTTCGTCGGCAGCGCCGGCGCGATCGTCGCGCTTGCGTTCGTCGCCGGGCTCGCGAACGGCTTCTTCCGGCCGGCCGTCTACGCGGGCGTTCCCAATCTCGTGCCCGAGGAGGACCTCCCGCATGCGAACGCGCTGCTCCAGTCCGTCGAGAACGCGAGCTGGGCCGTCGGCCCCGTGCTCGGAGGCCTCCTGACGGCGGCGGCAGGCCCGCACACGGCGTACTGGATCAACGCGGTCTCGTTCCTCGTCTCCGCCGTCTTCATCTCGCGCATCCCGGCGCGGCTCCTACAGAGCACGACCGCGCTCACGCGCGGGCACTGGACGGATCTCAAGGACGGTTTCCGCGCGGTGCTCGAGTCGCGCCCGCTGCTCGCCGTCCTGGTCGCGTGGGGCGTCGCCGGCCTCGGCGTCGGCAGCGTCAGCGTCAGCGAGGTCTTCCTCGCGAAGAACACGTTCCAAGCCGGCGACTTCGGCTACGGCCTCCTGTTCGGCGCGATCGGGACGGGCCTCGTCGTCGGGAGCTTCTGGAGCGGATCGCTGCAGGAGCGGTTCGGGCTCGCGCGGACGTACGGCCTCGCCATTCTCGTGATGGCGATCGGCTTCGGCGCGGGCGCCGCAAGCCCGAACGTGTGGGTCGCGGCGGCCTGCTGTGTCGTCGGCGGTCTCGGCGACGGCGTCGCGATCGTCTGCAACGCGCTGCTCGTGCAGACGGGCGCGCGCGACCAGATCCGCGGCCGCGCGCTGACGGTGCTGATGGCCGGGACGATGTCGGTGCAGGCCCTCGGCACGGTGCTCGCCGGCGCGCTGATGCCGCCCGGCGGCGCCCGGTGGGTGTGGGCTGCCGGCGCCGTCACGTTCGCGGTGGCCGCCGTGATCGGCTATGCGCTCGCCCGCGAGCCGGCGCGCGCCGCCGCTCCGGCGACCGCGGCTCGCTAACTAGGCTTCCGCCTCGTGGCCGGGCGCCGCGACTGGACCCGCGAGACGCTTGCCGCCGGAGTCCGCGACGGCGACCGGCGGGCACTCGCGCGCGCGATCACGCTCGTCGAGAACGGCGAGGCGCTCGCGTACGACGTCGTCCGCGACCTCTATCCCGAGACGGGCCGTGCCTACGCCGTCGGCCTGACCGGCCCGCCCGGCGTCGGCAAGTCGTCGCTCATCTCCGCGCTGCTCCGCCACGTGCGCGCCGACGACACGCAGGTCGGGGTCATCTCGGTGGATCCGTCGAGCCCGTTCTCGCAGGGCGCCCTGCTCGGCGACCGCATCCGCCTCTCCGACCACTTCCTCGACCCCGGCGTCTTCATCCGCTCGATGGGCACGCGCGGCCACCTCGGCGGGCTCGCGGAGGCGACGCTGCAGGCGCTGCTCGTCCTCGACGCCGCCGGGAAGGAGCTCGTCTTCCTCGAGACCGTCGGGACCGGCCAGAGCGAGGTCGAGGTGATCGGGATCGCGGACACCGTCCTGCTCGTGCTGATGCCGGGCTCCGGCGACTCGGTGCAGGCGCTGAAGGCCGGGATCATGGAGATTCCCGACGTGATCGCGATCAACAAGATGGATCATCCGGCGGCGAAGACGATGCTGAACGAGGTGCGCTCGATCCTTGCGCTCGATCACGACCGCGACTGGCGGCCGCCGATCGTGCTGACCGATGCGACGCGCGGCGAGAACGTCCCGGAGCTGTGGGGGAAGATCGCCGAGCATCGCGCGTACCTCGAGCAGTCGGGCGAGCTCGACGCGCGGCGGCGGAAGAATCTCGCCGGCGAGGTCTTCGCCGTCGCATCCGCGCGCGCGAAGCAGCACATCGAGCGCGCGGTGCAGGACGATCCGGAGCTGCGCCGTGTGCTCGACGACGTGCAGCAGCGGCGCCTCGATCCGCTGACGGCGGTGCGTGAGATCCTCGAGAAGGTGTTCAAGGTTGGCGATAACGGCGCCGCCTGAGCTGCAGGACATCGAGGCGGCCCGCGCGCGCCTCGACGGCGTCGCGCGCGTCACGCCGGTCTACCCGTCCGAGACGCTGTCGCGCGCGGTCGGCCGCGAGGTGCTGCTGAAGGCCGAGAACCTGCAGCGCACCGGCTCGTTCAAGATCCGCGGCGCCTACAACCGCATCTCGATGCTCAGCGACGCGGAGCGGTCGGCCGGTGTCGTTGCCGCGAGCGCCGGCAACCACGGTCAGGCGGTTGCGTGGGCAGCGCGAGAGGTCGGCGCCAAGGCGCGGATCTTCATGCCCGAGGACGCGCCGATGGCGAAGGTCGAGGCGACGCGTCACTACGGCGCCGAGGTCGTGCTCACCGGGCCGGCGATCGAGGAGGCCCTCGAAGCGTGCGGTGCGTACGCCGGCGACAGCGGCGCGACGTTCGTCCATCCGTTCGAGGATCCGCGCGTGATCGCGGGGCAGGGGACGATCGGGCTCGAGCTCGTCGACCAGGTCGAGCAGATCGAGACCGCGATCATCCCGATCGGCGGCGGCGGGCTCGCGTCGGGGATTGCGCTCGCACTGCGCGGCGCGAAGCCGGGCATGCGCATCGTGGGTGTCCAGGCGGAGGGCACGCTGCCCGGCGGCTCCGGGTACACGATCGCCGACGGCATCGCCGTGAAGAAGCCGGGCGAGTTGACGATGTCGATCCTCGAGCGCGTGCTGGACGACATCGTCGCCGTCGGCGACGAGGAGATCAGCGAGGCGATCGTCCTCCTGCTCGAACGGACGAAGCTCGTCGTCGAGGGTGCGGGCGCCGTCAGCGTCGCGGCGCTCCTCTCGGACAAGGTCGGCGGCACCGGCTGCGTCGTGCCCCTGCTCTCCGGCGGCAACATCGACGCGACGCTCCTCATCTCCGTCGCACGGCACGGGCTCGCCGTCGGCGGCCGCTACCTCGTGTTGCGCACGCGTGTGCCCGACCGGCCGGGCGAGCTCGCGAAGCTGCTGACGCTGCTCGCCGAGGAGCGCGTCAACGTCGTCGAGGTGGAGCACCAACGCGAGACGGCCGGCCTGCCCGTCGCGATGACGGGCGTCGAGCTGACCCTCGGGACGCGCGACGCCGCGCACTGCGAGGAGATCCTCGCGACGCTCGAGCGGCTCGGCTACCCGACCGAGCGCCTGGCCTAGAGGCCGAACCAGGATGACGCTCGCCGCGCGGCGCAGCCGCTCATGCTGCGTCGGCCCCTATACCGCGGCGGGGCGGAGCCTGTAGAGCAGGGCGAAGCCGAGGCGGCGCGACCGCTCGACGCGGGCGGGCTTCGGCTCGTTCGGCAGCCGCGGGTTCCGGAGCGAGTCGCGGATCGCGTCGGCCTGCATCTGCGCTGCCGAGATGGAGTGAATCGCGGAGTTCATGCCCACAGGACGGCTTGGGTGGAGGCATTCTTCCGTCGCATGCCGGCCTGTCCCGTCTGCGGCACCGAGAACCCCGACGTCGCGCGCTTCTGCCTCGCGTGCGGGGCGGCGCTGAGCACCGAGCCGCCGCGCGAGGAGCGCAAGGTCGTGACCGTCCTCTTCGCCGACCTCGTCGGCTTCACGTCGCGTGCCGAGCGGCTCGACCCCGAAGAGGTGCGCGCGGTTCTGGCGCCGTACTGGGAGCGCCTGCGCCGTGAGCTCGAGACGCGCGGCGGCACGGTCGAGAAGTTCATCGGCGACGCGGTGATGGCGTTGTTCGGAGCACCGACGGCCCACGACGACGACCCGCTGCGCGCCGTCGGCGCCGCGCTTGCGATCCGCGATTGGGCCCGCGAGGAGGGCGACGTGCAGGTGCGCATCGCGGTCAATACGGGGGAGGCGCTCGTGCTGCTCGGAGCCCGCCCGGCGGAGGGCGAGGGAATGGCGTCCGGTGACGTCGTGAACGCGACCTCCCGCCTGCAGGGCGCCGCGCCGGTCAACGGCGTCCTCGTCGGCGAGACGACGTATCGCGCGACGCGCGACGTCGTCGAGTACGCCGAGCACGAGCCGGTCGTGGCCAAGGGCAAGGCCGAGCCGATCCCGGTATGGGAGGCGGTGCAGGTGCGGTCGCGGCTCGGTATGGACCTCGAACGCGCGACCTTGCCGCTCGTCGGACGGACGCGGGAGCTCGGCGTGATCGTCGACGCGTTCGAACGTGCGAAGTCCGAGCGGGAGCCGCAGCTCGTCACGCTCGTCGGCGTCCCCGGCATCGGGAAGTCGCGGCTCGTCGGCGAGTTCTTCTCGCGGCTGGAGGGGGAGCCGGATCTCGTGTGGTGGCGGCAGGGACGTGCGCTGCCGTACGGAGAGGGCGTGAGCTTCTGGGCGCTCGCGGAGATGGTGAAGGCGCAGGCGGGGATCCAGGAGAACGACGCGCGGGCAGGCGCCGACACGAAGCTCCGTGAGAGCGTCGAGCGACTCGTCGACGAGGACGAGCGCGACTGGGCGCTCGAGCACCTGCTGCCGCTGGTCGGCGGCGACCAGCGAACGGGCAGCGGTGAAAGCGCGCCCGCCTGGCGGCGCTACTTCGAAGGGATGGCCGAGCAGCGGCCGCTCGTCATGGTCTTCGAGGACATGCATTGGGCCGACGAGGGCCTGCTCGACTTCATCGACCACGTCGTCGACTGGGCGAGCGGCGTCCCGATCCTCGTCCTCGCGACCGCGCGGCCGGAGCTGCTGGACCGGCGGCAGGCGTGGGGCGGGGGCAAGCTCAACGTCTCGACGATCGCGCTCACGCCGCTCTCCGACGAGGAGGCGGCGCAGATCATCCACGGCGTGCTCGAGCAGTCGGCGCTGCCGGCGGAGACGCAGCAGGCGCTGCTCGAACGCGCCGGCGGCAACCCGCTGTACGCGGAGCAGTTCGCGCGCCTCTACATGGAACGCGGCACCGCAGAGGACCTGCCGCTGCCCGAGACCGTGCAGGGACTGATCGCGGCGCGTCTCGACGGGCTCTCGCCCGAGGAGAAGCGACTCGTTCAGGACGCATCGGTCTTCGGGAAGGTCTTCTGGGCCGGTGCGCTCGACGCGGACGAGAACGCGCTCCACTCATTGGAGCGCAACGGGATGCTGCGCCGCGAGCGCCGCTCCGCGGTCGCAGGTGAGACGCAGTACGCGTTCCGCCACGTGCTCGTCCGCGACGTCGCCTACGGTCAGATCCCGCGGGCGGCACGCGGTGAGAAGCACGTGCGCGCAGCGCACTGGATCGAGTCGCTCGGGCGGGCCGAAGACCATGCGGAGCTCGTTGCGCACCACTTCGGCGCCGCACTCGAGCTGGGGCTCGACGTCGCCGATTCCGCGTGCCACGCCTTTGCGCGGGCCGGCCGCCGCTCGGAGTCGCTCGGTGCGTGGCCGTCCGCCGAGCGGTTCTATGCCGCTGCGCTCGAGCTGTGGCCCGACGGCGACCCCGAGCGGCCGCGGCTGCAAGCCGCTCATGCACGTGCGATCGCCCGCACCACCGGAGAGACGGGACCGCTCGCGAGCGCAGTCGACACGCTCGAGGCGGCCGCGCTGCGCGAAGACGCCGGAGCGCTCGCCTCGTTCGCCGCACAGAGCGCGTGGTACCGCGGCAATCACGACGAGGCAGCCGCCTACATCGAGCGCGGCAAGGCGCTGCTCGCCGGCGCGCCGCCGTCTCCGGCACTCGCCTCCCTCCTGGCAGAAGAGGCTCGCCTGGCCGTGCTCGGCAACCGCTACGACGAGGGCCAGTCGGTCGGCGCGGCAGCCCTCGAGCTCGCGACGCAGCTCGGTCTCGACGAGCAACGTGCGTCGGTCCTCAACACCCTCGCGACCAAGAAGTTCATCGACGGGGAGCTCGAAGAGTCGGACAGGCTGCTCGAGCAGATCATGGAGATCGCGCCGCCGGGGTCGTATCAACGGTTCCGGGCTTACGCCAATTACGCCATCACGGCGTCCGCCGACGGTGATCGCGACGCGTGGCTCCCGCGCTGGGAGCGCGCGCTCGAGCTGGCGACGAGGGCGGGCGACCGGGCCAACATCCTGTGGCTCGAGAGCAGCAGGATCGCGGATGCGCTCGACGTCGGCCGGTGGGACGAGGTGCTCTGGCGAGCGGACGCGTTTCTCGCGCAGGGGCCGCACTACCTCGATCACAGCATCCTGCTCTACAAGGCGATCGTGCTCGCGGCCCGTGGCGAGCGCGAGCACGCGCTTGCGCTGCGCGACCGCGCGCTCGAGTCGACCGCTGGCATCACGGAGCACCAGGTGGTGATCCCGGCCCGGATGTTCAGTGCGGGTGTGACGCTTCTTGCCGACGATCCGAGCCGTGCCCGGGAGCTCGTCATGGAAGCGGAGGTCGTCGCGGCAAATCTCGCGTACCGCGCGCCAGGCGTCGGCGGGTTCATCGCGGCGACGATCGCCCGGACGGGCAGGAGCGATGCCTGGCTCGCGATCCATTCGCGCGGCGCGCCGACGAGGCGGATCCTCGCGCTGCGCCTGCTCCTCTCCGGCGACGTCGTCGCCGGCGCCGACGCCTGGGCGCGCGTCTCGCCGCACGACGAAGCGTGCGCCCGGCTCTACGCCGCTCGTGTCCTCCTCGGCGAAGGCCTCCGCGGCGAAGCGGACATCCAGCTGCAGCGCGGCCTCGCGTTCTTCCGCGCCGTCGGTGCGACGAAGGTCGTGCGCGACGGGGAGGCGCTGCTAGCTGCCGCCGCAGCGGCGGAATGAATAGGTCTCGCCGGGCCACGAGGCGATCCCGCCGTCGAGCACCGGCCGCGCGTCCAGCCCGACCGACTGGAGGACGCTCGCGGCGACCGCGGCGCGGGCACCGCTCTCGCAGATCGTCACGATCGGCCGCTCGCCGCACAGGCCGTTCTCCGCCGCCTGGCGCACGCTCCGGTAAGGGAGGTGCGTGCTGCCGGGGATGAAGCCGTGGTCACGCTCGTCCTTTTCGCGGACGTCGATCAGCTGCACCTCCTCGTTCGCGAGCGCGCGCTCGAGCTCGTCGACGGTCACAGAGGGCAGCGCCTCGTCCGCGCCCGGCTCGCGCCAGCCGCCGAGATCGAAGATGGCGACGGCGTGCAACCGCTCCGCGGCGTCGAGTGCGTCGCGCTCGTTCGCTGCTTCGAGCACGACCGGCCGCTCGGGCAGGACGAACGCCGACTTCGTGCCGAACGACCCGCCGAACAGCGGGACGTTGATCGCGCCCGCGCTGTGGCCGGCGGCGTAGGCGTGCCGGTCGCGCACGTCGAGCAGGACGGCGCCGCCGCCGTCCTCGACGTGTCGCAGCGGCGGCTGGGCGCCGAGGAAGGAGCCGCGGTTGAGCTCCACGATCGTCTCCATGTTCGGCGGCCGCGGCGGTTGCGGCCCAGACGCCTTGCACATGAACTCGTCGTACGTCTCGACGAGCGCCTGGTTGAAGCGGCGTTCGAAGCCGATCGTCGTCGACGGCTTCGGGCTCAGGTTCGCGCCGCAGAGCGAGCCGGCGACGTGGCCGGGATACACCTCGACGCCGTCGCCGAGCTCGACGAGCCGGCGTAGCGAGTGGAAGAGGCCCTCGGCGCCCTCAGTCGCTTCGACCGCGAGGTCGGGCCGCGCGGCGTCGCCGACGAACAGCGAGTCCCCCGTGAGCACGAGCCACGGCTCGTCGCCCCGGGTCCGGTCGGTCACGGTGAAGGCGCAGTGCTCGGGCCGGTGTCCGGGCGTGTGGATGACGCGCACGACGACGTCGCCGAGCTCGATCTCCTCGCCGTTCCGGAGCGGCTCGTGCGTGAACGCCGCGCCGGCCGCCGCGTGGACGCGCACCGGGACGTTCCGCTCGAGCGCGAAGCGGCCGTGGCCGGACACGTGGTCGGCGTGCGTGTGGGTCTCGAGGACGGCGACGATCTCGACGTCGGGATCTGCGTAGCGCTCGATCGCATAGGCGGGATCGACGATGACCGCGACCCCGGCTTGCTCGTCCCCGACGAGGTACGAGCCGCAGCCGAGGTCGTCGTCGACGTACTGCCGGAACAGCACCAACGGCGACGCTAGCACCGGTCACGGCTATATCTCTTGTAGTGAACGACGCACCACGTCGTCGCGACCTCGTTCGTGGACCGTTGCATGTCGGGCTTGACTTCCGCGTTGAGGAAGTCATAGGTTCGTCGTGCTTTCCACCACAAGCTCATATTGAGGGGAACATGCTCTCCGCGAGGAGAGCCGAGGGGGGTGGCTGAAGCCGCGGTCGCGTGGGCTGACGGCCTGCTCGCAGCCGTCGTATTTGCGCTCGTCGTCGGCAGTGCCTCAAAGAACACCGCCGGATCGTCGAGCGGGAAACGTCGTGCTGACGGACCAGGTTCAACGGCACCCCGTCGTCCCGTACGAGTACGCGCTCGACAACGTGTGCACGATGAAGCAGGGGAACTTCCGGCTCGGCCAGCGCGACGACATCGTCTATTGGAACGGAGGACAGCTCGGGGAACCCGATGGCGGTCATGCCGGTGTACAACACCGTGGTGAAGGGCTCGACGCTCCAGTACACGGGTCGGTTGACCTAGGGGGAGGCTCGCGTGCGGGGCCGCTGCGGTCGGCCCACGCGCGCCTCACGCGGGCCGAACAGCTACACCTGCACGGTGAAGGCGCTCGCAGCCGCCGTCCTCGTCGCGCTCGCGGTCCCGGCCGCAGCGGGCGCGCACGCGAGCCTCGTCCGGACTCAGCCGCTCGACGGCTCGGTGCTCCGCGCCTCGCCGGCGGCCGTCCGCATCGTCTTCGACGACGTCGTCCGGCGCGGCCCGGGGATCGAGGCGATCCGAAACGGCGGCGCCTCCGTGCTCGCGGGGACGGCCCGGGTCGACGGCGGGAGGACGCTCGTCGTCCCGCTCAGGCCGCATCTGCCGGACGGGAACTACAGCGTGCGCTGGGCGATCGTCTCGGACGACGGCCATCTCGAGTCGGGCGTGCTCGCGTTCGCAGTCGGCGTCGGCAGGCCGCCGCCGACGGCCGCGCTGCGCGCCGAGGCCGCGGGGGCCCAGCCCGGCGCCGTCGCTGCGCGCTGGCTCTTCCTCGGCGGAATTCTCGCGGCGGTCGGGATCGCGCTCTTCGCGCTCGTGCGCGGCGCACGCGACGAGGCCGTCGCGCTCGTGCTCACGTCGACGGCCGTGGCGGCCGCCCTCGGCGCGGCCGACGCCGCGCACGGCGCCGGCCTGTCGACGCGGGCCGGGACGGTGTTCTTCGGCGCCTCGATCTACGGCGTCGTCCTCGCGCTCCTCGCGGCGTCGGCGACGCTCGCGCCGCGTGTGCTCACAGCCGCGCTTCTGCTCGCGTTGCCGCTCGTCGCCGCGCCGACGCTGTCCGGACATGCGCTCGACCGCGGGCTGCCACGGCTGAACGTCGCCGCCGACGTCCTGCACGTGGCCGGAGCCTCGGCGTGGGTCGGCGCACTCCTCGGGCTCGTCGTCACGCGACGGCGGGACTTCCGGCTCGTCGTCGGCGGCGTGGTCGTGCTCGCGGTCAGCGGTGTCGTGCGAGCGTCCTACGAGCTGCTGCACGTCGCGCAGCTCTGGGAGACGAATTACGGCCGGACGATCCTCGTCAAGACGGGCCTGCTGTTCGCGGCCGCGGCGCTCGGGCTGTGGCGCCGCCCGCGCATCGAGCTCGTGCTCGTCGCGGGGCTCGTCGTCGCGGCCGCGGTACTGGTGCTCGAGCGCCCCGGCCGGAATGTCGCTCGCGCCGCCTCGCCACCGGCTGCGGCGGAGCCCGGACCGCCGCCGCCGGCTCCGCCGGCCGACGCCGTCGTCGTCGCGCGCGAGCTCGGTTCCTACGGGGTCGCGCTCGCCTCCGAGCGGAGGCGATTGACGGCGCTCGTCCTCTCGCCGGCCGGCGGCGGCGCGGACGGGCTGAACGTGCAGATCGACGGCCGCGACGCCGCGCCGTGCGGGCACGGCTGCTACCGCGTCGACGGAGCGCACGGCCCGACGGCCCGGGTGAGCGTCGCGGGTCTGACGCGGGCGATCGACTCGCCGCTCGACGCGACGCGTGCAAGTGTGCGCTCGTTCGTCGACTTCTTCCGCGGCTCGAAGAGCGTCGAGTACGTCGAGCGTCTCGCGTCCAGCCCGACGAACGCGATCATCACCCGCTGGCGGCTCGAGGAGCCGAACAGGTTCTCGTACTCGATTCGGGGCGGCGCGCAGGCGATCGTGATCGGCGGCCGCCGCTGGGATCGCGACTCCCCGACCGGGCGCTGGCAGGAGTCGCCGCAGACTCCGCTGCCGCAGCCGGCGGTGCCCTTCAAGCGTGCGACGAATGTCTGGCAGGTCTCGACGCACCACATCGTGTTCGTCGACCCTTCGATTCCGGCCTACTTCGACCTCGAGTTCCATGCGCGCCCGACCGCGCTGCACATGGTCGCCGCCGCGCACTTCATGGTCGACCGCTACGTCAACTTTGGCTCGACGCCTCGGCTGCGCCCTCCTCGCTGAGCAGCCGCCAGACATAGAAGCCGATCGCACAGAGGAAGACGAGCGTCTGCTCGCCGTTCATCAGGATGCCGCCGAGATTCTGGTCGCGCACCGGTGAGAGCCCCCAGAGGCGCGGCGTGTGCTCGTAGTACGAGTAGATCACCCGCGTCGAGAAGATGAGTGCGAGCCCGAGGAACGACGAGGCGACGAAGCCGACGCCGAGATAGGCGAGCGCCGCGGGCGACGACAGCCGCCCGGAGACGAGCGGCCACCAGAACAGCAGCCCGCCCAAGATCAGGACTGCGTGCTCGACCTGCAGCGGCCAGCTGTTTCGCAGCGCGTAGTCGTAGACGTTCGCCGCGTGCGTCGCATACCAGGCGACGAGCCACGCCGGCAGCGCGTAGCGAGCGCGCACCTGCGGCAGCGCCCGCCGCATGCGCGGGGTCAGGCCGAGCAGGAGGAAGAGCGGCGCGATGTCGGCGATGAGCGCGTTCTGCAGCAGGTGGATGAGCAGGAGCCGCATGACGGCGATCGTCTCGAGCGGCGAGTTGAGCGAGCCGGCGATCAGCACGATCCCGAGTGCGAACGAGCCCGCGCGCCACGGCTCCGGCCGGTCCTCGCGCGCGAACCAGACGTAGGCCGCCGCCGCGACGACCGCCGCGCCGAGGAGAAACCACTCGAAGGTAAAGCTCGTCGCGCTCACGCCGTCACCGTCCGGCGAAAGGGGCGGATGCGCGGCCGGAGGAGGACGAAGGCGAGCGTTCCGAGCGTCAGCACCTGCTCCGCCATCATCACGACGCCGGCGAGCTGCTGCTGCCGCAGGCTCGGGTACGCCGGGTAGAGCGGGTGGAAGGTGAACATCAGCACGTCGCTGAGGACCTGGCTCGAGGCGAACATCGCCGCCGCGAGCGCGACGCGGAGTCCGACCGCGCGGCGGTCGTCGAGGAGCAGCGTCCACGCGAGCAGGCCGGCGACCGCCCAGCAGGCGTGCTCGAAGTAATGGAGCCGCTCGTGGTGCAGGGCCGCGTCGTAGAGCGCGGGCACGTGCCAGACGGCGAGGTTCGCAGCCCAGAGCGCGTAGGCGATCTTCGGCCTGACGAGCCTCCGGAGCGGGGTGCGCGCCAACGGCTTGAGGACGCCGGGCGGCAGGAGGAAGAGCGCGAGCGGTCCCCGGGTCGCGAGCACGAGGAGCGCGGGGGAGAGGTCGCCCACGAGGACGTGCTGCGTCATGTGCCAGGTCAGGTTCTCGTCGGCGCGCTCGTCGAGCGCGAGCAGCGAGATCGGGACGAGCGCGATCCCGGCGGCGAAGAACGCGACGCGGCCCCACCCGGCGAGGTCGGGGCGGCCGCGGCGCCGCAACCGGACGACCGCCTGTGCGAACAGGAGCGCCCCGAGAGCGCAGACGGCGAGCACGGCCACGCGCGGATTCTGCCTGCGCTCCGCCCGCGCACTGGTGGCAGCCGAGCTCCAGCCTCTTGTCAAGGAAAGTACGACGTGCCACGATTCATCCGGGTCATCGCGAGGGAGGCTCGGCAGTCGTGTGAGCGGGTTGTGAGCGCGTCCTGTCAGGGTCGGCGGTCATGAGGAAGGTCGCCGTCTTCAGCGCAGCCGCAGCCGTGCTGGCCGTGGGCGGGCACTCGGCGGGGGCACGCCCGCCGGCGCCGACCGCCGCAGGCCTGCCGAGCGAGCGTCCGACGATCGCCGCGCCGGCGAAGGATGCGTCCCGGCTCGCCGGACAGCTGATCGACGTCGCGGCGGTGGCGCGGTCTCGCGGCTCCGCGGCCGCCGCTGCGGCTGCGGCGCACGTCGGCCTCGACGTGAGCGCTGGGCGGGTTCGACTCGTCGTCGCCGCCGCTTCCGCAGACCTTGGTCAGGCGGCGGTGCGCGCTGCCGGCGGCGACGTGGAGGCGATCTCCGGGCGACTCGTGCAGGCGCGCGTTCCGGTGACCGCGCTGAGCTCGCTCGCACATGCGACCGGCGTGCTGCAGGTCAGACCGCCCTTGACGCCCGTTCCGCAGGACGTCACGGGGGAAGGGCCTGCCGCGGCGCACGCCGACGTCTGGTTTGCCGCGAACCTGAAGGGCTCGTCCTCGGGCACGCCGGTGAAGGTCGCGATCATCGACATCGGCTTCGCCGGCTATGCCGGCCTGCTCGGGACGGACCTGCCCGCCCTCGCCGACGTCACCACGGTCGACGACTGCGGCGGGGATCTCACCGCCGGCGACGGCCACGGCACAGCCGTCGCCGAGGTCGTGCACGACATGGCGCCCGAGGCCAAGCTCTACCTGATCTGCGTCGACAGCGAGGTCACGCTCGCCCAGGCCGAGCAGTACGTCGTTGCGAACCACATCCCGATCGTCAACCACTCGGTCGGCTGGTTCGGCGACATGCCGGGGGACGGGAGCGGCGGCGCGGGCACGCCGGACGCGACGGTGGCCGACGCGAGGAGCCACGGCGTGCTGTGGGTGAATGCCGCCGGCAACGCGGCGACCACACACTGGCGTGGAACGTGGAACGACCCCGAAGGCGACGGGATCCTCAACTTCTCGGGCAGCGACGAGGGCAATACCCTCGTCGCGCAGCCGGGCGACGAGCTCTGCGCGGAGCTGCGGTGGAACGTCTGGCCGGTGACTGCGCAGGACTACGACCTCTACCTCATCCGCTCGTCCGACAACACGATCGTGGCCGCGTCGGCGACCGACCAGGCCGGGAGTCCTTCGCCGCCGGTGGAGACGGCGTGCTACACGACGTCGGACGCCGGCGCGACGCCGTATGCGTGGGTGATCGCTCGCTTCGGCTCAGGCGGGTTTTCGAATCCCACGTTCGATCTCTTCTCGTTCGGCGAAGGGTCGTCCCTCGAGTACCAGACGCCCGCGACGAGCATCGTCGACCCGGCCGCGTCACCATCGGCGTTCGCCGTCGGGGCGGTCTGCTGGCAGACGCCGAATGCCGCGCCCGAGCCGTACAGCTCGCAGGGGCCGACGGTCGACGGCCGCACGAAGCCGGATCTGGTCGCACCCGACTCCGTGTCGACGGCGACGTTCGGCGCGTCGGGGACCTGCGGGGCCGACGGCTTTGCGGGCACGTCGGCGGCGGCGCCGCAGGTCGCAGGCGCGGCCGCCCTGCTGCTCTCGAAGTACCCGACCGCGACCGCCGACCAGCTCGACTGGCTGCTCCGGAGCGAGGTACCGGCGGCCGAGCAGACGTCGGACAGCGTCGGTGCAGGGACATCGTCGTTGCATCCGCCCGTCACCGGAGGCCCCCTCGTATGGTCGACCTCCGGCAGCATCTTCGTCGGCAACGCCGACGGGACGCAGCCGTACGGCCTCGGCGGCACGCAGCCGGATACGCCGGTCATCTCCCCCGACGGGACGAAGATCGCCTATGCCGACCTCGCCCACGGCAACTGGGACATCGAGGTTCAGGCCGTCGGCGGCGGCCCGATTCTCGACGTCACGGCGAACAGCAGCGCGACCGACACGCAGCCCACCTGGGCGCCGGACAGCACCCATCTCGCGTTCGCAACGAATCGAGACGGCAACTACGAGATCTACAAGGTGAACGTCACGGGGCTCACAGCGGCAGACGTCAGCGGCCTCACGCGGCTCACGAACGACTCGAGCGACGAGAGCGAACCGGACTGGTCGTCCACCGGGAAGATCGCGGTCACGGGCGTGACCTCGCTCGGCGGCGGGTTCTTCCGGTGGGACGTCTACACGATGAACAGCGACGGAACAGGTCTCACCAACCTGACGAACGGGACGCCGAGCGCCTCGAACACGTCGCCCGCCTGGTCGCCGGACGGGTCGAAGATCGCCTTCGCGGGCGGCACCACGGGCCCGCTGTACGTGATGAACGCCGACGGGACGTCGCAGACCCTGGTGACGGGCGGGCCGTCCGGCGTCGTCGGGTCGCCGGCCTGGTCGCCCGACGGCGCGCGGCTGATCTTCTGGTCGAACACGAGCAGCCTGTACCACATCTACACCGTCGACGCCGCCTCGGGAGGAGCGCATCTCGCGCAACTGACAGCTGCGGGCCTGGATGAGCGAAACCCGTCGTCGGTCTCGGCCTCCTTCGGGGCGGTGGGCGGCGCGTCGATCTCGGGCACGGCGCAGGTCGGGGCCGCGCTGCTCGCGGTGTCGCCCCAGTGGATCCTCGCGACGCCCTTCACCGTCACCTATCAGTGGAGTCGCAGCACTGACGGCGGCACGACCTTCGGCGCCGTGGCCGGCGCCACCGAGCCGTGGTACGTCCCGACCTCCGGCGACGCCGGCGCGAGGCTTCGCGTGACGGTGACCGGAGCGAACGCCGCGATGACGGTTCCGGTGACGTCGAGCGCGACGAGCGCGGTGCTGCCGGCCGCGCCGGTCATCAGCTCGCTGCCGACGGTCTCCGGGACGGCGCAGGCCGGCCAGACCCTCTCGGCCGCGTCGAACGGCGTCTGGCTGAACTCGCCGAGCTCGTTCCATTACTCGTGGCAGCGCTGCGACACCGACGGCGACGAGTGCGTGTCGACTGGCGGCACGGCCGCGACCTACGTCGTGCAGAGCGCCGACGTCGGAGACACGCTCCGTGTTGCCGTACAGGCGACGAACTCCGGTGGGTCCTCCGCGGCGGCGTCGGCCCACACCGCGGTCGTCGTCGCGGCGCCTGCACCCCCGCCGTCCGGCGGCGGCGGCGGAGGCGGCGGTGGCGGCGGCGGCGGGCAAGCCGCCGACATCGGCGTTACCGGCAGCGTCTCGCCGACGACGGCCGTGCAGGGTGACAGCCTGGTCTGGACGTTCGTCGTCTCCGACGTGAACATCGGCCCTGCCGTCGACGTGTTCCTCGACGTGACGCTCTCGTCGAACCTCACCTACGTGAGCAGCACGACGACCCGCGGGCCCGGCTGCACGCAGAACGCCGGCAAGGTGCACTGCTTCCTCGACTGGATGTCGGGCGATGCGCCGAAGGCGACGATCGCGGTGACGACGACGGTCGCCACCGCCGGCGACTACACGGCGACGGGCAGCGTCGGCGAGCTGATCCCGGACACGGTGACGGCCAACAACACGGTGGTGGTCAAGGCGTCGACGCCGCCGCCGCCGGCACCGCCGCCCCCGCCGTCGCCGCCTCCGCCCGTGGCGCCGACGACGCCGCACGTCACCGGCACGCCGGTGACCGGCCACACCCTGCATGTGCCGGCCGCGGCGGGCGCGAAGTACCAGTGGCAGCTGTGCACCGCGAAGGGCTGCGTCGCGATCAAGGGCGCGACGAAGACCTCGCTCAAGCTGCTGCGCGGCTACGCAGGCAAGAGCGTCCGCGTCCGCGAGACGCTGCACGGCAAGACGGTCTACTCGAAGAAGCTCAGAGTCCGAGCAGCTTCGAAATGACCATCCGCTGAACCTCGTTCGTCCCCTCGCCGATCTCGAGGATCTTCTGGTCGCGGAAGAGGCGTGAGATCGCGAACTCCTCCGTGAAGCCGTAGCCGCCGTGGATCTGCAGCGCGGCGTTGACGACGCGGTTCGAGAGGAGGCCCGTGTAGAGCTTCGCCTGCGCCGCGGCGAGGCCGAATGGCTTGCCCTGGTCCTTGAGCCACGCCGAGCGGTAGACGAGCTGGCGCCCGGCCTCGATCTCGGTCGACATGTCGGCGAGCTGGAACTGAACCGCCTGGAACTTCGCGATCGGCTTTCCGAACTGCTGCCGCTCCTGCGCGTACGCGTACGCGAGGTCGTACGCGCCCTGCGCGAGCCCGACGCCCATCGCGGCGACGGAGATCCGGCCGCCGTCGAGGATCTCCATGAACTGCGCGAACCCGCGGCCGCGCTCGCCGAGCAGGTTCCCCTCGGGCACCGCGCAGTCCTTGAACGAGAGCTCGCGCGTGTCGGAGGCGCGCCACCCGAGCTTGTGCATCGGCGGCGAGATGTCGTAGCCCGGCGTCCCGTTCGGGACGATGACGTTCGAGATCTCGTTGTCGGCGGTGCACGCGGTGATCGTGACGCAGCCGCTGATGTCGGTGCCGGCGTTCGTGATGAAGATCTTCGAGCCGTTGACGACCCACTGTCCGTCGCGCTGCTCGGCGCGCGTCCGCGTCGCGCCGGCGTCGGAGCCTGCGTTCGGCTCCGTCAGGCCGAACGCGCCGAGCACTTCGCCAGAGGCGAGCCGCGGCAGCCACTCGTCCTTCTGTGCGTCGTTGCCGAAGAGGTAGATCGGCATCGTCCCGAGCGACGTGTGCGCCGCCATCGTGATCGCCACCGACGAGTCGATCCGGGTCAGCTCCTCGACGGCGATCGCGTACGACACGGTGTCCGCGCCGGCGCCGCCGTATTGCTCCGGGATCGGGATCCCCATCAGGCCGAGCTCGGCCATCTCGGCGACGAGCTCGTACGGGAACCGCGACTCGCGGTCGAGCTCGGCGGCGACAGGCGCGACGCGCGACTCGGCGAAGTCGCGGACGGTGCGCCGCAGGAGCTGGTGCTCCTCACTCAGCTCATAGTTCACTCGCCAGCAGCTCCGTTAGCTGGGCGATCAGGCGGACGCCGTAGCCGGTGCCTCCCGGCACGCGCAGGTAGTCGCCGCGCGAGCGCTCGAGGAAGCCTGGGCCGGCCATGTCGACGTGCGCCCACGGCCCGTCGCCGCTGAACTCCTCGAGGAACTTCGCGGCGAGGACAGGCGACCCCTGGCGGAGCGTCGAGCCGTTCTTCATGTCGGCGAACGCGGAGTCCACGTAGCGACGGTAGCGCCGGTGGAGCGGGAAGGGCCACAGCAGGTCGCCGCTGCGGTCGCCGGCGCGGCGGATCCGCTCGCTCCACTCGTCGTCGTTCGCGAAGTAGCCGGCGTAGAGGTCGCCGAGCGCGAGCTCCATCGCTCCCGTGAGGGTCGCGAGGTCGAGGATGTGCGTGGCGCCTTCGCGGCGTGCGTACCAGAGCGCGTCGGCGAGCACGAGGCGTCCCTCGGCGTCGGTGTTGATGATCTCGATCGTCTTGCCGTTCGCAGCCCGGAGGATGTCGCCGGGGCGGAACGCGTCGCCGCCCGGCATGTTCTCGGCCGCCGCGAGCACGGCGATCGCGCGCACCGACAGCCCGAGCGCGGCAACGGCGCCGATGCCGTGCAGGCAGCCGGCGCCGCCTGCCATGTCGCCTTTCATGTCCTCCATGCTCGGCGCCGACTTGAGCGAGATCCCGCCCGTGTCGAACGTGATCGACTTGCCGACGAGGCCGAGGACGACGTCGCCGCGTGCGCCCGGCGGGTCGTAGCGGAGGACGATCAGCCGCGGCTCGTTGCGGCTGCCCCGCCCGACGGCGCTGAGTGCGCCCATCTCGAGCTCGTCGAGCTCGCGTGTCGCGAGGACGTCGCACGTCAGGTGCTCGTGCTCCTGCGCGAGCTCCTTCGCACGCTCGCCGAGCGTGTGCGGGTTGAGCTCGTTCGGCGGCATGTTCGCGAGATCGCGGGCCCGGTTCGTCCGCTCCGCGAGCAGCGCGGCGCGCTCCGCCGCCTCGCGGAGCTCCTGCGTGTCGAAGTGCCCGATCACGATCCGCTCGACCGCCTTCGGGCGCTTCTCGCCGTCCTGCGTCTTCCAGGCGCCGGGCGAGTAGCCGCCGAGGATCGTCCCCTCGACGAGCGCTCCGGCCTGCTCGGGGAGCGGAACGTCGAGCGAGTCGTCGAGGAGCCAGGCAAGCGTGCCGCCGACGCGCTGCAGCGCGTGCGCAGCCGCCGCTCCCGCGCTGCGGAAGGCGTCGAGGTCGAGCTCGTCGCGCTTCCCGAGGCCGACGACGACGACTCGCGGTGCGTCGAGCCCTGCGTCGACGTGGAGGAGCAGCGCCTCGTTGCGGTCGCCGCGGAGCTCGCCGCTCTCGACGAGCCGGCCGAGCCGGCCGCCGAGCTTCTCGTCCACGATCCGGGCGCCCTCGCCGGTCAGCGGCAGCGAGACCGGGACGGCGAGTGCGTCGACGCGCGTCTGACCGGGGAGGACGATCTCGATCGGCACCGGACTCACGGCGCGGCGATGCTATCTACAGTTGCCGGTTGACTCGCCGTTCAACAGACCGAAGGAGCCCCGATGGCCGAGACCGTGCAGGAGTTCTTCCAGACCCTCGCCTCGAGGGCGGACACCTCGAAGACCGCGGGGATGAACAACTCCTATCTCTTCGACATCGACGGCGCGGGTCAGTGGACGGTCACCGTCGAGGACGGCGCCGTCACGGTGACGGAGGGAGCCGGCGACGCCGACGCGACGATCCAGGCCTCCGAGGAGGTCTTCCAGCGGATCGTCGCGGGCGAGCAGAATCCGACGAGCGCCTATATGACCGGGAAGCTGAAGATCAAGGGCGACATGGGCGCCGCCATGAAGCTCCAGAAGCTCTTTTGAGGTCAAGGGGGCGCAGGCGGATGCCGATGACGGCGGCATGCTCCGCCGTCTGCTCGGCCTCCCGCGGGTCCACCGCTCCGTTCCGCTCCGCTCGCTTCGCCGCTACGTGAACGCGACCGCCTCGGCGCCGCTCCGCGTTGCACCCGTGCGGCAGCGCTAGCCGGCCGTCATTCGTCGAGCTCGACGAGCACCGCGCCGCCGGCGACGCGGTCGCCCTCGGCGACGTGGACGGCGCGCACCGTCGCGTCGTAGGGCGAGACGAGCGGCGTCTCCATCTTCATCGCCTCGAGGACGACGAGCGGCTGCCGTGCCGTCACGTGCGCGCCCGGCTCGGTGAGCACCTTGATCACGGTGCCCGGCATCGGCGCCGTCACGGTCGACTGCTCGGCGCGCTCGCCGGACGACGACGCTGCGCCGTCGATGCTCGGTACCGACCGGGGCGGCGGCGCCGCCAGATTGAGCCGCCACCCGCCGCTCCACACGCCGTCGGCGGTGCGCGGCGCTGTCTCCGACAGCGGCGGGTGCTCGGTCAGGAACGCGGTCGTCGTCCGGCCGGCCCGGACGAGCGGCTGCGCGACGAGCCAGCGGAGGAAGGGCAGGTTCGTCGTCACGCCCGCGACCTCCGTCTCGCGCAGCGCCGCGGCGAGCCGGTCATACGCCTCGGCGCGGGTCGACGCGTACGCGATCAGCTTCGCGATCAACGGGTCGTAGGACGTTCCGATCTCGTCTCCGTCGGCGACGCCGGCGTCGACGCGGATCGACGCCGGCAGGCGCAGCCGCTCGATGCGCCCCGCCTGCGGGAAGAACGTCCGCGGGTCTTCGGCGTACAGCCGGACCTCGACGGCGTGCCCGAGCGGCTCGTGACGATGTGCCACGAGCTTCTCGCCTCGCGCGATCCGGAGCTGCTCGCGGACGATGTCGACGCCGGTCACGAGCTCGGTGACGGGATGCTCGACCTGGATCCGCGCGTTCAGCTCGAGGAAGTAGAAGTCGCGGCCGTCGAGGACGAACTCGGCCGTGCCCGCGCTGACGTAGCCGATCGCACGGGCGAACGCGACCGCCGCCTCGCTCATGCGCGCGCGCAGGCCGGGATCGACTGCTGCCGACGGCGACTCCTCGAGCACCTTCTGGTGCCGCCGCTGGATCGAGCACTCGCGCTCGCCGAGCGACACGACCGTGCCGTGTGTGTCCGCGAGGAGTTGGATCTCGACGTGCCGCGGACGTTCGAGGTAGCGCTCGAAGAAGACGGTGTCGTCGCCGAACGCGGCAAGCGCCTCGCGCCGTGCCGCCTCGACTGCAGCGTCGAGCTCGGCTGCGTCGCGGACGATCCGCATCCCGCGGCCGCCGCCGCCCGCCGCCGCCTTGACGAGCAGCGGCAGTCCGACCTCCTCCGGCGTGCCCGACGGCAGCACGGGGACGCCGGCCTCCTCTGCCGTCCGCTTGGCGGCGAGCTTGTCGCCGCCCGCGCGGAGCGCCGCCGGTGGCGGGCCGATCCAGGTCAGTCCCGCGGCGAGCACCGCCTCCGCGAGCTCGGCGCTCTCGGAGAGGAAGCCGTAGCCGGGGTGGACGGCATCCGCACCCGCCTCGCGCGCGGCGCGGACGATCTCGCCCGGCTCGAGGTACGACGCGATCTCGACGGTCGCATCCGCGCTTCGCCCATGCAGCGCACCCTGGTCGTCCGGCGCGACGACCGCGACCGCGGCGAGGCCGTCGGCAGCGCATGCCCGGAAGATGCGGAGCGCAATTTCACCCCGGTTTGCGACGAGGACTGTGTGCACCTCGAGCACGACGAGGAAGCCTAAAGTGCGGTACCCTGCCGCGTCTTTCATGCGGCGTTGGGGTCTGACAGCTCTCTTTGCACTCATCCTTGCCGCACCCGCGTCGGGTGCGACGAAGCTCGTCGTCACCGGACACGGCTGGGGTCACGGGGTCGGGATGAGCCAGTGGGGTGCGCACGGGTTCGCGCTGCACGGCTGGAGCTACCGCCGCATCCTCGCCCACTACTACCCGGGCACGCAGCTCGCGCCGACCCTCGTCTCGCGCGTTCGCGTGCTGCTCGCGGCGAGTCAGCGAAAGGCCACCGTCGCGTGCGCCGGCGGGATTCGCGTGAGCGACGCGACCGGGCGGACGTATGCGCTGCCGCCGTCGGCGTACACGGTCGATGCGTCGCTGAAGCTTCCGGTCGGGCACAAGCGCGTCCGCATCGCGGGCAAGCGGCACGCGCATGCCGAGTCGGTCACCGTCGTTCCCGCGCAGCGCGCGCTGCACTCGCCGCTCGTCTTCGACTGCCCGAGCGCGCCGCTCACGTTGAACGGCCGCCCGTACCACGGGCTGCTCATCGTCCGCAGCGGCGGCAAGCGGCTCTCCATCGTCAACTCCGTCGACCTCGACGATTACATCCGCGGCGTCGTCGGCGGCGAGATGCCGCACGACTGGGGGCTCTCTGCGCTCGAGGCGCAGGCGGTCGCGGCGCGGTCCTACGCGCTGGCGACGCTCCACCCGAACCGGCACTTCGACCTCTTCTCGGACACGCGCAGCCAGGTCTACGGCGGGATCGCGTACGAGACGCCGCAGACGAACTTCGCGGTGCAGCGGACGTCGCTGCAGGTGCTCACCTGGCACGGCCGCGTCGCGCTCACGTTCTTCTTCTCGACGTCCGGCGGCCGCACGGCGGACGTGCGCGAGGTGTGGCCGCAGCTCGGCGACCTCCCGTACCTGCGCTCGGTGAGCGATCCGTACGACATCGCGTCGCCGCACCACGACTGGCAGGTCGTGCTCTCGGCGGCGAAGCTGCCCGGCGCGGGCGAGCTCAGCGTCGTGCACGCGACCGACGGCCGCGTCACGTCGGTCCGCATCGGGAACCGCCGGCTCTCGGGCACGGCCTTCCGCCAGAAGCTCGGGCTCCAGTCGACGTGGTTCGACGTCGGCGAGCTGACGCTCACCTCGGCGCAGCCGCAGGTCCGGTACGGCGACAAGCTGACCCTGCGCGCTCGGGTCGCCGGCGTTCCCGGAGCGCGGCTCGAGCGGCGCATCGGCTTCGGGACTTGGAAGCGGCTGAAGACGGTCACGGGAAGCGAGCGCGTGACCGTCGAGCCGCAGGCCCACACGCTCTACCGCCTGAGCGTCGCCGGCTTCACGGGCCCAGAGGTCGCGGTCGATGTCGCGCCGCAGCTCGACGTGACGCCTGCGGGCTCGAATGTCCTCGCCGGCGCCGTCGAGCCCGTGACCCACGGCGCACTCAGCGTCTGGCGTCGCGTCGCCTCGGGCTGGCGCCTCGTCGCCCATCCACGGCTCGACGCGCGCGGGACGTTCCACACGCCGCTGCACCTCCAGGCCGGGACGTACCGCGTGGAGGTCGCCGACGACGGCCGGTTCGCGAGCGCGAGCCGCGACGTCCACGTCACCTCCCGCCTGCTCGCCACGCTCGGCTACTGATGCGCGGTGGTCCCATCTGGGGCGCCGAGAGCGAGGAGCTGAACGCGACGATTCTCGAATGGCCGGCCGGCGGGGGGCCGGGGGAGACCGTCTCGCAGCTCGACGTCGTCTACGTCGTCCTTGCCGGATCGATCCTCCTCGACGGCGCGGAGCTTCGCGCCGGCGAAGCTCGGATCGTTCCGAAAGACGCTCCGCGCACGGTCGTCGCCGGCGCCGAGGGGGCGCGCTACCTCACGGCACACCGCCGCCGGGGCCTGCTGCGCCTCGGTCAGTAGCGGTCGAGCTCGATCAGGCGGGCGTCGCTGATCCCGAAGTGGTGCGCGACCTCGTGGCGGACGAGGCGGCGCACCTCGCGCGCGAGCAGCTCGGGGTCGTGGCCGTACGACCGGAGCATCGGGCCGCGGAAGAAGCGGATCACGTCGGGCCGCTTGCCGGGAAGGTCGCGATACCGCGTCGTGTATCCCTGATAGACGCCGAGCCACGGCGCGGGCGGCTCGTCCTCGATCACGATCGCGACGTTGTCCAGATGGCGCCGGAACTCGTCCGGGATCTCCGCGAGCGCCTCGAGCACGAGCGCCTCGAACGGGTCGGAGCTCACGTCCACGGAGGCTTCCGCTTGTCGAGGAACGCCGCGAGGCCTGCCTGTCCCTCGTCCGACGTGCGACGCTCGGCGATCCAGCGAGCGGTCTCGGCGCCTTCCGGGCGTTCACGGACGAGGCGCTTCGCCCAGCGCGCCGCCTGCGGCCCGGCGCTCAGCAGCTCGTCGACGGTGCGCTCGACCGCGCCGTCGAGATCCTCCGAGACTTCGCTGACCAACCCGAGCCGCAGCGCGGTCGCCGCGTCGAATCGCTCGCCGGTGACGAAGTAGCGGCGCGCGTTGGCCGCGCCGATCTTCGCGAGCGCGAACGGCGAGATGACGGCGGGGATGATCCCGAGCTTCACCTCCGAGAACGCGAACTCCGTAGCCGGCGCGGCGATCGCGATGTCGGACGCGGCGACGAGGCCCGCGCCGCCGCCGAGCGCATGGCCGTGGACGCGCGCGACGACCGGCGCCGGGCAGCGGTCGATCGCCTCGAACATCTGCCGCATCGCGTTCGCGTCCGCGACGTTCTCGTCGAACGACAGCGACGCCGATGCGCGCATCCAGTCCACGTCCGCACCGGCGCAGAAGCTCGCGCCCTCGCCGGCGACGACGACCGCGCGCGCACGTCCGACGTCGACGAATGCCTGCGTGAGCTCCGCGATCAGCGCCGCGTCGAACGCGTTCCTGCGCTCGGGTCGCGCCAGCGTGACGCGGAGCACGTTGCCGTCCCGCTCGGTGCGAACCGCGGTCACGGCTTCAGACGCAGGAAGCTGCAGGGGAGCGTCTCGTTCCCCGACTGTGCGCCGCTCCATTCGATCCGCGCGAACTCCCGCCGCCCGGGAACGCAGCCGACGACGCGAGAGAGGCGGAGCGCGACGCGGAACGTGTGGAAGCTGCCGGCGGCGCAGGTCGGCTTGCAGTCGTTCACGTGCGCCGTGCCGACGCCGACGGCGCGCATCGTGCGCCACTGCGACCACCGGATGTTCGCCACGTAGAAGTTGGCGTCGGCGCAGGCGACGACGATCGACTTCGGCCGGACGCGCGGCCGGTGCTCGCAGCCGGACCACGTGACGACGGCGGCAGCTGCGAGGGCGAGCATAGGCCGGAGCCTAGACTGCGCCCATGCTGCGAGGTGCAATAGCTGCGGCGCTCACGCCCCTGCGTGACGGCGCTCTCGACGGCGACGCCGTCGGGCCGTACGTCGAGTTTCTCGCGGCCGGCGGCCTGGACGGAGTGCTCGCCATGGGGACGACGGGGGAGGGAATGCTGTTCGACCTCGGCGAGCGGAAGGAGATCGCGAGCGCGTTCGTCGACGCTGTGGCGGGCCGGCTGCAGGTTGCCGTCCACGCCGGGATGCAGACGACGCGGGACACCGTAGCGCTCGCGGAGTACGCGGCGGCAATCGCTGCGGACGCGGTCGCGGTGATCCCGCCGCCGTATTTTCCGCTCGACGACGACGCGCTGTTCGCGCACCTCGCGGCTGCGGCGCGCGCGTGCGCGCCGGTGCCGTTCTACGTGTACGAGTTCGAACGGGCGAGCGGGTACGCCGTCTCGCGCGACGTCCTCGATCGCCTGCGCGATGCCGCGCCGAACCTCGCCGGCATGAAGGTCTCCGACTCGCCGTACGAGAAGTTCGCCCGGTATCTCGACGTGGGCCTCGACGTCTTCGTCGGCCCGGAGGCGTTCATCGGCCGCGGGATCGACGCGGGCGCCGTCGGCGCCGTCTCGGCACTCGCAAGCGCGTTCCCGGAGCGGGTCGTCGCAGCCGTGCGGGACCGGAGCGACGAGCTCGCGTCGCTTCGCGAGTCGATCGAGCGGTTTCCGCGCCATGCGGCGCTGAAGCACGTCGTCAGGCGGCGGGGCGTTCCGGTTCGGGCCGAGGTTCGACCGCCGCTGCGCCTGCTGACGCAGGAAGAGGAGCGGGATCTGGACGCCGCGCTCGCAGGGTGAGGAGCACGAGCAGCGCGACGACGATCAGGTCGCGGAGCAGCACCTCTGCCGACTCCCGCAGTGCGAGCGAGTTCGTCAAGTCCCAGTAGTGGCGGGGGAACCACGCCTGCGTGAGCAGCAGGCCCGCAACGAGCAGAATTGCGAGCGCCGCGCCCGGGACGAGCGGGACGAACGCGACGAGCCAGACCATGAACTGCGGCGAGAAGACCTTGCCGAACGCGAGGAAGGCGGCGACCGCGGCCGCACTCCCGACGACGACGTTGCGCGACTTCCACCAGACGAGGAGGAGCGCGGCGACCATGAGGACGGTTGTCGCAATCGTCATCGCGTGGTAGCCGAAGCCGTCGATGTTCTGCGAGCCGAACGACGACTTCACGTTGATCGTGGTGTGAAAGAAGCGGTGGATCCAGATCAGGACCACGCCGCCGAGGCTCTCGATCTGGATCGGCCGCCCGAACTGGCGGTGCAGGCTGTAGCGAACGCCCTCCGGCGCGATGATCGCGAAGGGTAGGAAGAACGCAGCCGTCACGGCCACGACGCCGCCGGCGAATGCGGCCGCGACGCGCGCGCCGCGCGTGCGCCACAGATGGAGGAACAGAACGGGGCCGATCGCGGCCGGCCAGAGCTTCGCGCTGATCGCCGCGCCGAGCAGGATCGCGGCGGCCGTCAGCCGGTTCCGGAGGAACGCGGCAAGCGCCAGCACCGCGAGCGCAGTCGGCCAGTAGTCGAAGCGCGTGAGGACGACGGGACCGAGCAGCACCGGCGCGACGGCGACGAGCCCGAGCGCTGTCGGCCGGGTCGTGATGAGCGCGACGCCGAGCAGGACGAGAATGGCGCAGACCGCCATCTCGCGGTCGAACCAGCGCGTGTAGTCGGCCTTGTGATGCCGCCCGGCGACGAGGGAGGGGAGGATGAACGTCGGCAGCGAGAGCGGCGGGTACTCGGGCCTGAAGTCCCGGTACGGGACCTTGCCCTGCACGACGGCGTCCCCGTACCGCTCGTACACCGGCGTGTCGACGAGAAGCTTGTGCTGCGCGGCGAGATGGTGTGCCAGCGACCAACAGCCGAGCAGGATGCAGGTCGCGAGAGCGACGGCCGCCGCCGCGCGGTTCACTCGACGTCGAACTCCTCGGCGATCACGGGGTCCGCACCGATCAGGGCCGGGACGTCGCCGAGGTCGGGGAGGTCGTCGCCGAACGCGATCAGCCCGAGACGGTCCTGCGCGCCGCTCGAGACCCAGCAGTCGCCCTCCGGCAGCGCCGGCAGCCGCTCGCGCAGCTCGTCCAGCGTCGTCTTCGAGTCGAAGAGGTTCCAGATGAGGATCCGCGCGATCAGAAGTTGCCCCGCGGCTCGTACGACCCGCGGCGTGCACCGACGGCGATCATCGTGCAGCCCTCGGGGCCGCCGACGACCTGCCGTCTCGTCTCCGGGTCGAAGCGGAAGACGCTGCCGGCGGTGAAGGGAACCTCCTCGTCCTCGATCCGGTACACGCCGCTCCCGCGGACGATCACGTTCACCTCTTCCTGGCCCGAGGACTGCTCGTTGTGCTCGACGCCTTCCATCTCGGGCGCGATCTCGAACCAGTTGATCCCGAACGCCTCCACGCCGAGCCGGCGCCGGACGAACCGCACCGCGCCGCCGGGGCCCGTGCCTTCGATCTCGTCGATGTGGACGACGGAGTAGCCCATCACATCCTGAAGACGCCGAACGTCGTGTCCGGGATAGGCGCATTGCGTGCGGCGGCAAGGCCGAGCGCGAGGACGCGCCGCGTGTCGAGCGGGTCGATGATGCCGTCGTCCCACAGCCGTGCGGTCGAGTAGTACGGGTTCCCCTCGACCTCGTACTTGGAGCGGATCTCGTCCTCGTCGACGTCGCCGACCATCTTGAGCACGGTCGCCGCCTGCTCGCCGCCCATCACGGAGATGCGCGCGTTCGGCCACATCCACAGCTGCCGCGGCTCGTACGCACGGCCGCACATCGCATAGTTCCCCGCGCCGAACGAGCCGCCCGTGACGACGGTGAACTTCGGCACCTGCGCGTTCGCAACGGCCATGACGAGCTTCGCGCCGTCGCGGGCGATCCCGCCGGCCTCGTACTCGAGGCCGACCATGAAGCCGGTGATGTTCTGGAGGAAGACGAGCGGGATCTTCCGCTTGCAGCACAGCTCGATGAAGTGCGCGCCCTTCTGCGCCGACTCCGCGAAGAGGACGCCGTTGTTCGCGAGGATCCCGACGGGGTAGCCCTCGACGTGCGCGAACCCGGTGACGAGCGTCTCGCCGTAGAGCTGCTTGAACTCCTGGAAGCGGGAACCGTCGACGATGCGAGCGATCAGCTCGCGCGCATCGACCTGGTGCCGGAAGTTCTCCGGGATCAGGCCGTACAGGTCCGAGGGATCTGCGGCCGGCGGCTCGGGCTCGGCCGTCTCCCATGGTGATGGAGAGTGCTGTAGGGGGCTATGTCTGATTACCCCTCTGGCTATGGCGAGCGCGTGCTCGTCCGAAACGGCGTAGTGGTCGGCGACACCGGACCTGCGCGTGTGCACGTCCGCGCCGCCCAGCTCCTCCGCCGTCACGTCCTGGCCGGTCGCGGCTTTCACGAGCGGCGGTCCGCCGATGAAGATCGTCCCGGTGCCGCGGACGATGATCGTCTCGTCGCTCATCGCCGGCACGTACGCGCCGCCTGCGGTGCACGACCCCATCACGACGGCGATCTGCGGGATTCCGGCGGCCGACATCTGGGCCTGGTTGAAGAAGATGCGGCCGAAGTGGTCTCGGTCGGGGAAGACCTCGGCCTGCAGCGGGAGGAACGCGCCGCCGGAGTCGACCAGGTACAGACACGGCAACCGGTTCTGTGCGGCGACCTCCTGCGCGCGCAGGTGCTTCTTCACCGTCAGCGGGAAGTACGAGCCGCCCTTGACGGTTGCATCGTTCGCGACGACGGCGCACTCTCGGCCCTCGACGACGCCGATCCCCGTGACGATCCCGGCGCCCGGCGCCTCGCCGTCGTACATCTCCCAGCCGGCGAGCGCGTTCAGCTCGAGGAACGCGGTGTCGGGGTCGACGAGCCGGTCGATCCGCTCGCGCGCCGTCAGCTTTCCGCGCGAGCGATGCCGTTCGACGGCGCGCTCGCCGCCGCCTCGGGCAACCTGCGCGGTCCGCTCCCGCAGCTCGGCGACGAGCTCGCTCATCCGGTTCCGCCGCCGCGCGAACTCCTCGGAGCGGTCGACCTGCGACGTGAGCACGGCCACGGCCGGAGCCTAGTCCCACGGCCAGATTGCGCGCCGAGCAGTCGAGTACGGTGCTCCGGTGCGCCTCTCGACGTCGCAGCGCTGGGAGGGTGTCTGCGCGGGCGCGCTCGTCGTGCTCGCCGCCTGGCTCCGGCTGCGACACCTCGGCCTTGCCGAGTTCAAGGCCGACGAGGCGATCGCGCTTCGGATCGGCCACGACATCCTCCACGGCGACCTCCGGACCGTCGGGCTGACCTCGAGCTCCGGCGCGGCGAACCCGCCGTTGTACGTCTACGTCGTCGCGGGCATGCTCGCCGTGTCGAACAGCCCGCTCTTCGCGACCGGCGTCGTCGCGGTGCTCGCGTCGCTCGCCGTGGCGCTCACCTACCCGTTGCTCCGCGGCCGCTTCGGCGGCGGCGTCGCGCTGCTCGGCGTCGGCTTCTTCGCGACCGCTCCCTGGGCCGTCCTCTACGGGCGGCACCTGTGGCAGCAGGATCTCCTGCCGATCGTCATGGTCGCGCTGCTCTGGAGCCTCTTCACGGTGCTCGAGCGCGGATCGAGTCGCGTCGTCCTGCTCCTTCCCGTGCTGCTGTCGATCGCGATGCAGCTCAACCTCTCGGCGGTCGCGCTCGCGCTGCCGGTGCTCGCGGTTCTCGTCTACCGCGCTCGCAACATCCGCCCGCTCTCGCTCGCCGTCGGCGTCGCGATCGGGCTCGTGCTCCTCGCGCCGTGGCTCGCCCACGACGCGAAGCACGGCTTCCGAGACTTCACGCTCATCGCCGAGAACGGTCGCGGTCACGGCACCTCAGCGCGCGGCACCGGGACGATCGAGGCGATCCGGCAGACGGTTCATCTTGCGGGTGCCGGCGGCTGGAACTTCGTCGTCGGCGCGAGCCGGAACGCCTTTGCGGACGACGCCGGCGCGGTCTGGACCCTCGGCAGGATCGCGGGCGTCGCGGTCGTCGTCCTGCTCGTGCTCGGGATGCTCACCTGCGCGGTGGTGGTCGCGCGCGGTGTGCGGCGCGTGCGACGGTGGCCGTTCGTCGAGCTCGAGGAGGACGCTGCGCGCCGCGCGCTGCTCATCGTCTGGCTCGTCGGCATCTGGCTCTCCTATCTCTCCTCGCGCGCGAGCGGTGTCGGGCCGCATTACCTGATCGTCAGCTATCCGGTCTCGTTCGTCCTCGCCGCGCTCGGGCTGGTCGACGCCGGCCGCTTCCTCGGCGAACGCGGCGCCGCCGTGCTGGTGCCGGCCGTCGCGGCGGTGGTGATCGCGGGCTACGTCGCGTTCAGCCTCTCGTTTCAGGACTTCGTCCTGCGCGAGGGGGGTACGGCGGGTGATTACGGCGTCGTCTACGACGACACGGCTGCGCTCGCGGCAGCCCTCAGGGCGCGCGGGCTCGACGCAGACGATCCCGCGACCGAGTACCTCGTGTGGGGCAAGCTCGGCGCGCCGGAGGGCGTCACCGCGCAGGTCCGGACCCGGGACCGCCTTCGTGACGCCTCGCCGCTTCCGTGCGCCGGCGTGCTGCGCGCCTTCGGACCGCTGGACGCGTGCTTCCCTCGTTGAACCGACTGCAATGGCTCGGCATCGCGGCCGCGATCGCCGCGGGCGTCGCCTTCCGCGTCTGGATCTACCGGTCGGCGCTCGGCGCGCCCGACTCGGACGAGGCGATCGTCGGGTTGATGGCGCGTCACGCGCTGCACGGCGACTTCACCGTGTTCTTCTGGGGGCAGCCGTACGGCGGCTCGCAGGAGGCGCTCCTTACCGTGCCGTTCTTCGTCGTGTTCGGGACGAGCCTGCTCGCGCTGCGGATCGTGCCGATGCTCCTGACGGCGGCCGCGGCCGCCGTCGTCTGGCGCGTCGGACGGCGAACGTTCGGCGAGCTGCCGGGCGTCGTCGCAGGCCTCCTCGTCTGGATCTGGCCGCCGTACCCGATCGTCCACACGACGCCGGCCTTCGGGTTCTACGGCGCGACGCTGCTCGACTGCGCGCTCCTGCTGCTGCTGGCGCTCCGCATCGTCGAGGAACCGTCGCTCGTCCGCGTCGCGCTCTTCGGCCTCGTGTTCGGGCTCGCATTCTGGGAGAGCGCGCAGATCATCCCGATCGCGGGACCGATGATCGCGTGGACGCTCTGGCGGAGACCGCGCGCGCTGCGCCATGTGTGGGCCGCGCTGCTCGCGGCGGCGATCGGCGCGCTTCCGTGGCTCGTGTGGAACATCGAGAACGACTGGCATTCGGTGCTCGCGCGCGCCGGCCTGTCGGCTTACTTCCACGGGCTGCGTCTGTTCGTCTCGCCGCTCCTGCCGATGCTGCTCGGCTTGCGCGCGCCGCTCACGGGCCAGGCGCTGCTCCCGAGGGTGCTGACGCTCGCCGTCTACGCGCTCCTGCTCGGCGCGTTCCTGTGGGGCGCGGTGCGCGGGCGCCGGTCGAGCGCCGGGCTGATCTACGGCGTCGCGCTCGCGTTCCCCTTCCTCTGGGCGATCTCGCACCGCGTCGCGATTCTCACGTCGCATCCGATCTACCTGATCGTCGTCGCCCCCGTCGTCGCGTTGCTGCTCGCCTCGGTCGCGACGAGCCAGTGGCGCGCCGCTGCCGTGCTGGTCGCGGCGGGGGCCGTCTCCGCCGTCACCCTCCAGCGGATGGACACGTGGCTGACCGCCGACCGGCCGCACTGGCCGCCGCCGACGCCGCGCGACCTGACGCCGCTGGTCGCGGCGCTCGACGGGCTCCGACTCGACCGCGTCTACGCCGACTACTGGATTGCGTACCGCCTCGACTTCGAGACGAACGAGCGGATCGTCGCCACCTACGACGACTGGCTGCACTGGTCGACCCACGACGGCCAGGTGACTCCCGACCCGCCGCTCCGCGTGCGCTGGCCGCCGTACCAACGCGAGGTCGCGCGTGCGCGGCACGGCTTCGTGTTCCTCGACCCAGAGCCCTACAGCAACCCGATCGTCACGGCGTTGCGGCGCGAACGCTACGCAATCCGCAGTGTCGGTCCCTTCGTGATCTACGCGCCGAGGCATTGACAACGCCGCTGCGACGGCAGAGATTCGCCGGACGTAGCCAACGCCGACCGGAGGAGGATGAATGACGACAGGGATTGGGAGCGACGACGCGCGGCTCGAGAGCCTCGGTTACCGGCCGCAGCTCAACCGCGTGCTCGGCCTGTTCTCGAACTTCGCGGTCGCGTTCACGTACCTGTCGCCGATGGTCGGGATTTACTCGCTCTTCGTCATCGGCCTCGGCATGGGCGGCCCCGCCTACATCTGGCTCACCTTTCTGCCGGTCGCGGGGATGCTCCTCGTCGCCCTCGTCTTCGGCGAGCTGGCGAGCAACTACCCGGTCGCCGGGGCGCTCTACCAGTACAGCAAGTTCTCCGTCGGCCCACGCTACGGCTGGTTCGTCGGTTGGTTCTACGGCTTCGCGTTGCTGATCACGGTCGCGTCGGTCGACACCGGCGTCGTCGGCTACGTCGCGGCGTTGACGCACAACTGGTTCGGCTGGAACCTCAACCCCGCGGGCCACGGGACGATCCTCGTCATCACGCTGATCCTGCTCGCAGTCCAGACGCTGGTGAACGTCACCGGCGCCCGGATCATGGCCGACGTCGCGAAGTTCGGGGTCTACGTCGAGATCCTCGGCACGCTCGGCATCGCGATCGTCCTCGCGATCCACGGCTTCCATCACGGCCTCGGCTTCCTCTTCTCGACGCAGGGCGCGCAGCACGCCGCGCACAACGCACTCGGCTACAACTTCCACGGGAGCTGGCTCGCGGCGGCGCTGATCGCCGTACTGGCGCCGGTTTACATCTTCTACGGCTTCGAATCGGCGGGCGACATCGCCGAGGAGACGAAGGACGCGGGTCGCCAGATTCCGAAGGCGATGCGCGCCGCGCTGATCTGGGGCGGGATCGCCTCGTTCATCCTCACCGCGGGCCTCCTGCTCGCGATGGCGAAGCACGACCCGGTCGGTGCGACGATCAGGGGCGGCGGCATCCCGTTCATCCTCGGCCAGCTGCCGAGCTGGATGCAGGACATCCTCCTCCTGCTCATCATCTTCGCCTTCTTCTCGTGCGGCTCCTCGGTCCAGGGTGCGGGCGGCCGGCTCGTCTTCTCCTATGCGCGCGACGGCGCGCTGCCCGCGTCGGGCTGGCTCTCACACGTCCATCGCCGGTTCAAGACGCCGGCGAACGCGCTGCTCGTCGGAGCTGTCATCACCGTGCTGTTCGCCCTGCTCGTCTGGATCAACCCGGGCAGCAACTACCACATCTGGTTCATCACGTATCCGGCGCACGTGAATGCGCTCGTCGCGCTCGTCTCCTTCGGCGTCAGCGGCATCTACCTGTCGTTCCTGCTCACCGTGATCGCGGCGATCATCGCGCGGGCGCGCGGCTGGGAGCCTCAGGGCAGCTTCAGGCTCGGGAAGTGGGGGTGGCCGGTGTCGATCGCCGCAGCCGTCTACCTCGGAGCGTTCTTCCTGAACTCGGTCTACCCCTCGGGGCTCTCGAGCGCGCGCGCGTTCATCAACCTCGACTGGATCACACTGTTCGTGATTTTCCTCATCGCCATCCTCGGCGCCGCGTACCTCCTCGTCGCGCGCCCCGATCGAAAGGTCGAGCGGCACCTCGAGAGGAATGTCGAGCCGCCGGAGGCGCCCGCCGTCGTGACGTAGCCGTACATTTGTTCGCGTGATCCTCGCGCACCTCGATCTCGACGCGTTTTACGCCGCCGTCGAGGAGCTCGAGAGCCCGGAGCTGCGGACGAGGCCGCTCGTCGTCGGCGGCGACCCCCGCGGGCGCGGCGTCGTCGCGACCGCGAATTACGTCGCGCGGGGGTTCGGCATCCACTCGGCGATGAGCGCCGCCGAGGCGATCCGGCGGTGCCCGCACGCGGTGTTCGTCCGCCCGCGCCACCAGCTCTACCGCGAGTACTCTCGCCATGTCTGGTCGATCGTGCGCGGGATCGTCCCAACGATCGAGCAGACCGGCATCGACGAGGGCTACCTCGACGTCGGCGAGGTCGCGGCGGACTTTCTCGATGCGCGCGTCGTGGCCGAGGCGGTCCAGACCGCGGTGCGGGCGGCGACGTCGCTGACGTGCTCGCTCGGCGTCGCGCCGTGCAAAGTGGTGTGCAAGGTGGCGAGCGACGCACGCAAGCCCGGAGGGCTCACCGTCGTCGTGCCGGGCCAGGAGGCGGCGTTCCTCGCACCATTCGACGTCCGCCGACTGCCCGGCGTCGGGCCGAAGGCGGAGGCGCGGTTGCGTCCCGCCGGCGTCGAGACGATCGGCGCGCTCGCCGCACTGACCGACGCCGAGCTGAAGCGGATGCTGCCGGGGAGCGTCGGCGCCGCACTGCGAGATCGGGCGCGCGGCATCGACCCTCGCGGGCTCGAGCTCGAGGTGCAGCGAATCTCGATCTCGTCGGAGAACACCTTCGAGCGCGACATCGTCGACCGCGAGTTCCTCCACGAGGAGCTGCGACGGCAGGCTGGCGAGGTGGCCGAGAGCCTGCAGCGGCGGGGCGAGGTTGCGCGCACCGTCACGACGAAGCTCCGCTACGCGGACTTCTCGATCCGCAGCCGCTCGACGTCGCTCGACCACGGCATCGACGACGCCGACGAGATCGCGACGCTCGCGTGCCGGTTGCTCGACCGCGGGCTGCGCGACCGGCCTGGAGCGCTCCGCCTCGTCGGCGTCGGCGTCTCCGGGCTCGGTGCATATCGTCAGCTGACGATCGTCTGAGTCTCGCGCTCCTGCTCGCGCGTGAGCGCCGCGTCCGTGTCCTCGGCGGGGAGCTGCGGCTCGCGCAGCCTCATCACGAGTGCGCCGCCGGCGAGCGAGACGACGAGCACGCCGACGCCCCACCAGACGCCGCTCGCGTTGTCGACCCAGCCGAGCAGCGCGTCGAGCGAGAAGCGGCCGGGGCCGCTCGCCGTGACCGCGATCGCCACGGCCCAGAGGACGAGGTTGAACTCGTAGCCGCCGTCGGTGCTCCATAGGCCGTTGCGCCAGTGCACCGTGGCGACCGCGACGACCATCACCGACGCCATCCCGAGCGCCGCGAGCGACGTCAGGAAGCCGAAGGCGAAAAGCAGGCCCGCGGCCTCGGAGAGGCCCGCCATGAGGGCCATCGGCAGTGCGTGCTCCCGCCGGAAGCCGAGCTGACCGAGGAACCCGGCAGTAGCGCGCGGCCCGTGGCCGCCGAACCAGCCGAACAGTTTCTGCGCGCCGTGGCCGAAGAACAGAAGCCCGACGACGACGCGGAGGAAGAGGATTCCGTATGCCATACCTCCTACAACGGGGGCGTATCGGAGCGGGTTGCTCAGACGTTCCTATCGTGTGCACGCGAACGCGTATCTTCTCGTCGTCGCAGTCGCGAGCGCCCTCGTCGCCCTCTGGCTGATCGTCAGGGTGCCGTCGCTCGCGCCGCGATCGCTGCTCGGCGCCGCAGTGTGCTTCGGCGCAGCCTGGATCGTGCCGGGCTTTGCCGTCCCGCTCCTCAACACTGCGGTGATGCACATGCCGCTCGGGCTCGCGATCCTCGTCGCCATCTTCCCGACGCTGACCGCCACGTTCGTGCTCGTCGCCGCAGGCCTGCGCTACGCCGTCGGCCTGACCGATCACGCGATCCGCTGACGGCGGGCAGGAAGGAGGGGCCAGGCGACGCCGCCGCCAGGCCCGACCCCTCACCGAGTCAGATGCCGCGCGAGGGCAGAGCGTGCGCTCTGCCGCACACGTTCACTCGAACGGGGAGCGCAGCGGGTGCGTTGCGACGATTTCACGCCGGACGCCCTGACTCTCCACCACAAGCGTCATGGGAGTTCCGCCGGAGAGTGCGCAACGCACCCACGGGAATTGATCCACATTCCGCCCCGTGCTTTCAGGCCGAACGGCCAATCGGGGGCGACGAAGGTCGAGAGGCGGCTGCCAGGCCCCGCAGGGCGGATGTCCGCCTCGCGCGTACGCGCCCTCACGTATCGGTCTCCGAAGAGGCACCGACGCATCCCCCCACTGGCCGGGTCGATCGGGTCGAGTCGCCGCTCGGCCGCGAGATAGTTGCCTGGCTGATCCTCTCTCCAGCGCCTCCCGTCGGAGGCTCCTCGCCGCATCGGCCCACGACTTGAGGCCTGGCCGTGTCGCAGCGCCGCGTCGAAACGTTCTTCCCGTGTGCGGAGGTTGTCTCGATCGGCGCGCCGGCTCGGAATTGCCGGTTGGTTGTGGGCCGCCGCCGCGGTTCTCGCCGCGATCCTGATAGTGCTGTACTTCGCATGAGTGACGTCGAAGCGCGCTCGCGGCTGTCGGCGATCCTCGCCGTACTGGAGCATGAAGTGCCGGCGCTCCGCGCGCTCGAGGACGTCCGGCTCGTCGAGGCGCTCCGCGTGGCCGACGAGCTTCGACTGGAGATCACGGCCACGCTCTCCGAGCTCGACGGAGGGCTTACGAGCAACGGGGACGGAACGCCGACGACTTAGGGATGCGCGGTTCGGTCAGGCAGCCCGAGGGTCGAGTGCCTGCGCGACGGCGCCAGCAACGCCAACCTTCTCGACCACGACGTGATCGGGAGCTGATTCGACCACCTTCTCGATCGTCGCGTCGTCGTGTCCTTCGGCGAGGACGAACCGGGTTGCGTCCGCACGGACAGCCTCGTACTCCTCGAGGGACAGGGTGACGCGCTCGACACACGCCGTATCGCCGCACTCGCAGAGAAACTCGTACCTGTGCTCGTCTGATCCATGTCGGCCCGCGAGATCGCGGATGCGCTCGTTCACGCTCCGGAAGAAATCTTCGTTCTGGGCTAGCCGTTCCTCGCGCGACACACGGCCACGGTAGCCGCTTTTCGGCAGGTTGGACGAGAAATCGCGCCTGAGGGTTCTTTTACCTAGGCGGTCTGTGCGAGGTGCGCGGCCAGGCGCTCGATCTCACCCTGCGTTCGGTTCACCATGACCTCGAGCTCGATGACGAGCTGCGCGTCTACAGCGTTGTTCGCGGCCCGAAATGCGTCCAGGGCGGTCGCGCACGCCCCG